>NZ_AP023356.1:6697500-7007500 GCF_018324205.1 Actinoplanes ianthinogenes
ATCGCGAACACCTACAAGTGGACCTCCACGGGTGAGCTCGACCCGACCCTGATCAAGGTCTGGGCGTTCAAGTTCGACGCGTCCGGCGAGGAGAAGGCGGACGTGGAGATCAAGGTCTCCTGATCTCTCGGCGGTAACTCTCTGTGTGGCCGGTGTGGCCGGATGATCTCCGGCCACACCGACCTCGTCGTTTTGGAGCCCTCTTGTGAATTTCTCCGGTCTGATCCAAGACTTCGGGCCGCTGACGATCACCGGCCTGGAGCAGGGTGCCATCATCGCCCTGTTCGCCCTGGGCTACACCCTGGTCTACGGCGTCCTTCGGCTGATCAACTTCGCCCACTCCGAAGTCTTCCTCCTCGGCACCTACGCCGCCCTGATCTCCTGGGGCTGGTTCGGCCTGGACCAGAACTCGGCCACCCCCTCGGTCGGCGCAGTCCTCGGTTACCTGGTCCTCGGCATGATCGCCGCGATCGTCATCTCCGGCGTCACCGCGCTCGCGGTGGAGGTCGTCGCGTACCGGCCGCTGCGTAAGCGCAACGCGCCGCCCCTCGCCTTCCTGATCACCGCGATCGGCGCCTCGCTGGTCATCTCCGAGGTGGTCGGCGTGGTGACGCACCGCAACCCGCGGGGCGTCCCGCCGCTGATCAAGCCCTCGACGGTGTTCAGCATCGGCAACATGCAGGTCTCCAACCTGCAGATCCTGATCATCGGGCTGGCCCTGGTGATGATGTTCGCGCTGGACCGCTTCATCAACGGGTCCCGGCTCGGCCGCGGCATCCGTGCCGTCGCGCAGAACCCGGACAGCGCCGCCCTGATGGGCGTCAACAAGTCCCGGGTCATCGCCCTGGTCTTCCTGCTCGGTGGCCTGATGGCCGGCATCGCCGCGGTGATGTACGACCTGAAGGTCGGCGTGACCAAGTACGACGCGGGCTTCCTGCTGGGCATCGAAGCGTTCACCGCGGCCGTGCTCGGCGGCATCGGCAACCTGCGGGGCGCGCTGCTCGGCGGCCTCCTGCTCGGCCTGTTGCAGAACTACGCGGCCGGACTCTTCGGCACCCAGTGGCTGCACCTCGCGTCGTTCGTGGCCCTGGTGCTGATCCTGCTGTTCCGCCCGACCGGTCTGCTGGGCGAGTCTCTGGGGAGGGCGCGCGCATGAGTGCCATCGCTGAAAAGCCGGCCGCCGGAAGCGGCAAGAGCAGCCGCCAGCTGCGCGGGTGGCTGGGCCGTCAGCCCGCCCCGGTGCGCTGGCTGGTGATCATCGCGTTCGTCGCGGCGGCGTACCTGCTGCCGTACGTCGGTGAGGTCCCGCTGATCGGCCCGCAGATCGTCACCACCGGCGTGGACTGGTCCACCGTCCTGTTCGAGATGTCGTACTACGTGCTGCTGGCCCTCGGCCTGAACGTGGTGGTCGGCTTCGCCGGTCTGCTCGACCTGGGCTACGTCGGCTTCTTCGCCGTCGGCGCCTATGTCACCGCCCTGCTCACCTCGCCGGACAGCGTCCTGCACACCCAGTACGGCTGGGTGGTCGCGATCCCGGCCGCGCTGGCCGTGACGATGCTGGCCGGTGTCCTGCTGGGCTGGCCGACGCTGCGGCTGCGGGGCGACTACCTGGCGATCGTGACGCTCGGGTTCGCCGAGATCATCCGGATCATCGCCACCAGCGCCACCTGGGCCCGCGGTGACCGCGGTTTCTCCAGCATCCCGCACCCGCCGGGCAAGACGTCCGACGGCACCCCGATCTTCGGGGTCACCGACGCCATCCCGTACTTCTGGCTCGGCCTGACCGTGGTGATCGTGATCGTCTTCGGTGTCCGCAACCTCGACCGCAGCCGGGTCGGCCGCTCGTGGCTCGCGATCCGTGAGGACGAGGAGGCCGCCGAGATCATGGGTGTCCGGACGATCAAGTTCAAGCTGTGGGCGTTCGCCATCGGCGCGTTCATCGGCGGCCTGGGCGGCGTGATGTTCGCCGGCGAGACCGGCTTCATCAACTCGCAGACGTTCATCCTGCAGTTCTCGATCCTGGTGCTGGCCGGCGTGGTCATGGGTGGCTCCGGCAACATCGCCGGCGCGATCCTGGGTGGCGCGCTGATCTCGTACATCCCGAACCGGCTCCGGGGCATCCAGGGCCCGTTCGACACCGACCTGTACGAGTACCGGTTCGCGCTGTTCGGCGCGATGATCATCTTGATCATGGTGCTGCGGCCGCAGGGCCTGATCCCGAGCAGGCGGCGCGCGATGGAGCTCAAGGACCGCGAGAAGGAGGCTGCGCCGCAATGAGCGAGCCACACATCGAGACTCCGGAGGAGCTCGACCGCTTCAGCGCGGGCCCGGTGGACGAGGCCGCCTCGACGGGGCCGGAATCCGACGCGGCGCCGGCGGGTAAGTCGGCGCCGGACAGCGACGTGCTGCTGGAGATGGACAACGTCACGCTCCGCTTCGGCGGCGTGGTGGCGCTGAACGGGATCAGCTTCGCGCTGCGCAAGGGCGAGATCTTCGGCCTGATCGGCCCGAACGGCGCCGGCAAGACCACCTGCTTCAACGCGATGACCGGTGTCTACCGGCCGACCAGCGGGCAGATCCGGTTCCAGGGCCAGTCGCTGATCGGCAAGAAGAAGCACGAGATCACCCGCGGCGGGATCGCCCGGACGTTCCAGAACGTCCGGCTGTTCCCGGAGATGACCGCGCTGGAGAACGTGATGGTGGGCGCCGACGCCCACTTCAAGACCAGTGTGATCAGCGCGCTGTTCCGCCTGCCGCGGTTCTGGCGGGAGGAGCGCGAGGGCCGGGCCAAGTCGATGGAGCTGCTCCGCTTCGTCGGCATCGAGCACCGGGCCGGCGAGGTCAGCCGGAACCTCTCCTACGGCGAGCAGCGCCGGCTGGAGATCGCCCGGGCGCTGGCCACCAACCCGACCCTGCTCTGCCTGGACGAGCCGGCCGCCGGCTTCAACCCGGCGGAGAAGGAGGACCTGCTCGGCCTGATCCGGAAGATCCGGGACACCGGCGTCACCGTGCTGCTGATCGAGCACGACATGCGCCTGGTGATGGGCGTGACCGACCGGATCGTGGTGCTCGAGTTCGGCAAGAAGATCGCCGAGGGCACGCCGGCCGAGGTGCGCGACAACCCGGCGGTCATCGCCGCTTACCTGGGGGTGCCCACCGATGCTGCTTGAGCTGAAGGACGTCACGCTGCTGTACGGGCGGATCCAGGCCCTGCACGGCATCAGCCTGACCGTCGGCCAGGGCGAGATCGTGGCCCTGATCGGCGCCAACGGCGCCGGCAAGACCACCACGATGAAGGCCATCTCCGGCCTGCGCCCGATCGCCCAGGGCTCGATCGTCTTCGACGGTCAGGACATCACCAAGATGCGCGCCGACCTGCGGGTGGTGCGCGGGGTGTCCCAGTCGCCCGAGGGCCGGGGCGTCTTCCCGGGCATGACCGTCCGGGAGAACCTCGACATGGGCGCCTACACCCGGCGCAACAAGGCCGAGATCGCCCAGGACATGGACCGGGTGTTCACCCTGTTCCCGCGGCTCAAGGAGCGCGAGAAGCAGAGCAGCGGCACGCTCTCCGGCGGCGAGCAGCAGATGCTCGCGGTCGGCCGGGCGCTGATGAGCCGCCCCAAGCTGCTCCTGCTCGACGAGCCCTCGATGGGCCTCGCGCCGATGCTGATCCAGCAGATCTTCGACATCATCGTGGAGATCAACCAGCAGGGCACGACCGTGCTGCTGGTGGAACAGAACGCGCAGCAGGCACTCTCCCGGGCGCACCGCGCGTACGTTCTGGAGACGGGCCGGATCGTCAAGGAGGGCACCGGACAGGACCTCCTGACCGACCCCGCGGTCAAGGACGCCTACCTCGGCGTCGCCTGATTTCCTCGCACACCCCTTAGGAGTACCCATGTTCCGCATCACCCCCGGCCGGCGGGCGATCCTCGGCGTGGCCGTGGCGGCGGCGCTGACCGTGTCGCTGTCCGCCTGTGGCGAGGAGTCCGACACCGGCAGCACCGGTACCGCGCCGAGCGCGGCCGCCGACACCTCGCTCGCCGACAAGGTCCCCGCGAGCATCAAGTCGGCCGGCAAGCTGGTCATCGGCACCGACTCGACGTACGCCCCCAGCGAGTTCATCGACACCGACGGCAAGACGATCATCGGTTTCGACGTGGACCTGTTCAACGCGGTCGGCCAGAAGCTGGGCCTTAAGACCGAGTGGCAGACCGCCAAGTTCGACAGCATCATCCCGGGCGTCGGCAGCGGCAAGTACAACGTCGGCGTCTCGTCCTTCACGATCAACGCGGACCGGCTGAAGGAGGTCAACATGATCTCCTACTTCTCCGCGGGCACCCAGTGGGCGGCCAAGACCGGCGCCACGATCAACCCGGACGACGCCTGCGGCAAGAAGATCGCGGTGCAGACCTCCACGGTGCAGGCCGACGACATCGCGGCCCGGTCGAAGAAGTGCACCGAGGCCGGCAAGGCGAAGATCACCATCGACCAGTACCAGGCCCAGTCGGACGCCACCAACGCCGTGGTGACCGGCAAGGACGAGGCCATGCTGGCCGACTCCCCGGTGACGGCGTACGCGGTCAAGCAGACCGCCGGCCAGCTCGCCCTGCTCGGTGACATCTACGACTCCGCGCCGTACGGCTACGCCGTCGGCAAGGACCAGACCGAGTTCGCGAACGTCATCGCGGAGGCGGTCAAGGCGCTCATCGCCGACGGCACCTACAAGACGATCCTCGACAAGTGGGGCGTCGCGGCCGGTGCCATCGACGCGCCCGCGGTGAACCCGGCCTCCTGATCGTCGTCCGGGAATGACGCAAGAGACAGAGACCGCACGGGAACGGCCTGAGGCGATCAAGGCCGTGCCCGTGCGGCACCCCGGCAGATGGGTGATGGTCGCCGTCCTGACGGTGCTCGTCGCCATGTTCGCCCACCTGTTGCTGACCAACTCCGGGTTCCGCTGGTCGTTCATCTTCCTCGAGTACGCCCCGGGCAAGCGCGGCGTGATGTTCACCGAGCCGATCCTGCGGGGTCTGCGCGGCACGCTGCTGCTCACGTTCTTCTCGATGCTGCTCGGCATCGTGCTGGGCGTGATCATCGCGATCATGCGGCTCTCGTCGAACAAGGTGCTCTCCTCGGTGGCCTGGGTCTACACCTGGTTCTTCCGGGCCGCGCCGCGACTGGTGCTGGCGATCCTCTTCGGTAACCTCAACATCCTCTGGAGCCGGATCGGCTTCGGCTTGCCGTTCGATAAACAGATCGGCGCGCTGTTCGGCATCGACGACTTCAACGGGCAGTTCTTCAGCATCAGGTCGACCGACCTGCTCGCCGGGTTCGTGGCCGGCGTGCTCGCGCTGGGCCTGTCCGAGGCGGCCTACATGGCCGAGATCGTCCGGGCCGGCATCCAGTCGATCGACGCGGGGCAGAGCGAGGCGGCGGTGGCCCTGGGCATGTCCCGTGGCCAGGTGCTGCGCCGGGTGGTGCTGCCGCAGGCGATGCGGGTGATCGTGCCGCCGACCGGCAACGAGATCATCGCGATGGTCAAGGACACCTCACTGGTGGCCTACGTCCCGGTGGCCACGGAGCTGTTCTTCCAGATCCAGCAGGTCGAGGCCCGTACCTTCGTGGTCCTGCCCAGCCTGGTCGCCGCCCTGATCTGGTATCTGATCATCTGCAGCGTGCTGATGATCGGCCAGTACTTCGTGGAACGGCACTTCGGCAAGGGGTACGGCGCGGCCGGCAAGGCCAAGCAGCGGCTCCGGGACATCCAGGTCGAGCAGGGCGGGCGGATCACATGACCGAGATGGTGAAGGCGGAGAACGTCCACAAGTACTTCGGCTCGCTCGAGGTGCTCAAGGGTGTCGACCTGACCGTGCCGTCCGGCGGCGTGAGCTGCGTGCTCGGCCCGTCCGGGTCGGGCAAGTCGACGTTCCTGCGCTGCATCAACCACCTGGAGAAACTCAACGCCGGCCGGATCATGGTCGACGGCGAGCTGGTCGGTTATCGCGAGCGCGGCGGCAAGCTGCACGAGATGAACGAGCGGGACATCGCCAAGCAGCGGCAGTCGATCGGCATGGTGTTCCAGCGGTTCAACCTCTTCCCGCACATGACCGTCCTGGACAACGTCATGGAGGCGCCCTGCCGGGTGAAGCGGGAGAGCCGCGCCGAGGTCCGGGACCGGGCCCTGGCGCTGCTCGACCGGGTGGGCCTGGCCGAGAAGGTGGAGAACTACCCCGGTCAGCTCTCCGGTGGCCAGCAGCAGCGGGTGGCGATCGCCCGGGCCCTGGCCATGCGGCCCAAGGTGATGCTCTTCGACGAGCCGACCAGCGCCCTCGACCCGGAGCTGGTCGGTGAGGTGCTCGAGGTGATGAAGGGTCTGGCCCGGGACGGGATGACGATGATCGTGGTGACCCACGAGATCGGTTTCGCCCGGGAGGTGGCCGACGAGGTGGTCTTCATGGACGGCGGGGTCGTCGTCGAGAAGGGCCGGCCGGACGAGGTCATCGCGAATCCGCAGCAGGAACGCACCAAGGCGTTCCTGAGCAAGGTGCTGTAAGGCGGGCGGGGCGGTCGCCGTTTCTGTCGTACCCCGGGACTAGAGTTCCTGGACGTGAGTGACGACGCGACGACCCCCCGCCTGCTGCTGCTAGACGGTCATTCGCTGGCCTACCGGGCGTATTTCGCCCTGCCCGTGGAGAATTTCTCGACGGCCACCGGCCAGCACACCAACGCGGTGTTCGGCTTCACGTCGATGCTCATCAACATGCTGCGCGACGAGAAGCCGACCCACATCGTGGTCTCCTTCGACCTCTCCCGGAAATCCTTCCGCACCGAGAAGTACGCGGACTACAAGGCCGGCCGCTCGGAGACCCCGGCGCCGTTCCAGGGCCAGGTCAGCCTGATCCAGGAGGTCCTGGAGGCGCTGCGCATCCCGGTGGTGACCAAGGAGAACTACGAGGCCGACGACGTCATCGCGACGCTGGCGACGCAGGCCCGCGCGGCCGGCATGGAGGTGATCATCTCCTCCGGTGACCGGGACGCGTTCCAGCTCGCCGAGGAGCACGTCACCATCCTCTACCCGGTCCGCGGCGTCTCCGAGGTCTGGCGGATGACCCCCGAGGCCATCGAGGCGAAGTATTTCGTCCCCCCGTCGCGCTATCGGGACAAGGCCGCCCTGGTCGGCGAGTCCAGCGACAACCTGACCGGCGTGCCCGGCGTCGGCGACAAGACCGCCGCCAAGTGGATCAATGAGTACGGCGGCCTGGACGGCGTCATCGCGAACGTCGACAAGATCAAGGGCAAGGCCGGCGAGAGCCTGCGCGCCCACCTCGCCGAGGTCATGCGCAACTACGAGCTCAACGCGCTGATCCGCGACCTGGAGCTGCCGCTGCGGCCGGAGGACGTGCGCTGGCACGGCTGGGACCGCGAGGCCGTGCACCAGTTGTTCGACGCCCTCGAGTTCCGGGTGCTCCGCGAGCGGCTCTACTCCTACCTCGAGGCCGTCGAGCCCGAGGCCGAGTCCGGCTTCGACCTGGCCGGGCAGGTGCTGCGGGCCGGCGAGGTGGCCGGCTGGCTCACCGAGCACGCCGCGGCCGCCCCGGTCGGTCTCGCCGTCACCGGCTCCTTCGGCCGCGGCACCGGCCAGGTGACCGGCATCGCGGTGGCCACCGGCAGCGGCCCGGCCGCCTGGTTCGACCCGGCCGCCCTGGACGAGACGGACGAGCGCGCGGTCGCCGCCTGGCTCGCCGACCCGGCCCGGCCCAAGGTGATCCACGACGCCAAGCCGGCCCTGCTCGCGTTCCGGGCGCACGGCTGGGCGTTCGACGGCGTCACCACCGACACTGCCCTCGCCGCCTACCTGGCGAAACCCGACCAGCGCGGCTACGACCTCACCGACCTGGCGCTGCGTTACCTCAAACGCGAGCTGAAGGTCGACGCGCCGGACGACGGCCAGCTCGCCCTCTCGTTCGACGGCGACGGCCAGGACACCGCGGCCGAGGAGGGCGTGATGCTGCGCGCCCGGGCCACCCTCGACCTGGCCGACGTGCTCACCGCCGAGCTGTCCCGGGACGGCGGCGCGTCGCAGCGCCTGCTCGCCGAGGTGGAGCTGCCGCTCGCGGTGGTGCTCGCCGAGATGGAGAGCAAGGGCATCGCCGCCGACACCGGCTACCTCTCCGAGCTGGAGGCGACCTTCGCCGCCGAGGTGAAAGCGGCCCAGCAGGCGGCGCACGAGGTGCACGGCCGGGAGTTCAACCTGGGCTCGCCCAAGCAGCTCCAGGAGATCCTCTTCGTCGAGCGCAACCTGCCCAAGACTCGGAAGATCAAGTCGGGGTACACCACCGACGCGGACTCCCTCCAGGACCTCTTCGCGAAAACCGAGGATCCGCTGCTGGCCCACCTCCTGCGGTACCGCGACATGGCGAAACTGAAGTCGACGGTGGACGGGCTGCTCAAGTCGGTCTCCGACGACGGGCGGATCCACACCACGTTCAACCAGACGGTGGCCGCGACCGGCCGGCTGTCGTCCACCGATCCGAACCTGCAGAACATCCCGATCCGCACGGAGGAGGGCCGGCGGATCCGCCGGGCGTTCGTCGTCGGCGGCGAGTTCGAGCAGCTGATGACCGCCGACTACAGCCAGATCGAGATGCGGATCATGGCGCACCTGTCGAAGGACGAGGCGCTGATCGCGGCGTTCAACTCCGGCGCCGACTTCCACGCCGCGACCGCCTCCTCGGTCTTCCACGTCGAGCTCGACCAGGTCACCGCCGACCAGCGCCGCAAGATCAAGGCGATGAACTACGGCTTGGCGTACGGTCTGAGTTCGTTCGGCCTCTCCAACCAGCTGACCATCTCGAACGACGAGGCCAAGGCGCTGATGGAGGAGTACTTCCAGCGCTTCGGCGGCGTGCGCGACTACCTCAAGGCCGTGGTGCTCCAGGCCGGCAAGGACGGCTACACCGCGACCATCCTGGGCCGCCGGCGGTACCTGCCCGACCTGAGCAGCGACAACCGGCAGCGGCGGGAGATGGCCGAGCGGATGGCGCTGAACGCGCCGATCCAGGGCTCGGCCGCGGACATCATCAAGGTCGCCATGCTGAAGGTGGACGCGGCGCTGCGCTCGTCCGGGCTCTCCTCGCGGATGCTTCTCCAGGTGCACGACGAGCTGGTGTTCGAGGTGGCGCCGGGGGAGCGGGACGCGCTGGAGGAGCTGGTCCGGCGGGAGATGGGCGGGGCCTATCCGCTCTCCGTGCCGCTGGAGGTCTCGGTCGGCACCGGCCGCGACTGGAACGGCGCCGACCACTGACGGCCACGCCGCGCGCGGCGGCCGTCCCCGCGACGGTCCCGCGCGTGGCCGGGCGCCACGGGTGGGTGATGGTTGGCGGTTTTTGGGCTCGTTCGGGCGTCTCGGCGGAGTTTCGGGTACCCCGGGGGCTTCGCGGCTTGCTCCGATCTGCCACGCTGGACCGATGTCGAGCCGATCGATGTCGATGGAGCAGACCGTTCATCCGGCCGTGCCGCGCCTGACCAGCTCGGTTGTCGGCATGACGAATCCGTCCGTTCCACCCGACGTCGTCTCGGTCTCGGTGGACGGCGTCGGCCTGACCGTCGCGCCGTTGCCGGCGTCGAGCGCGACCGAGTTCGCCGCGATGTTCAAGGCGCTCGGCGATCCGGTCCGGCTGCGGCTCCTGTCGATGATCGCCTCGGCGGCCGACGGCGAGATCTGCGTCTGCGACCTCAGCAGCGCCTTCCACCTGACCGGCCCGACCATCTCGCACCACCTGCGGATCCTGCGCGAGGCCGGCCTGGTCGACAGCGACCGCCGCGGCACCTGGGTCTATTACCGCGCCGTCCCGGCCACCCTGATCCTGCTCGCCGGCCTGCTGCACGCGACCTAGCCCTTCAGCGGGTCGTGTCCCCAGTTCATCAGGGAGTACCGCCACTTCGTCTCGGTGACGTCGCCCTCCGGGCGCTGGGCGAGGTGGCGGTGCACGTAACCGACGACCTTGCGCATGTGCTCCTCGTCCGCCTCGCTGAGGGCGGACTTCTTCTTGCCCAGCAGCTGGACGATCTTGCGACCGGAGTCGTGGCCGACCGACTCGGCGCCGGCCGAGGCCTTCTGCCCGACGTCCTTCGACTCGTCGGTGCCGAGCCACTTCTTCAGGTCGGCGGCGCTCATGTTGACCGCTTCGCGGAATTCCGCGTACGTGTCAGCCATGCTTCAGCGCCCCCGGCTTGTGCACCGCGTCCTTGCCGGTCTTGTCGCTCCGGACGCGGTACTGCGGGTCGTCGGAGGACGCCGCCACGGTGCGCCCGGCCGCCTCGGTCCGTTCGGTGATCTTCTGCTCGACGGTGCCGTGCACGTTCTCGCCGTGGCTGCGCCAGGTCACCTTGTCGCCCTTTGTCAGGTCTTCATCGGCCATGACCAGGGCAATACCCGGTCCGGCAGGAGAGAACCGTCAGCGGGCCGGCAGGTCGCAGACGAAGATGGCGGTGCCGGGGAAGAGCCGGCCGCGCAGCGGGCTCCACTGGCCCCAGGTCTCCTCGTGCCCGGCCGGCCACTCCGGCTCGACCAGGTCGCGCAGGACGAAGCCGGCCGCCACCAGCTCGCGGATCCGGTCGCCCAGAGTCCGGTGCTGCTCCAGGTAGGTGAGCCGGCCGTGCTCGTCGCGCTCGACGTACGGCGAGCGGTCGAAGTACGAATTCCGGGCGAGCAGGCCGCTCTCGTCGGGCTCGTCCCAGAAGACCCAGCGCATCGGGTGTGTGACGGAGAACACCCAGCTGCCGCCGGGACGGAGCACCCGGGCCACCTCGCGCATCGCGGCGGCGGAGTCGGCCACGAACGGGATGGCGCCGAAGGCGGTGCACACGATGTCGAACGACGCCGGCCGGAACGGTAGGGCGAGGGCATCCGACTGGACGAGCGGTACGCGTACGCCGGACCTGGCGGCCGCGGCCTGAGCGTGCCGCAACATGCCCGCGGACAGGTCCATCGCGACCGCGCGGGCGCCCTGCGACCGCAACCACCGGGCGCCGGCGGCGGCGCCGGCGCCGAGCTCCAGGACATCCTTGCCCCGGACGTCACCCAGCAGTCCCGCGTCGGCCTCGCGCAGCCGCTCCGGGCACCAGACGAAATCGACGTCGCCGAGGAAGGCTCCGTGCTCGTCCTGATAGTCGTCCGCGTCGAGATCCCACCAGGATCGGTTCGCGTGGCGCGTCTCCTCCTCGGTCACCCGGCGGGGGGAGGTCGGCTCGATCGTGGGGATCTCGGTCACTCGACCACGGTACGGCAGGCGTGTCAGCCGTCCTGATTCGGCTCAAAACGGGCATGATGACGGGTTCCGTCCGAACAATGTGCCGCGGTCCTCAGGAGGGCTTGCAACCTGTGGTAATGCGCACGGTAAGCTAGTCGATGCGCTCGCGGAACGTGTGCCTCGGCAGGGAGCAGGTTCCACGGTCGCCGGTCCCGGCATGATCGACTGGTAATGATCTGACTGCTCCTCGGTTGGTTCTCTCGTTCGTTCGTGCCGCTTCCAGCGGCAGTTCCGCCGAGCGCGGGAGACACCACGAATCCATCCGTTCGGAGCAACTGTCCACATGACGAGCAGCATCGAGGCCACCTCGAGCGCCAACCGTGTCACCGTCGACGACCTCGGCTCTGAGGAAGCTTTCCTCGCAGCCATCGACGAGACCATCAAGTACTTCAACGACGGCGACATTGTCGAAGGCACCGTCGTCAAGGTCGATCGGGACGAGGTCCTGCTCGACATCGGCTACAAGACCGAGGGCGTCATCCCCTCGCGCGAGTTGTCGATCAAGCACGACGTGGACCCCGCGGAAGTGGTGTCGGTCGGTGACCACATCGAAGCCCTCGTCCTCACCAAGGAGGACAAGGAAGGTCGCCTGATCCTCTCGAAGAAGCGCGCTCAGTACGAGCGTGCCTGGGGCACCATCGAGAAGATCAAGGAAGAGGACGGCGTCGTCCGCGGTTCGGTCATCGAGGTTGTCAAGGGTGGTCTCATCCTGGACATCGGCCTCCGTGGCTTCCTGCCGGCCTCCCTGGTCGAGATGCGTCGTGTCCGCGACCTCCAGCCGTACGTCGGCCGCGAGCTCGAGGCGAAGATCATCGAGCTGGACAAGAACCGGAACAACGTGGTTCTGTCCCGCCGCGCCTGGCTCGAGCAGACGCAGTCCGAGGTTCGCACCGAGTTCCTCAACAAGCTCCAGAAGGGCCAGGTCCGCAAGGGCGTCGTGTCCTCGATCGTCAACTTCGGTGCCTTCGTGGACCTGGGTGGCGTGGACGGCCTGGTGCACGTCTCCGAGCTCTCCTGGAAGCACATCGACCACCCGTCCGAGGTCGTCGAGGTCGGCCAGGAGGTCGAGGTCGAGGTTCTGGACGTCGACCTGGACCGCGAGCGCGTCTCGCTGTCGCTGAAGGCGACGCAGGAGGACCCGTGGCGTCAGTTCGCCCGGACCCACGCGATCAACCAGATCGTGCCGGGTAAGGTCACCAAGCTGGTTCCGTTCGGCGCCTTCGTCCGCGTGGACGACGGCATCGAGGGCCTGGTGCACATCTCCGAGCTGGCCGAGCGTCACGTCGAGCTGCCCGAGCAGGTCGTCCAGGTGGGCTCCGACGTCCTGGTCAAGGTCATCGACATCGACCTGGAGCGTCGCCGGATCTCGCTGTCGCTCAAGCAGGCCAACGAGGGCTTCGTCGAGGGCGAGGAGCACTTCGACCCGACCCTCTACGGCATGGCCGCGACGTACGACGCCGAGGGCAACTACATCTACCCGGAGGGCTTCGACCCGGAGACGGGCGAGTGGCTCGAGGGCTTCGAGAAGCAGCGCGAGACGTGGGAGAAGCAGTACGCCGACGCCCGCGAGCGCTGGGAGGCCCACACCAAGCAGGTGCAGGCGTCCCGCGACGCCGACGCCGAGGCCGCGCTCAACCCGGCTCCGGCCGGTGGCGTGACCACCTCGTCGTCGACCACCTCGAGCTCGTCGGCCCCGGCGCGCTCCGCCGAGGAGCCCGCGGGCACCCTGGCCACCGACGAGGCTCTCGCCGCCCTGCGCGAGAAGCTGGCCGGCGGCAAGAGCTGACCAGTCCGGTTGCTCCGGTAAGCAGCACCTGAGAAAGACCGTCCCGGCCTCGGCCGGGGCGGTCTTTCCGCATTTCCGGCCCCGGCCGTTCGCCGAGTCGTGACCCCGGGACGGAATACTGGGCCGCATGCTGAAGGTCGGTCTCACCGGTGGTATCGGCGCGGGCAAGAGTGCCGTGGCCACTCGGCTCGCGCAGCTCGGCGCGGTGGTCGTCGATGCCGACAGGCTCTCCCGCGAGGTGGTCGAGCCGGGCACCGACGGGCTCGCCGAGATCGTCGACGCGTTCGGGTCGGGGGTGCTCACGCCGGAGGGCGCGCTGGACCGGCCCGCGCTCGGCGCCAAGGTCTTCGGCGACGAGGCGGCCCGCCGCCGGCTGGAGCGGATCATCCACCCGCGGGTCCGGGCGCGCACCGCCGAGATGATCCAGGACGCGCCGGACGACGCGATCGTGGTGAACGACGTTCCGCTGCTGGTGGAGACGGGACTCGCTCCGACGTACCAGCTGGTGGTCGTGGTGGCGGCGGACCGTGAGGTGCGGGTCCAGCGGTTGGTGCGCGATCGTGGCATGTCGGCGGCCGAGGCCGCCGCCCGGATCGGCGCGCAGGCCGACGACGCCACCCGCGAGGCCGCCGCCGATGTCCTGCTGCCGAACGTGGCTGATCTCACAACGCTGCACGCCCGGGTGGACGCGCTGTGGCACGACCGGCTGGTGGAGTTCGAGCGCAATGTCCGGCTCGGCGTCGCGGCCCGCAAGTCGCCCGCGCTGAGCGTCGTGGCGCCCGATCCGGCCTGGCCGCAGGCGGCCGCCCGGCTGATCGCCCGGATCCGGCATCATCTCGGCGACGCCCTCGGCTCCGCCGAGGTGCATCACATCGGGTCGACCGCGGTGCCGGGTCTGCCGGCCAAGGACATCATCGATCTCATGCTTTCGGTACGCACTCTGGACCAGGCCGACGCGCTCGCCGGCCGTCTCGCCGCGGCCGGTTTCCCGAGCCGCCCGGGCGAGTGGACGGACAGCGCGCGGGGTCTGTCCGGGGAGACCTGGCCGAAACGGATGCACGGCTCGGCCGATCCGGGCCGGCCGGTGATCCTGCACGTGCGGGTGGCCGGGTCGCCGGGGTGGCGGTTCGCGCTGCTGATGCGGGATCACCTGCGTGCGGTGCCGGAGGCGCGGGACGCCTACGCCGCGGCGAAGGCCGAGCTGGCACTGCGGTTCGCCGACCGGGCGGGGTATGCGACGGCCAAGGAGCCGTGGTTCGACGAGGAGGCGCGGGCCGCGGACGACTGGGCCGAGGCCACTGGGTGGCAGCCGCCCGCTTTTTGATCTTCAAAGGGGGCGCCGTTCCTCGTCCTGAAGGTGACGGACAAGGAGCGGCGCTCGCGGCGACCGGTCCGCTTTCCGCGCGACCCCCGCGGGTGCGCTCGCCGGGTGCCGGGGCGCATCTACCACGGTGCGGCACGGCTGGATCGTTGGATGATCCCGACCGCGCTCGTCGGCCGCCGCGAGCGGCCTACCCAGCCAGGGTAGGTGGCGGGGGAAAGGGCCGACAATGCCGCGGGGCGAGGCCGATTGTGCACCATCGGCACGGCCGTCCCGGAACTTGTCATACCCCCGACGTACGGTGGTGGGCATGGCGCTCGACATCCCACGACTCGACGGCCGGTTCGAGGTCGTCAGCGACTACCAGCCGGCCGGTGACCAGCCCGCGGCGATCGACGAGCTGGAGCGGCGGGTCCGCGCCGGTGACCGGCACACCGTGCTGCTCGGCGCCACCGGCACCGGCAAGAGCGCGACCACCGCCTGGCTGATCGAGCGGCTGCAACGGCCCGCCCTCGTCATGGCGCCGAACAAGACGCTCTGCGCCCAGCTCGCCAAGGAGTTCCGCGAGCTGCTGCCGAACAACGCGGTCGAATACTTCGTCAGTTACTACGACTACTACCAGCCCGAGGCGTACATCGCCCAGACCGACACCTACATCGAGAAGGACTCCTCGGTCAACGAGGAGGTGGAGCGGCTCCGGCACTCGGCCACCATGTCCCTGCTCACCCGCCGCGACACCATCGTGGTGGCCACGGTCAGCGCGATCTACGGCCTGGGCACCCCGCAGGAGTACATCGAGCGGGCCGTCAAGGTGAAGGTCGGCGGCGAGATCGACCGGGACAAGCTGCTGCGCCGGCTCGTCGACATCCAGTACACGCGTAACGACGTCGCCTTCCAGCGGGGCACGTTCCGGGTGCGCGGTGACACGCTGGAGATCATCCCGGCTTATGAGGAGCTTGCCGTCCGGGTCGAGCTCTTCGGCGACGAGGTGGAGAAGCTCTACTATCTGCACCCGCTCACCGGCGAGGTGGTCCGCGAGGTCGACGAGCTGATCATCTTCCCGGCGACGCACTACGTGGCCGGCCCGGAGCGGATGGAGCGGGCGATCCGCGACATCGAGGCCGAGCTGGCCGAGCGGCTGGCCGAGCTGGAGCGGCAGGGCAAGCTGCTGGAGGCACAGCGGCTGCGGATGCGGACGACCTATGACATCGAGATGATGCGCCAGGTCGGCTTCTGCAACGGCATCGAGAACTACTCGATGCACATGGACGGGCGGCAGCCCGGCGATCCGGCGTACACGCTGCTCGACTACTTCCCGGACGACTTCATCACGGTCATCGACGAGTCGCACGTCTCGATCCCGCAGATCGGCGGGATGTATGAGGGCGACGCCTCCCGCAAACGCATCCTGATCGAGCACGGCTTCCGGCTGCCCAGCGCAGCCGACAACCGGCCGCTGCGGTTCGACGAGTTCCTGGACCGGGTCGGCCAGATGGTCTTCCTCTCCGCGACCCCGGGCAACTGGGAGATGGAGCAGGCGCAGGGCGAGTTCGTCGAGCAGGTGATCCGGCCGACCGGCCTGGTCGACCCGCAGGTCGTGGTGAAACCGACCAAGGGCCAGATCGACGACCTGATGCACGAGATCCAGCTGCGCACGGAGAAGGACGAGCGTGTCCTGGTCACCACCCTGACCAAGAAGATGGCCGAGGACCTCACCGACTATCTCCTGGAGAACGGGATCCGGGTCCGCTATCTGCACTCCGAGGTGGACACCCTGCGCCGCGTCGAGCTGCTCAAGGAGCTGCGCAAAGGTGACTACGACGTGCTGGTCGGCATCAACCTGCTGCGCGAGGGTCTCGACCTGCCCGAGGTGTCGCTGGTCGCGATCCTGGACGCGGACAAGGAGGGCTTCCTGCGCAGCGGGCGCTCGCTGATCCAGACCATCGGCCGGGCCGCGCGGAACGTGTCCGGCGAGGTCCACATGTATGCCGACAAGATCACTCCGTCGATGCGGGACGCGATCGAGGAGACCGATCGGCGGCGGGCCAAGCAGATCGCGCACAACGAGGCCAACGGGATCCAGCCGCAGGCCCTGCGGAAAAAGATCCACGACATCCTCGACGACATCTACCGCGAGGCGGAGGACACCGACTCGGCGATCGTCGGTGGCGCGGGGCGGCAGATGTCGCGGGGCAAGGCGCCGGTGCCGGAGACGCGGTCGAAGGGGCGCGCGGGGGCCGGGCCGGCTCGCGAGGGGATGGCCCGGGCGGAGTTGGTGCAGCTCATCCAGGACCTCAACGACCAGATGCTGGGGGCGGCGCGGGAGTTGCAGTTCGAGCTGGCGGCCCGGATCCGCGACGAGATCTCCGAGCTGAAGAAGGAGTTGCGGGGGATGGACATGGCGGGGGTGAAGTAGGGCTTTCCCGTTCCCCGGGCTGTTTCGGCCCGGGGAGGTGGCGTCGACTCCAGGGTTCGACCTGGGCTGAGGCGGCCGTCGCGGTCCCGGGTTCGAGTCGGGCCCAGGTGGTCGAGGCGGTCCCGGATTCGCCTGGGGTCGGTTGCGCCGAGGCGGTCGAGGTCCGCCTTGGGCGCAGGCGGCCGGGTCGGTCCTGGCGCTGGAGTGGCCGGGCCGGACTCGGGTTTCCTCGGGGCGGGGTCGTCGGGTTGGCCTTGGGCGCGGTGGTCCGGTCGGTCTTGGCGTTGGGGTGGCCGGGTCGGTCGTGGGCCGCTTTTGGGTCGGGCGGCCGGGCGGGTCTCGGGTTTTCTCGGGGCGGGGTTGTCGGGTTGGCCTTGGGGCGCGGTGGTCCGGTTGGTCTTGGCGTTGGGGTGGCCGGGTCGGTCCTGGGCCGCTTTTGGGTCAGGCGGGCGGGCCGGTCTCGGGTTGGCCCCAGGCGCGGTGATCCGGTCGGCTTCAGGGCGCGGTGGTCGGTCGGTCTCGGGTTGGCTTTAGGCCGGGTGGTCCGGTCGGTCTCGGGTTGGCTTTGGGCGCGGTGGTCCGGTGGGTCTGACGTTGGTCCGGCGCCGGTGGGGGCGCTAGTCCGGGTGGCTGGTTTGTGGGTGTTGCCTTTGTTGCGGCAGTTCGCCGAAGGCGGTGCCGGTGAAGTGGCCGCCGGCCAGGACGGTGCGGCCGTCTCGGAATCGGTCGAGCACGTCGGTGCGGTGCCGGCGGGCCTGCTCCGGGTCGACGTCGGAGCGGAACCGCCAGTGCGGTTCGGCGAACTGGGCGCGGGTGTGCAGCAAGTCGCCGAGAACCAGGACTCGTTCCTCGACGTCCGGGTCGGTGACGAGCAGGCAGGTGTGGCCGGGCGTGTGCCCCGGGGTGGGCACGGCCTGGATGCCGGGTGGAAGCTGGTCCAGATGGCCGAGCCGGCGGGCGATCGCGGGCAGCACCCGGTCCGGGTCCGGGCCGACTCCGCCCGGGTGGGCGCACCAGTGCTCCCACTCCCGGCGATCGACCAGGTAACGGGCGCGGGGGAAGGCGCCGGCCCAGCCGACGTGGTCCCGGTGCAGGTGGGTGAGGACGACCAGGTCGACGTCCGCGGGCGTCACGCCGTCGGCGGCGAGGTTGTCCAGCAGCATGCCGCCGGGCCCGAGACCGAGGTCGATGAGGATCACCCCGGCCGGGGAGTGGATCAGGAACGAGCCGACGTTGGCGACCGCGTGGCCGGCGTCGTTCAGCAGATGGGTGTGCGCTGACCAGTCGCTGTCCGGGAGAAGTCACCGGGCTTGCCACTGATCTCCGTGTCCGGCACAAAAGTGATCGTCGTCTGTCCGAGCCGCATGGCACCACCGTGGCGGGCGCGGCCGGGTGTCGGCAAGAACGCACTTGTAAGTGCGGGACCGCGCCCGCGGGTGGGTTCCGGAGGCGGGCGCTACGGTGGCGGCATGGCGAGCAGACCGCGTCCCGGTACGTTGCTTCCGGTCGGGGCGGGACGGAACTGTCCGACGACCTGCCCGACCCGGCAGACCGTGGCCCGGCTGGCGGACCGGTGGACGATCGTGCTGCTGGAGGCGCTGTCCGGCGGGGAGCGGCGGTTCGGTCAGTTGCGGGCGGCGGCCGACGGCATCAGCGAGAAGATGCTCACCCAGACCCTGCGCAGCCTGGAGCGGGACGGGCTGGTGGCCCGCGAGGTGCTGCCCGGAACGCCGCCCGGGGTCGCTTATCGGCTCACCGGGCTCGGCTCTTCGCTGCTCGAACCACTGATGGCGATCCGTGACTGGGGTCAGCGGCACATGACCGAGGTGGAAGAGGCCCGGACCGCCTTCGACGGCCGCTGACCCGGCCGGCCCTGGCGGGGTCAGCCGGCGAAGAAGTCGTGGTCGGGGTCGGGCTGGTTGGCGATGGCCGGTAGTTCCGTGAAGTACTCGGAGACCGGGGGCTGGGCCAGGGTGGCGGAGATCAGGGCGCGCCACTGGGCGAAGCGTTCCGTGCGGCGGAAATGGTGCTCGTGGGCGTCCATGGAATCCCACTCGACCAGGAGCAGGAAGCGGGTGGCTGACTCGACGCGATGCTTGATTGCCAGCCCCCGGCAACCCTCGGCGCCCGCGATCAGCGGACGGCCGAGTCGGTAGGCGGCGACGAAATCGGCCTCCCGACCGGGGAGGACGTCGATAAGCATGACTTCGAGGATCATGCCCGCAAGCGTCCCATACGCACCAGATGGCGACCCTACGAGGAGCCCCGAAATGATCATGACAGCCTCTCACCTGCGCGAACCGGCCGCCCGCAGCGGCGAAACCGCAGCGGTCCGGAGAGGCCGCGACGGGTACGGCCGGCGGCGGCTGGGGTGAAACGGGTGAAGCCTCGGCCGGTCGTTGCGACCCCGGAGCGGTATCCGCGGATGAAGATCGTTGAGCGCTGGTGCCGGAGGGGAAGAAGTGGCTGGTGGGGGCCATGTTCCCGACCTCACGGCCGGTTGAACGATAGTTAAGGCAAGATGGCGCCTGGGTTACGTACGGGAAATTGCCTTGCTGGGTGGTTTGAGGAGCGAGTCCGCCCACTCTTTGGCTCCCGGTTCGTCGATCGGGGTCCGGATGCGCAACAATGGTGGGGTGGGAGGGGAGTATTCCCCCGCCCCGGTCTCGTCAACACGGAACGCTCGCCTGGGTGACCAGCGGGGGGACCCGGGGCCGGGGGTCGCGACGAAGCTTCGCGGCGGAAGAGACCTCCGACAGTCGCACGTCGCTGGGCTTTCTTGATCTTCCGGAGAGGGCGCAGCGACGACACGTGTCTGCCGGAGGTTCGCATTGAACGTTTCAACCTGGGTTTGGCTCGCCACGCTGGTGGCGCTGGTGGCCGTGCTTGCCGTGGATCTGTTGATCATCGGGCGCCGGCCGCACGAGCCGACCATGAAAGAGGCCGGCGGCTGGGTCGCCTTCTACGTCGCGCTCGCGCTGCTCTTCGGGGTCGGCGTCTGGGCGGTCAGCGGCGGACGGGCGGCCGGGGAGTTCTACACCGGCTGGCTCACTGAGTATTCGTTGAGCGTCGACAACCTGTTCGTCTTCGTGATCATCATGGGCCGGTTCGCGGTGCCGCGCCGATTCCAGCAGAAGGTGTTGCTGATCGGCATCGTGCTCGCGCTGGTCATGCGGGGCGCGTTCATCGCCGCCGGCGCGGCGCTGATCTCGCAGTTCTCCTGGGTGTTCTACATCTTCGGGGCGTTCCTGGTCTACACGGCCGTGACGCTGGTGAAGGGCGGCGAGAACGACGAGGAGGACTTCAAGGAGAACGTGCTGATCCGCTGGGCGAAACGAGCGCTGCCGCTCTCCTCGTCGTTCGGCGACGGGCAGTTCCGGGTGGTCACCTCGGCCGGCAAGCGCCTGTTCACCCCGATGCTCATCGTGATGATCGCGATCGGCACCACCGACCTGATCTTCGCGCTCGACTCGATCCCCGCGATCTTCGGGATCACCAAGGAGCCGTACCTCGTCTTCACCGCGAACGTGTTCGCGCTGATGGGCCTGCGTCAGCTCTTCTTCCTACTCGGCGGCCTGCTGGAGCGCCTGGTCTACCTGAACATCGGCCTCGCCGTGGTGCTCGCCTTCATCGGCGTCAAACTCTTCCTCGAGGCCCTGCACACCAACAGCCTGCCGTTCCTCAACGGTGGCGAGGGCCTGCACTGGGCCCCGGAGATCCCGATCTGGCTGTCGCTGCTGGTCATCCTCGGCACGCTCGGCGTCGCCACGGTCGCCAGCCTGGCCAAATCCTCCCGGGACCGGAAAAGGGAACTAGTCACCGCCGGTCACTGATCTTTACGGTACGAAGTAAGCACCTGAGCCCGGGCGGCGTCCGCTGCCCGGGCTCTTCGCTATCACGGGTTCCGTCGATCGGCGCCGTCGTCCACACCAGCGGGTCGTCCACAGGCCGGCCACGTGATCTCGCCCGCCCCCGCCACACTGATCAGCGGGGGCTCCCCCAGGGATAGGGCGGGGTCTCGCGCCCAGGGATAGGGCGGGGTCTCGCGCTTGCCGACGGAGTGGGGTGACGGGGCTGGGCGGGGCTGTGGGCGTACCGGAAAGGCGAAGCGATCCGGGGATGCGGCGGCCGGGCCGGGGAAGCGGACCGGAACGGGAAACGCCCCCGCCGGGAAGGCGGGGGCGTCTCGGTGACCCGGGGTGAACCGGGCGTGGATTACTGCTGGTGCTTGCGGCGGGCGGCGGCCCGGCCCCGAGCGGTCTGGTCCAGAACGACCTTGCGGATGCGGATCGCGGACGGGGTGACCTCGACGCACTCGTCCTCCCGGCAGAACTCGAGGGACTGCTCGAGGGAGAGCTTGCGGGGCGGGATCACCTTCTCGGTGTTGTCCGCGCTCGCGGCACGCATGTTGGTGAGCTTCTTCTCCTTGGTGATGTTGACGTCCATGTCGTCCTCACGGGAGTTCTCACCCACGATCATGCCCTCGTAGACCTCGGTGGTCGGCTCGACGAAGAGCTGGCCGCGCTCCTGGATGTTGATCATCGCAAACGGGGTGACCGCGCCGGCCCGGTCGGCCACCAGCGACCCGTTCTGCCGGGTGCGGAGGTCGCCGAACCACGGCTCGTGGTCCTCGTACAGGTGGTGCATGATGCCGGTGCCGCGGGTCTCGGTGAGGAACTCGGTCCGGAAACCGATCAGGCCACGCGCCGGGACCAGCCACTCCATCCGGAGCCAGCCGGTGCCGTGGTTGGTCAGCTGCTCCATCCGGCCCTTGCGGCTGGCCAGCAGCGAGGTGATGGCGCCCATGTACTCGTCCGGGGCGTCGATGGTCAAGCGCTCGACCGGCTCGTGCACCTTGCCGTCGATGACCTTGGTGACGACCTGCGGCTTGCCGACGGTCAGCTCGTAGGACTCGCGGCGCATCTGCTCGACCAGGATGGCGAGCGCCAGCTCGCCACGGCCCTGCACCTCCCAGGCGTCCGGGCGCTCGGTCGGCAGGACGCGGAGCGAGACGTTACCGATCAGCTCCTTGTCCAGGCGGTCCTTGACCATGCGCGCCGTGACCTTGGCGCCCTTGACCTTGCCGACCAGCGGCGAGGTGTTGGTGCCGATGACCATCGAGATGGCCGGCTCGTCGACGGTGATCAGCGGCAGCGGCTTCGGGTTCTCCGCGTCGGCCAGGGTCTCGCCGATCATGATCTCCGGGATGCCGGCGACGGCCATGATGTCGCCCGGGCCGGCGCTCTCGGCCGGCTTGCGCTCCAGGCCCTCGGTGATCAGCAGCTCGGAGATCCGCACATTGCTGATCGTGCCGTCGGTCTTGCACCAGGCGACGGTCTGGCCCTTGCGGATGGTGCCCTCGTGCACCCGGCACAGCGCGAGACGGCCGAGGAACGGCGAGGCGTCCAGGTTGACGACGTGCGCCTGGAGCGGCGCGCCCTCGGTGTAGGTCGGGGCCGGGATGGTGTTCAGGATCGTGGAGAACAGCGGCTCCAGGTCGGCGCTGTCCTGCGGGACGGCGCCGTCGGCCGGCTGGTTCAGCGAGGCGATGCCGTCGCGGGCGCACGCGTAGATGATCGGGAACTCGATCTGGTCCTCGTCCGCGTCCAGGTCGAAGAAGAGCGCGTACGTGTCGTCCACGACCTCCTTGATCCGGGCGTCCGGCCGGTCCACCTTGTTGATCACCAGGATGATCGGGAGCTTGGCCTGGAGCGCCTTGCGGAGCACGAAGCGGGTCTGCGGCAGCGGGCCCTCGGACGCGTCGACCAGCAGCACCACGCCGTCGACCATGGTCAGGCCGCGCTCCACCTCGCCACCGAAGTCGGCGTGGCCCGGGGTGTCGATGATGTTGATGACGACCGGCTCGCCCTCGGCCGGCTGGTAGCTGATCGCGGTGTTCTTGGCGAGAATGGTGATGCCCTTTTCCCGCTCCAGGTCCATGGAGTCCATGGCGCGCTCGGCCATCTCTCCACGTGCGTGGGACTGACCGCCCTGTCGGAGCATGGCGTCGACCAGGGTGGTTTTGCCATGGTCGACGTGAGCGATGATGGCGACATTACGGAGGTCGGTGCGGGTCTGCATGAGGCCCATTGTCCCCGGTTCAGGTTGCCGTTCGTGACACGGGGTCATGTTGCCGAGCCCACAAGATTTTTTGAACAAAGTTCACGGGTCCGTGCAAGGCGATCACCGCTGTTAGCGTCTTCATCGATATACCCACGGGGAGGAATACGTCGATGAAGGTGCGGTTGTTCGCCGCGGTGGCGGTGCTGGTGGTGGCCGCGGGCTGCGGGTTCGGCGGTAAGGACGACAAGGCGTCGGGCTCGGCGCCGACGGTGGCGGTGACGTCCGAGTCGCCGGTCCCGGAGGAGTCGCCCACCCCGGAGCCGGAGGAGACGACCACGGCGCCCGCGCCGAAACCGTCGAAGACCAGCAGCAAGCCGAAGAAGACCACGTCGTCGCCGACGCCGACCGGCCCGGTGAACAACTTCGAGGTGTCGGCGTGCTCCACCAAGAAGGGCACCGCGGTCTCCAAGACCAAGGTGAAGGCGGCGCTGAAGGCGGCGGCCGGCAAGACCTACTGGACGCACGAGGCGCCCCAGCTCAAGCTGAACTATCCGCTGGTCAAGGCGATCGCCTGGCACGAGAGCGGCTGGCAGACCAACGTCTTCAACTGTGACGGCGGGCAGGGCCTGATGCAGCTGATGCCGGACACGGTCAGCATGATCAACGACCGGTTCGGGCTGAGTTACGACGTGTCGGGTTACCAGCAGAACGCGACCGCCGGGGCGAACTATCTCGCCTGGCTGACCCGCTACATGTCGCAGAAGGCGTTCAACGAGGACAAGGTCTTCGACCTCAGTCCGCGCAAGTGCAAGACACACAGCTCGTGGTGCCTGCTGAACCTGGTGATCTCGGCGTACCAGTTCGGCCCCGGTGACGTGCTGGCGAACGCGAAGACCAAGAAGCTGCCGAACCCGGGGTACGTCGACTCGGTGCGCTCGCTGATGGCGGACTGCTTCTGCGACACCTACTGATCCGGGGTGGTCCCGGGGCTGCCGGGACCGCGAGCTACACTGGTCAGCGGACCCGAGACCCCGCTTACCCAGCCGTTTTGACCCTCTCGTCACAGCGGTAGTAAGGTCTCGGGGTTGTCGTGTGTCGTTGATGCTGGCGAGCTGCGTTTTTTCTCGGCCCGCAGCTCACCCTAAGGAGCCTTACCCGATGCCTCCCAAGAAGAAGACCCATGAGGTAACCCTCGCGCTTGAGGCGGGTAACGCCGCGATGGTCGACCTCGGTAAGATGCTCGGTCCGACCGGCGCCAACATGCGCGCCGTCAAGGTCGAGTACGACGAGGCCACCGCGAAGAACCGGGGCGAGATCATCCCGGTCATCGTGTCGGTCTACGAGGACCGTAGCCACACGCTGGCCTACAAGACCCCGCCGACCAGCTTCCTGATCCGCAAGGCTCTGGGGATCCAGTCGGGCGCGTCGAACCCGCTGACCCAGACCGTGGGCACGCTCAGCGCCCAGCAGGTCAAGGAGATCGCGGAGCGCAAGCTGCCCGACCTCAACGCGAACGACATGGACGCCGCGATTCAGATCGTGAGCGGCACCGCGCGTTCGATGGGCGTCAAGGTCGCCTCCTGATCGTCAAGATCTGAGAACGGCCCCGGACTTCGGTCCGGGGCCGTTTTTCGTCGCGCCCGCCCCGCCGGTTTCCGGTCCGCTGTGGGCGCGACCACGGCGTTTCCGGTACGCCATCAGCGCGCCTTCGGCGAGATCACCTCGTCGAGCAGTCCGTACTCCAGCGCCTCCGCGGCGTTCAGGCTCCGCCCCGCGGACAGGTCGTCCTCCACCCGGCTGCGCGGCCGCCCGGTCACCTCGGCCAGCCGGACCACGACCTCCTCCAGCTCCCGCAGGTGCTGCCCGGCCGCGGCGGCCACCTCGTCGGCGGTCCCGTTCACCCCGGCGGCCCGCGGCTCGGCCAGCTTGAACCGGGCGTGCCGGTAACCCGCCCGGCGGTCCGCGGCGGCCAGCACGGCCAGCGCCGCCCCGCCCGCCTCCGCGGTGACCAGCGCGTGCACCGGCGACACCAGCGCGTCGATCACGTCGACCACGGCGAGCGCGGCGCTCAGCTCGCCGCCCGGGCAGGCCACGTGCAGCTGGATCGGCGCCTGACCGGCCGCGTCCAGGGTGAGCAGGGCGGCCGAGATGCCGGTCGCCACCTCGCTGGTGAGCTGGCCGCGGATCATCACGATGCGCTGGTCGAAGAGCCGCTCCTCAAGCCACCCGGGGAACGCGGGACCGGGCTCCGGCGGGAGCGGCGGCTGCACCGGGAAGCCCCACCGGGACGGATCGTGTCGCATGGTCATGGGCGGCCTCCACATCGTCCGTGGCTTCCGCCAGCCTACGTGGGAAACCTGCCGGGGACCGGGATCCGCGGTGGCCGGCCCCGATCGCACGGGCCGGTGTCATGGGGCCGGCGTCGTCGGCGCGGCAGCCCGCCGGAGCAGCCGGGTGGATCGGGTGGCGCACCGTTCGGCGGGCCGTGATCCGCCGGGGAAGCCCTAGACTCCGCACATGTCCGCTCCGCGACGTCGTTCCGCGCTGCTGGCCCGCCTGGCCGACCGGCCGGCCGGCAGCACGCCGAGCGCGATCGTGGACGAGTTGCGGGTGATCATCCTGCACGGTCAGGTGCCGCCCGGCTCGGCGATTCCGGTGGACGCGGTCGCGGCGGCCTTCGGGGTGAGCCGCATCCCGGTCCGGGAGGCGCTGATGACCCTGATCGGCGAGGGGCTGGTGGATCATCGGACGAACGGCGGCTACCGGGTGGCGATGATGACGGCCCGTGAGTTCGGCGAGATCTACCTGGTCCGGGAGGCGCTCGAGTCGGCGGCGCTGCGCGCGGCGGTGGCCCAGGCCACCGAGGAGGACGACCGGCAGGCACGGTCCGCGCTGCGGGCGCTGGACGCGGCGATCGAGGCCGACGACAAGGGTACGGCGTACCACCGGGAGAGTCGCCGGTTCCATCTCGCCCTGATCAGCCCGTGCCGGATGCGCCGCCTGCTGCACATGCTGGAGGCGGCGTGGAACATGACCGAGCCGCTGCGCCCGATGTCCCAGCTGCGCGCCGCGGAGCGGGAGCTGCTGCACGCCGATCACGCCGGGATGCTCGCCGCGTTCCTGCGCCGCGACGCCGACGCGCTCGCGCGGGTGTGCGCCGACCATCATCACCGTCTGCAGGGGTTCATCTCCGCATTGCCGCAGCACACCGGACTTTTCGCCGAGGGAGACTGATCTCACACCGGGCACGGCCGGGGACTCCGGCACGACCGGCACCGGAGTGGTCCTCGGAGGTGGCGGGGCGGCTCCGGTCGTACCGAAAACGGAAGTGACCTCGACGACCGCATCGCCGGCGCCGGAAAGCGAATCGACAGCGCCGGGAAGCCGGCGGACACAAGGCGGCGACGACCAGACGCTATCCGCCTGACCGCACCGTGCCGGCCCGGATCGCCGCCAGCACCCGGGCCGCGGTGCGCTCCGGCAGGTCCTCCTCGATCGGCTCGCCGCTGATGTAGATGCGGTAGTAGAACGGCGCGGCGAGCATCCGGACGGCCTCGTCGGCGCAGGTGCCGGCGGGGATCTCGGCGCGCTCCACGGCCCGATCCACCACCGTGGCGGCCCGCTTGATCCGGACCCGGATGGTCTCGGTGAGGGTGTGGCGGGAGGCGGGGTCGCGCACCGCCGTCATGATCAGCGCGTCCAGCCAGGGGCGGTGGACCGGGTGCCGATGCAGCCCGACGATGATCCGCGCCACCTCGGTGAGGTCGCCCTCCAGCGTGCCGGTGTCCGGGATGGGCAGCTCCACGGTGATCTCGTCGACCAGGTCCTGGATCAGCCCGTCGAGGTTGCCCCAGCGCCGGTACACCGTGGAGAGCGCGACGCCGGCCCGGGTGGCGACGGCCTCGATCCGGGTGCCGGCGTACCCGTTCTCCGCGAGCTCGGCCATGGCCGCCTCGAAGACCGCGGCCCGGGTGCGTGCCGTCCGCCCGCCGGGCCGTCGCGTGCCCTGTAAACGAGAATCGTCTTGCATTAGTGGTGTCCTCCTGTCAGGCTGCCGATGCTAATGCAAAGCGATTCCTGTTAGGAGTGGCTCCATGAGTTCGATCGAGGTTGCCCGGATCGCGCACCGGTTCGCCGAGGTGGACGGCGTGCAGGTGTTCTATCGCGAGACCGGGCCCGCCGATGCGCCCGTGCTGCTCCTGCTGCACGGTTTCCCGTCCGCGTCGCACCAGTTCCGGCGGCTGTTCGACGTGCTCGGTACCCGGTATCGGCTGATCGCGCCGGACTGTCCCGGCTTCGGGCACACCCGGGCGCCGGACGACTTCACCTACTCGTTCGAGCGTCTCGCCGACGTGGTCGAGGGCTTCGTCGACGCGATCGGGCTGGAGCGCTTCTTCCTCTATCTCTTCGACTTCGGCGGGCCGGTCGGGCTGCGGCTGGCCACCCGGCGGCCGGGAGCGGTCGCCGGGCTGATCGCGCAGAACGCCAACAGCTACCAGGAGGGGCTGTCGGACCTGGCCCGGGGCATGATCGCCGGGACCGCGGAGCAGGCGCGGGAGATCCTGGTGCTCCCGGTGACCCGGGGGCAGTACGAGGGTGGCGTCGCCGACCCGGCCTTCGTCGCGCCGGATGGATGGACCCTGGACCAGCACTTCCTCGACCAGCCCGGGCGCAAGGACGCGCAGGTGGCGCTGGCGCTGGACTACCACTCGAACGTCGCGCAGTACCCGGTGTGGCAGCGGTGGCTGGCCGAGCGGCGGCCGCCCGCGCTGATCTTGTGGGGGCGTAACGACGCGTTCTTCCCGGAGGCGGGGGCTTGGGCGTATCGGCGGGATCTGCCCGAGGCCGAGGTGCACGTCTTCGACACCGGGCACTTCGCGCTGGAGGATCACCTGCCGGAGATCGCGCCGCTGATCGCGGACTTCCTGGACCGCGGCTCGTCGAGGCTCGCCGCGATCGGCGCGTCCGGCGATCTCGGCGGGCCCGCGGTCATGAGGTGACCGTGACGCGTTGAAGATATACATTTCCGCTCATCGCTGCGAAACACCTGGTTCCTAGCTTGTTCGCATGGCTGACACCATTCCCGGAGCACAGCACGAGGACCTGGTCGAGGCCGCCGGCATGCCGGTCGGCAGCGGCGTCATCAAACCTGAATACGACCCCCGCCTGACGAACCAGGACCTCGCGCCGCTGCGGAAGCAGACGTGGGGCTCCTACAACATCTTCGCTTTCTGGATGTCCGACGTGCACAGTGTCGGCGGGTACGTCACCGCTGGCTCCCTGTTCGCGCTCGGCCTGTCGAGCTGGCAGGTGCTGGTCTCGCTGGTCGTCGGCATCACGATCGTCTACTTCTTCTGCAATCTGGTGGCCAAGCCCAGCCAGGTGACCGGGGTGCCCTACCCGGTGATCAACCGGGCCGCGTTCGGGGTGCTCGGGGCGAACGTCCCGGCCATCATCCGCGGCTCGATCGCGGTCGCCTGGTACGGCATCCAGACCTACCTGGCCTCGGCGGCGCTGGACGTCGTCGTCCTCAAGATCTGGCCGGACCTGGCCCCGTGGGCGGACGTCGACCAGCACGGCTTCCTGGGTCTTCCGCTCCTCGGCTGGTGCACCTACGCGCTGCTCTGGGTGTTGCAGGCGGCGGTGTTCTGGACCGGCATGGAGGCGATCCGCAAGTTCATCGACTTCTGCGGCCCGGCCGTCTACGTGGTGATGTTCGCGCTGACCGGCTACCTGATCTACAAGGCCGGGTGGAGCGCGATCAACCTCAGTCTCGGTGAGGTGAAGTACACCGGACTGGCGGCCGTCCCGGTCATGCTGGGCGCGATCGCCCTGGTCGTGTCGTACTTCTCGGGGCCGATGCTGAACTTCGGTGACTTCTCGCGATACGGCAAGAGCTTCCGGGCGGTGAAGATCGGCAACTTCCTGGGGCTGCCGGTCAACTTCCTGATGTTCAGCATCCTGACCGTGGTCACATCGTCGCTGACCATCCCGGTCTTCGGCGAGCTGATCACCGACCCGGTCGCGACGGTGTCCCGGATCGACAGCACCTTCGCGATCGTCCTGGGCGCGCTGACCTTCACCATCGCCACCATCGGCATCAACATCGTGGCCAACTTCATCTCGCCGGCCTTCGACTTCTCCAACGTCAGTCCGCAACGGATCAGCTGGCGGGCCGGCGGCATGATCGCCGCGGTCGGCTCGGTGCTGATCACCCCGTGGAATCTGTACAACAACCCGGACGTCATCCACTACACCCTGGAGACGCTGGGCGCCTTCATCGGCCCGCTGTTCGGGGTGCTCATCGCCGACTACTACCTGGTCCGTAAGCAGCGGGTGGACGTGGCCGCGATGTTCACCATGTCGCCCGCGGGCAAGTACCACTACAAGAAGGGCTATCACCCGCCGGCGATCGCCGCGACCGCGATCGGCGCGGTCGTCGCGGTGGTGCCGGTGCTCTGGACCGGCGGGCCGCACATGCACACGGTCGCTCAGTACAGCTGGTTCGTCGGCTGCGGGCTGGGCTTCCTGATCTACCTCGGTCTCGCCAAAAAGCCAGCCTGATGCTGATCCGCGTCATCAACCCCAACACCACGGCGTCGATGACCGCGCTGATCGAGGCGAGCGCCCGGGCCGTCGCCGGCCCGGGCGTCGTCGTCGAAGGGATCACCCCGGCGATGGGCCCGGCCTCGATCGAGAGCCACTACGACGAGGCTCTGGCGGTGCCCGGCCTGCTGGCGGCGGTCGCGGCGGGGGAGCGGGACGGCGCCGACGGCTACGTGATCGCCTGCTTCGGTGACCCCGGCCTGGACGCGGCCCGGGAGATCGCCGCCGGGCCGGTGGTCGGCATCGCCGAGGCCGCGATGCATGCGGCCACGCTGCTCGGTCGCGGTTTCAGCGTCGTGACAACCCTTTCCCGTACGACCGGCCGCGCGCGCGACCTGGCCCACCGGTACGCCCCGGCCGGCGCCTGCAAGGGCGTCTGGCCCTGTGACATCCCGGTCCTGGACCTGGACGGCGACCCCACCGTCCTGCCCCGGGTCGCGACCGTGGCCCGCGAGGCCCTGGCCCGCGACGGCTCCGACGTGATCGTCCTGGGCTGCGCCGGCATGGCCGCCCTCTGCGCCGGCCTCTCCGCGGAACTCGGCGTCCCGGTCATCGACGGCGTCGCCGCCGGGACCCTCCTGGTCCAGTCGCTGCTCACGCTCGGACTACGAACGTCCCGCCGCGACGAGTACGCTCCACCCCCGCCCAAGCCCTACACCGGACTGCTGGCCGGCTTCGTGCAACCTGGGCGAGACGCGAGTCGTCAGGGAGGTGTGAGAGCGAAGGAGGTCTTGTGAGAAGCGAGCGCGACGAACAATTCCACCGCTTCGTGGTGTCCCGGAGATCCGGCCTGGTGCGCACAGCCACCCTGCTGACGGCGGGGGACGCGCACCTGGCGGAGGATCTGGTCCAGTCGACGCTGACCAAGCTGTACGTGGCCTGGCCGGCGTTCCAGCGGGCCGACAATCCGGACGGATACCTGCGCCGCGTGCTGGTCAACGCATTGACGGACGAGCGGCGGCGCTGGTGGCGGCGACGGGAGGAGTCGATGGCAGACGTGCCCGACCAGCCCGCGGCCGAGCCGGTGGTCCCCGGGGAGCTGGCCGACGGGTTGCGCGTGGCCCTGAAGCAGCTGCCACCCCGGATGCGGGCGGCGCTGGTCTTCCGTTACTTCTACGACCTCGACGTCGCCGACACCGCCGACGCCCTCGGCTGCTCCGAGGGAACGGTGAAGAGCCAGACCGCCCGGGCCCTCGACCGGCTCCGGGCCGTCATCGGCCCATCGCTGACCACCGCCCATCGCTGAGAAGGCATGATCATGACCAATTTGCGTGACCAGCTCGCCGACATCGCCGGCTCGCCCGGCGAACCCACTCCCGCTCAGGCCGACGCCGACCTGGCCCGAGGCCGTTCGGCGCTGCGCCGCCGCCGGCTGACCCAGTCCGTCGCCGGTTCCACCTTCGCGATCGCCGCCGTCGCCGCGGCCTTCGCCTTCGTCACCGCCGGCTCGCCGGCCACCGTCCCCAGCGCCACCGGCACCAAGGCCCCGGCGACCAGCTCGGCTTTCCAGCTGGTCGACTACAAGGGCGAGCAGCCGGACGCGTTCACCGTGGACAAGGTCCCGGCCGGCTGGGAGGTCCAGGGCGTCACCGAGGGCTCGCTGACCGTCGGCCCGCTCGGCATGGCCGACAAGGACCCGAGCAGCTTCGTCGACAAGGTCGCGGTGATGCTCCAGTCCGTCGACGAGCACGGGGAGCTCCCCGGCAAGCCGGAGAAGGTGAAGGTCGGCGACAAGGACGGCTTCTTCGTCAAGCGCCTGGACGCCAAGGACGGCGTCACCCTCTTCGTCAAGCAGCCCAACGGGGTCAACCTGGAGATCCAGGTCTGGGACGGCATCGGCTGGACCCGTGACCAGATCGTCCAGTTCGCCGAGGGTGTCCACGTCAACCCGAACGCCAAGCAGGGCCGCGGCTGACCCCGGCAACTCGCCGAGGCGCCGGATCCGGGCGCGCCAATCGCCCGGATCCGGCGCCTACACGTCTACCACCCGGATCACCGGAGGTTGTAGGGCGTGTACTTCCCGGTCCCGGAACAGCTCGTGCATCGGACCCAGTTGGAGTTCGGCCCGGGAATGCTCCCCCGCCCGCCGCAGCCGCCACAGCGGCCCTTGCGCTCGTCGCGCCGCACGCTCCACCCGATGATCGCCCACCAGATGCCGCCGACGATCCCGACACAGAGCAGCAGCGGCAGCCCGAAGACCACCAGCGCGCTGATCGCACCCTGGCTGTCCGACACGTGAGCGAGAATCATCACCCGACGGTAGGCGCGCCCACCGCCGCCGGACATCGACGATACCGCCGCCGCTCACGCCCGTTCGGCGCACCCACCCGAAGCCTCGGCCGACCCATTCCGGCTAACCGCGCCGGTCACCGTCGCAGCCGTCGCCCGCGGCCCGCCGCTGGTCGCGGTGTGCGTGCCAGGCCATGGGGCGGTGCGTCACCGTTGCGGCCGCCGCCCGCGGTCCGCTGTTTCGGTGGTGTGCGGCCCGCGGACCGGGTCGCGGTTCGTGGGTGCCCGATGCCGGTGCCGGTTTTCGGTACGCCCAGCGCCCGGCCCAGTCGAGGACGGCGCCCGGAGCCGTCATCCGGGCCGGACAAGGTGCCGTGAGCGCAGCCAAGACCCGGGCTGGTGCTCACGGCCCTATCCCGCGCCCGGATGGGGCCGTGGAGTCCAGCCGGACCCGTCGGGCTGGTGCTCAGGGCCCTTTCCCGGGCTCGGATGGGGCCGTGGAGTCCAGCCGGTTTTGTCGGGCTGGTGCTCAGGGCCCTTTCCCGGGCTGGGATGGGGCCGTGGAGTCCAGCCGGATTTGTCGGGCTGGTGCTCACGGCCCTATCCCGCGCCCGGATAGGGCCATCAGGACCAGCCCCGGGGCCGTGTTCGGTGCCGGGCGGAATGAAGCCCCGGACGGAACGTGCGGTGGGTCACCAGCCGCGTTCGCGCCACTCGGCGAGGTGGGGGCGCTCGGCGCCCAGCGTCGAGTCCTTGCCGTGGCCCGGGTAGAACCACGTGTCGTCCGGGAAGCGGTCGAACAGTTTGCGCTCCACGTCGTTGATCAGGGATTCGAAGTTCTCCTTCACACCGCGGGTGTTGCCCACGCCGCCCGGGAACAGGCTGTCCCCGGTGAACAGGTGGACCCGGCCGCCGTCCGGCTCCTGGTACGCCAGCACCACCGACCCCGGTGTGTGCCCCACCACGTGGATCACCTCCAGGGAGTGCCCGCCCACCGTGACCGTGTCGCCGTCCTGGAGGGTGCGGGTCACCACCGGCAGCGCGCCGGCGTCCGCCGCGTGGGCCAGCGACGCCGCCCCGGTCGCCTCGACCACCTCGGACAGCGCGAACCAGTGGTCCTGGTGCTGGTGCGTGGTCACCACCGTGGCCAGGCCCGCGTCGCCGATCAGTTTCAGCAGCGCGGGAGCGTCGTTCGCGGCGTCGATGAGCAGCTGCTCGGCGCCGGCGCTCAGCAGGTACGCGTTGTTGTCCATCGGGCCGACCGACACCTTGGTCAGGGTCAGGCCGCCGCCGAGATCACGGGTGCCGGGGGCGTCGCCGGTGTAGTCCGCGGTCATGCCGAACCTCATTTCCACTGCACGGGCTGGGGAAGCTCGCCGTCCGGCGAGACGGTCAGGTCGGCGCCGTCGGCGCGGCCGGCCAGCCACGCCGCGATCGAGCGGGTCGGGCCGCCGATCGCCGGGCCGTCCGCCGAGCCGATCACCAACGGGTGCTCCACCCCGGCCGGGTGCAGCACCATCGGCGGCGCCGAGGCCGGCAGGTCACCGGCGATCTCGCGGAGCAGCCGCAGCGCGAACGCGTCCGACCACTCCGCCGGGGTGTAGCCGCGGCCCAGGTCGACGTGGTGCACCTCGACCTCGCGCAGCCGGGCCCACGGCACCACGGCCGCGGACGGGACCATCGCCGGATACGAGAACGTCCAGGCGGCGGCCGGCATCGCGGCGGCCGCGTCGGCGAACCGCTCGTGCGCGGCCCGGAGGTCGGCGAGCTGCTCGGCCAGGGGCCGCCCGGCGCCGGCCTCGATCGCCGCGTCCCGGGCCTCGCGGGACGGGTACGCCGGAGTCTCGACCCCGGTCCGCGCCCAGGTCAACAGGTTCGTCAGGGCGTCGGCGTTGCGGGCCAGGTGGGTGAGCACGTGCCCGACGGTCCAGCCGGGCAGCGCGGACGGCTCACCGATCACCGGGTCGTCGAAACCCCCGACGGTCCGCAGCAGCGTCTCGGTGGCCTGCTCCACGTCGGTCATCAGGACCAGCGGGTCGATCGTCACGGGAATGACATTAGCGTCCCGGGCCTTGTCCACAGGCCGGCGGAATTCACTTTCGCCGCGCTGACCGTGACCGTACGGTCGATCCCGAGACGCGCCGCTGGAAAGAACCCGCGGAGGAGGTGAGGCACGTGTCGTTCGTCGTTTTCGCGTCCCTTCACCCGGGGGCCTTCGCCCCTACTCGACCGTAAAGGGTTCCCATGTCGTCGTTCGACCTGTCCCAGCTCGGCTGGGACGAGACCTTCGCATCCTCGTTCCGTCGCTACGACCGTTCCGACACCGTCCCCGGCCGGGTGCTCCGCGCCGACCGCGGGATCAGCACCGTCCTCACCGCCGGCGGCGTGACCCGCGCCGGCCTGGGTGGGAACGCGCTGCTGGAGGCCGCCCGCGACCCCGCCCTGCTGCCCTGTGCCGGCGACTGGGTCGTGCTGCGCACCTGGCCCGACCGCCGGGTCACTCTCGAACTGGTCCTGCCCCGCCGCACCACCCTGATCCGGCGCACCGCCGGCAAGGACGCGTCCGGGCAGGTGCTCGCCGCCAACATGGACACCGTCGCGGTGGTCGAGCCGATCTTCCCCGAGCCCAGCGACGCCCGGGTGGAGCGCCTGCTCGCCCTGGCCTGGGAGTCCGGCGCCGACCCGCTGCTGGTGCTCACCAAGAGCGACACCACCGCGGCGCCGGAGGCGGTGGCCCGGCAGCTCGCCGAGCTGGCCCCGGGCGTGCCGGTCATCCCGGTCAGCGTGCAACGCGGCCGGGGCCTCGACCGGCTTCGCGAGTTCGTCACCCCGGGCCGCACGCTGGCCCTGCTCGGCCGGTCCGGGGCCGGCAAGTCGACGCTGGCCAACGCGCTCGCGGGCACCGCGGTCATGCCGGTGCAGGCGATCCGCGACGCCGACGGCAAGGGCCGGCACACCACGGCGTACCGGAATCTCGTCCCGCTTCCGGGCGGCGGCGCGGTGATCGACACCCCGGGCATCCGGGGTGTCGGCCTGCTCGACACCGAGTCCGGCCTGGACCGGGCGTTCGCCGACGTCGCCGAGCTGGCCGGGCAGTGCCGCTTCGACGACTGCGGGCACGACGCCGAGCCGGGCTGCGCGGTGCAGGCCGCGCTCGTCGACGGCACGCTGCCGCCGCGCCGCCTGGCCAGCTGGCGCAAGCTGCACCGGGAGGTCGCGGTGGAGAGCAGGCGCCGCTCGGTCCGTCTGGCGACGGCCCCACGCCGGCGTCATCACTGACCGCGGGTGGTTCCGGTCAGATCCGATTTCGGTACGCCTGGAGCACCCGTCCGTAGCCCGGGCATCGTCGCGCGCCGTGGCGAGGCACGGGTGCCGCGGCCGTACCGAAATCGGGTCCTCGATCCGGCGAGCGGCGCGTAAGCGCACCTCACACCGTGGGGGGCCGACTGCCCGGGTCTGCGCCGGGGTTCAGGTGACTCTGGCAGAATCCGGACGGTGCGTGCGGCGGAAGAGATGCTCGAGGAGCGGGACGAGGCGGTCCCCGCCACGGTCCGGACGGGGTTCGGCGGGTGGCGGCGGAGCGATCTCTGGGCGCTGCTGGGATTCGTGGCGCTGGCCGTCCTGGTGATGATCCGGCTGTGGGTCGACCCGAACGGGCGGGTGCTCGACGGGAACGACGACGACCACGGGATCTTCCTGTTCATGCTGGCGCACGGCGAGCGGGTGATCTTCGACGGGGCGCCGCCGTTCTTCGAGTCACACTTCAACGCGCCGGTCGGCGTCAACATGATGGCGAACACCGCGATCCTGGCGCTGAGCCTGCCGCTCGCCCCGGTCACCCACTTCCTGGGCGGCGGCGTCTCGGTCGCGATCATCCTCACCTTCGGCCTGGCCGGCACCGCGGCGGCCTGGTACTGGCTGTTCGCCCGGCACCTGGTGCGCAGCCGCCGCGCGGCGCTGATCGGGGCGCTCTGGTGCGGTTTCGGGCCGACGATGATCTCGCACGCCAACGGGCATCTGAACTTCGTCAACCAGTACCTGGTGCCGTTCATCGTCTGGCAGGTGCTGCGGCTGCGCGAGCCGGGCCGGGCGGTGCGCGGCGGGATCACGCTGGGTCTGCTGATCCTGCTCCAGATCTTCATCAACGAGGAGACGCTGCTCTTCACGGCGCTCACGCTGGGCGTCTTCGTGCTCTCCTACGCGATCATGCGGCCGGCCGAGGCACGGGCGACGGCGCGGCGGTTCCTGGCCGGGCTCGGGGTGGCCGCCGGGACCACGCTGGCGCTGGCCGGATACCCGTTGTGGTACCAGTTCTTCGGCCCGGGCAACTATCACGGGCAGCCGTTCGCGCCGACCGAGTTCGTCACCGACCTGCTGGCGCTGGGCGCCTACCCGCGGCAGTCGGTGGCCGGGATCGACGCGGTGACCGAGCGGCTGAGCGTGAGCGCCACCGAGGACAACACGTTCTTCGGCCCGATCGGCCTGCTGATGATCATCGTGTCGCTGCGGATGCTGTGGCAGAACGCGGCGGCCCGGTCCGCGGCGATCGCCGGGCTGGTCCTGCTGCTCGCCTCGATGGGCCCGCGCCTGCAGGTCGCCGGGGTCAGGACCGCGATCCCGCTCCCGTTCGGCCTGATCAGCCACGTGCCGGTGATCGACCTGGTGAGCGTCAGCCGGTTCGCCATGGTGCCGGCCACCATCGCCGGGATCCTGCTCGCGCTGGCCGCCGACAAGATCGACGACTACTCGCCGGTGCGCCGCCGCCGGTTCTGGGCCGGCATGACGCTGGCGCTGGTCCCGCTCTTCCCGACCCCGGCGCCGGTGGTCCAGGGCGACCCGCTGCCCGAGTTCCTGACCGCGGGCACCTGGAAGCAGTACGTGCCGGAGGGCCGGACCCTGGTGCCGGTGCCGCTGCCGGAGGTGACGACCGGGCGGACCGCGCAGCGCTGGGCCACCCTGGAGAACCTGGACTTCGCAGTGCCGCGCGGCTACTTCATGGGCCCGGCCAACCCGCCCGACGACCGCACCGGGTCGTGGCGGGCGCCGGTCCGGCCGACGTCCGAGCTGCTCGCCATGGTGCAGGCCACCGGGATCCGCCCGGTCATCAGCGAGGGGGAGCGCGAACAGATCCGCGCCGACCTGGTCTATTGGCGGGCGGCGGTGGTCGTGCTGATCCCACAGGCGCCGAACGTGGCGGCGCTGCGGGCGACGCTGACCGACGCCCTCGGGAAGCCGCAGCTGGTCGGCGGCGTGGAGATCTGGGACGTACGCGCCCTGGTGGGCGTCGGGTAACGAGGCGGGCGGGCTCCGGGCGTACCGGAAGCCGGGGGTTGGCGGGGAGCGGACCCGGTGCGTGGGGGCGGTCCGGTGGGGAGCGGGCCGGATAGGCTGGGGGGTCCCTCGCCCGAGTGACGTTCGGGCGTCCGCTTTGCGGGAATGTCCGTCATGTGAGCGGCGCTGCACCTGTGTCGACGGAAATTGTCATACCCCGTCGCTAGAGTGTTCGCCGTCTTTCAAACACCTGTACGGAGAGGCTAGTAGTGGCCGACCGACTGACTATTCGTGGCGCTCGCGAGCACAACCTGCGCGACGTCAACCTCGACCTGCCCCGCGACGCCATGATCGTCTTCACCGGTCTGTCCGGTTCGGGCAAGTCCAGCCTCGCCTTCGACACGATCTTCGCCGAGGGGCAGCGGCGATATGTGGAGTCACTCTCGTCGTACGCGCGGCAGTTCCTCGGTCAGATGGACAAGCCGGACGTCGACTTCATCGAGGGTCTCTCCCCGGCCGTCTCGATCGACCAGAAATCGACGAACCGGAACCCGCGCTCGACCGTCGGCACCATCACCGAGGTCTACGACTACCTGCGGCTCCTGTTCGCCCGCACCGGCATCCCGCACTGCCCGGTCTGTGGCGAGCAGATCAGCAAGCAGTCGCCGCAGCAGATCGTCGACCGGGTCCTCGCGATGCCCGAGGGCACCCGATTCATGGTCCTCGCCCCGGTGGTCCGCGGCCGCAAGGGGGAGTATGTCGACCTGTTCGCCGAGCTCCAGGCCAAGGGCTACGCCCGGGCCCGCGTCGACGGCGTGGTCTACCCGCTCACCGAGCCGCCCAAGCTGAAGAAGCAGGAGAAGCACACCATCGAGGTGGTGGTCGACCGCCTCAGCGTCAAGGCGAGCAGCAAGCAGCGCCTCACCGACTCGGTGGAGGCCACGCTCGGCCTGGCCGGTGGCATCGTCCTGCTCGACTTCGTCGACCTGCCGGAGGACGACCCGGGCCGGGAGCGGCGCTTCTCCGAGCACCTCGCCTGTCCGAACGATCACCCGCTGGCGATCGAGGACCTGGAGCCGCGGGTCTTCTCCTTCAACGCGCCCTACGGCGCCTGCCCGGAGTGCACCGGCCTCGGCACGAAAAAGGAGGTCGACCCCGAGCTGATCATCCCGGACGAGGAGAAGAGCCTCCTCGAGGGCGCGATCCAGCCGTGGGCCGGCGGCACCACCCTGGAGTACTTCCTGCGCCTGCTGGAGGCGCTCGCCCAGGCCGAGGGCTTCAAGCTGGACACGCCGTGGCGCGCGCTGCCCAGCGCCGTGCAGAAGACGATCCTGTACGGCGCCGAGGACCAGGTGCACGTGCGGTATCGGAACAAGTACGGCCGGGAGCGCTCCTACTACACCGCCTTCGAGGGCGTGGTGCAGTGGATCGAGCGGCGGCACAACGACACCGAGAGCGACTGGTCGCGCGACAAGTATGAGGGGTACATGCGCGACGTCCCCTGCTCGGTCTGCGGCGGCGCCCGGCTCAAGCCCGAGGTGCTCGCCGTCACGGTGGCCGGCAAGAGCATCGCCGAGGTGTGCAACCTCTCCGTCGGCGAGTGCGCCGAGCTGCTCGCGACCATCGAGCTCGACGACCGGCAGAAGATGATCGCCGAGCGGGTGCTCAAGGAGATCAACGCCCGGCTCCGCTTCCTTGTCGACGTCGGTCTGGACTATCTCTCCCTGGACCGCGGCGCCGGCACCCTGTCCGGCGGCGAGGCGCAGCGCATCCGGCTCGCCACCCAGATCGGCTCCGGCCTGGTCGGCGTGCTCTACGTGCTGGACGAGCCGTCCATCGGCCTGCACCAGCGGGACAACCACCGGCTGATCGAGACCCTGGTCCGCCTGCGGAACCTGGGCAACACGCTGATCGTGGTCGAGCACGACGAGGACACCATCCGCACCGCGGACTGGATCGTCGACATCGGCCCGGGCGCCGGCGAGCACGGCGGCGAGATCGTGCACAGCGGCACCGTCGAGGGCCTGCTGGCGAACGAGAAGTCGCCGACCGGGGCGTACCTCTCCGGCCGCAAGGTGATCCCGGTCCCGCGGACCCGCCGGCCGCAGACCGCCGGACGCGAGGTGGTCGTGCACGGCGCCCGCGAGCACAACCTGCGGAATCTGACCGTCCCGTTCCCGCTCGGCCAGTTCATCGCGGTCACCGGGGTCAGCGGCTCGGGCAAGTCGACCCTGGTCAACGACATCCTGCACACCGTGATGGCGAACCAGATCAACGGCGCCCGGCAGGTGCCCGGCCGGCACACCAGGGTCACCGGCCTGGAGCAGGTGGACAAGGTCGTCGGCGTCGACCAGTCGCCGATCGGGCGTACCCCGCGGTCGAACCCGGCGACCTACACCGGCGTCTTCGACCACGTCCGCAAGCTGTTCGCGGAGACCGCCGAGGCCAAGGTGCGCGGCTACGGCCCCGGCCGGTTCTCGTTCAACGTCAAGGGCGGCCGCTGCGAGAACTGCTCCGGCGACGGCACCATCAAGATCGAGATGAACTTCCTGCCGGACGTCTACGTCCCGTGCGAGGTGTGCAAGGGCGCCCGGTACAACCGGGAGACCCTGGAGGTGCACTACAAGGGCAAGACCATCTCCGAGGTGCTGAACATGCCGATCGAGGAGGCCGCGAGCTTCTTCGAGGCGTTGCCGGCCATCCACCGGCACCTGCGCACCCTGGTCGACGTCGGCCTGGGCTACGTGCGGCTCGGCCAGCCCGCCACCACCCTCTCCGGCGGTGAGGCGCAGCGCGTCAAGCTCGCCTCCGAGCTTCAGAAACGCTCCACCGGCCGGACCGTCTACGTGCTCGACGAGCCGACCACCGGCCTGCACTTCGAGGACATCCGCAAGCTGCTGATCGTGCTCAACGGCCTGGTCGACAAGGGCAACACGGTGATCACGATCGAGCACAACCTCGACGTGATCAAGACGGCCGACTGGCTGATCGACATGGGCCCGGAGGGCGGGCACAAGGGCGGTCTGGTGCTGGCCGCCGGCACGCCGGAGGAGCTGGCCGAGGTGCCGGAGAGCCACACCGGACAGTTCCTGCGGCACATGCTCGGGCTGACCGGGGAGGCCGCCGGGTCGCCGGCCGCGACCGCCCGGGCCGCCAAGGCCAACGGGGAGAAGGCCACCGCGACGAAGACCCGCGCCACCAGGTCGCGGGCCAAGGCCGCGGTCTGAACCCCTTTTCCGTACGCGATGAGCGGCCGTCTCCCGCCGGGAGGCGGCCGCCGCTGCTCGGCGGGGGGAACCGGACCGCCCGCCGGTGGTGTCTTCAAGTCGAGCGGCCGTACTGCGCCACCTCGGGAAATTTGATTTTAGAAATTTCTTAGGTGACTCATAACGACGCCGCCGCCTCGATCTCCTAGGGTCGAGCCCAGCAAACGGTCGTGCGAATGCGCACGAAACGGGGGAAGACGCCACCGCTCGAGGTGGTTAATCTCGCCGCACGCATGAACCGATCGCGGTGGCAGCCGCGTACTCACGGGCGACTCCGCGTGACTTCGGGCGCGGACCAGGTACTGGAGGGCGATACATGACTGACGTGCAGACGGGAACCGGCGCCGACAACCGGACCGAGGAGGCGGGCACGACATCCACCCGCCGCGTCGTCCTGCTGGGCGCCGGTGGCCTCGGCGCCGCCGCGGTCCTGACCGCCTGCGGCACCGCCACCAGCGGCACGCACCCGAACGGCTCCGACTTCGCCAAGGACCCGGCCCCGGCCGGCAGCGAGGGCGCGGCGGCCGGCAGCACCGGTGGCGGCGGCAAGAGCGGCGGCGGTGCGGCCGGAGCATCCCTCGCGCTGGTCGCCGACGTGCCCTCGGGCGGTGGCATCATCGCCGGCGACTACGTCATCACGCAGCCCAAGCAGGGCACCTTCAAGGCGTTCAGCAAGATCTGCACCCACCAGGGCTGCGAGGTCAGCACGGTGAAGGACGGCACCATCAACTGCCCGTGCCACGGCGCCAAGTTCTCCATCGAGGACGGCTCGGTGCAGGGCGGCCCGGCGCCGAAGCCGCTGCCGGAGACCAAGGTCAAGGTCGACGGCGACAACATCGTCGCGGCCTGAGCGCTCGTCCGTCGCGCTCGCGCGCACAGGCCGGAGATCCGGCGCCGTGGCGGCGGCACCGGACCTCCGGTCGGGCAATTCTGTCAGTCCCACGCACTAGTGTTGTGGTTGTGCCAGACCCGTCCACTTATCGTCCGGCGCCCGGTACCATTCCCGACGCTCCGGGCGTCTACCGCTTCCGCGATCCGGCCGGCCGGGTGATCTATGTCGGCAAGGCCAAGAGCCTGCGTAACCGGCTGAATTCCTACTTCGCCGACACCTGGTCGCTGCACCCGCGCACCCAGCAGATGGTCACCACGGCCGGCTCGGTCGACTGGGTGACGGTCGGCACCGAGGTCGAGGCGCTCCAGCTGGAGTTCTCCTGGATCAAGGAGTTCGACCCCCGCTTCAACGTGAAGTATCGGGACGACAAGTCGTATCCGTTCCTCGCCGTCACGCTGAACGAGGAGTTCCCCCGCCTCCAGGTGATGCGCGGCGCCAAGCGCAAGGGCGTCCGCTACTTCGGTCCCTACTCGCACGCCTGGGCCATCCGCGAGACCCTCGACCTGCTGCTCCGGGTCTTCCCGGCGCGGACCTGCTCGACCGGCGTCTTCAAGCGGGCCGGCCAGATCGGCCGCCCCTGCCTGCTGGGCTACATCGGCAAGTGCTCCGCCCCGTGCACCGGCCAGGTCAGCGCCGAGCAGCACCGGGCGATCGTCGACGACTTCTGCGACTTCATGGCCGGCCGCACCGACGCGTTCGTGAAACGGCTGGAGCGCGACATGCTGGCCGCCTCCGAGGAGCTGGAGTTCGAGCGCGCGGCCCGGCTGCGTGACGACATCGCGGCGCTGCGCCGGGCCATGGAGAAACAGACCGTCGTGCTCGGCGACGGCACCGACGCCGACGTGGTCGCCTTCGCCGAGGACCCGCTTGAGGCCGCCGTCCAGGTCTTCCACGTCCGCGACGGCCGGGTCCGCGGCCAGCGCGGCTGGGTGGTGGAGAAGGTGGAGGATCTCTCCACCGGCGACCTGGTCCACCACTTCTGCACGCAGATGTACGGCGAGTCGGCCGGCGAGACCGACGTCCCCCGCGAGCTGCTGGTGCCGGCCCTGCCGGACGACGCCGACGCGCTCGCCGACTGGCTCTCCCAGCGGCGGGGCAGCCGGGTCAGCCTCCGCGTGCCGCAGCGCGGCGACAAGGTCGGCCTGATGGAGACGGTCGCGCGGAACGCCGGTCAGGCCCTGCAGCGGCACAAGCTGAGCCGGGCCGGTGACCTCACCATCCGGAACAAGGCGCTGGAGGAGATCGCCGAGGCGCTCGGGCTGGAGTCGGCGCCCCTGCGCATCGAGTGTTATGACGTCTCGCACATCCAGGGCACCGACGTGGTCGCCTCGATGGTGGTGTTCGAGGACGGCCTGGCCCGCAAGTCGGAGTATCGGCGGTTCGCCGTGCGGGGCAACGCGGACGGCAGCGGACTGGACGACCTTGCCGCGATGAGCGAGGTGATGCGACGGCGGTTCGCCCGCTACAAGGCGCAGGCGGGCGCGGACGCGCCGCGGGACCAGCCGGAGCCCACCGCGGAGGAGACCGGTGAGGCGACCGGCGAGCTGGAGACAGCGGAGCTGCCCGGGATCGATCCTCTGACCGGCAAGCCGCGGCGGTTCGCGTACCCACCTCAGCTGATCGTCGTCGACGGTGGTCAGCCGCAGGTGAACGCGGTCGCCACGGTGCTCGCCGACATGGGCATCACGGATGTGGCGCTGTGCGGCCTGGCGAAGCGGCTGGAGGAGGTGTGGCTGCCCGGCGACGACTTCCCGGTCATCCTGCCGCGCACGTCGGAGTCGCTCTACCTGCTGCAACGCGTGCGGGACGAGGCACACCGGTTCGCCATCACGTTCCACCGGCAGCGGCGGTCGAAACGGATGACCGAGTCCGCCCTGGATACCGTCGCCGGGCTGGGGGAGACCCGGCGCAAGGCGCTGATGCGGCACTTCGGATCGGTGAAGCGGCTCGCCGCGGCCACCCCGGAGGAGATCATCGAGGTGCCGGGGATCGGCCGTCGGACCGCCGAGGCGGTGCTGGCCGCGCTGAACGGCGAGGCGACTCCGGAGAAGGGGTGAACTCCGCCGGACACCCTGTCCGGCGGCTGTCCGGGTACTCATCGGACTACCATGTTGTGTCCGTTCGCGAGGTGCGGGCGAAGCGACGCGGGAGGCGTGCGTGACGGAAGCGATGCCCGAGTTCGGCACCGACGACGTGGTCGACCCGGACGAGGCCGGTACCGATCTGGTGGTGGTCACCGGGCTGTCCGGTGGTGGCCGCAGCACGGTGGCCCGGGCCCTGGAGAACGTCGGGTTCTACGTGGTCGACAATCTGCCCCAGGCGCTGATGCTGGAGATGGCCGAGCTGGCCTTCGCGGCCGGCGGCGCGGCCCGGCGGACCGCGATGGTGCTGGACGTGCGCAGCCGCGCGTTCTCCACCGACCTGGCCGGTGCGGTGCGCGCCCTCAAGGAGCGCGGCTTCTCGCCGCGCGTGGTCTTCGTGGACGCCGACGACGAGGTGCTGATCCGGCGCTTCGAGTCGGTCCGCCGCTCGCACCCGCTCCAGGGCGACGGCCGGCTGGCCGACGGGATCGCCGCCGAGCGCAAGCTGCTCGAGGAGGCCCGCGAGCAGGCCGACGTGATCATCGACACCAGCCACCTGAACGTGAATCAGCTGCGCCGCCGGGTGGAGGAGCTGTTCGGCGGGGAGGACGCCCGCAAACTGCGGATCACCGTGCTCTCCTTCGGCTTCAAGTACGGCCTGCCCCCGGACGCCGACTACGTGCTCGACGCCCGCTTCCTGCCGAACCCGTTCTGGGTCCCGGAGCTGCGCGAGCACACCGGCCTGGAGGAGGGCGTGAGCAGTTACGTGCTGGGCCAGGAGGGCGCCACCGACTTCGTGGCGACCTACGCCGGCCTGATCGCGGCCACCGCGCCGGGCTTCGAGCGGGAGGGCAAGCGCTATCTGACGGTCGCGATCGGGTGCACCGGTGGGAAACACCGGAGCGTGGCGATAACCGAGGAGTTGACTTCGCGGCTGAGCGCCATGCGCCTCTCGGCGCACGCCTCGCACCGCGACCTGGGGCGCGAGTGACGGCCCCGGCCCGGCCGATCCGGGTGGTGGCGTTCGGCGGTGGCCACGGGCTGAGCGCCTCGCTGCGGGCGCTGCGGCACGCGGCGAGAGAGCTGCCGCTGGACATCACCGCGATCGTCACGGTCGGCGACGACGGTGGCTCCAGCGGCCGGCTGCGGGTCGAGCGGGACGCGCTGCTGCCCCCGGGCGACCTGCGCCAGGCGCTCGCCGCGCTGGCCGACGATCACCCGCACGCGCAGCTCACGGCCACCCTGATGCAGCACCGGTTCGTGGCGATGTCCCCGCCCGACGGCGCCGCGCCGCCGCCGGTGCTGCGCGGCCCGCGGATCGAGCGCCGCGCCGACCGCAGCAAGGACACCCTGGCCGGGCACGCGGTCGGCAACCTGCTGCTGCTCGGGCTGATGGAGATGCTCGGCGACCCGGTGCGGGCCCTGGACCACGCGGCCGCGATGGTCGGCGCGCGCGGCCGGGTGCTGCCGATGGCGCTGCACGCGGTCGGCATCGAGGCGGACGTCATCGACGGGGCCGGCCGGCGCTCGACCATCCGCGGCCAGCACTCGGTGGCGGTCGTCGACGGCCGGGTGGAGGCGGTGCGGCTGGAGCCGGCCGACCCGCCGGCCTGCCCGCAGGCCGTGGAGGCGGTCGGCGCGGCCGACTGGCTGATCTTCGGGCCGGGCAGCTGGTACACCAGCGTGCTGCCGCACCTGCTGGTGCCCGGCCTGGCCCGGGCGATCGTGGCGAGCCCGGCCCGCCGGCTGGTCACCCTGAACCTGGGCACCGACAAGGAGACGCACGGTCTCTCCGCGGCCGGTCACCTCGGCACGCTGCACGGTTACCTGCCGTCGCTGCGGGTCGACACGGTGCTGGCCGACGAGAAATGGGCAGGCGAACCCGAACCGGTACGCGTCGCCGCTCAGCGGATGGGAGCCGAGCTGGTGCTGGCACCCGTCGCCGTTGCGGACGGGAGCCCACGGCATGATCCTGAGGCACTGGGTGTTGCACTGGTGCCAGTATTGGGCGCCGCTCGTTAATTACTGGCGTAGTGCGGCACACAATGTCCAGATCCGGCGCATGAGGTGACAACACGATGGCGATGACGGCAGCGGTCAAGGACGAGCTGAGCCGGGTCGACGTGCCCAAGCCCTGCTGTCGCCGGGCGGAGATGGCCTCCCTGCTCCGGTTCGCCGGCGGGTTGCACATCGTCTCCGGCCGGGTCGTCGTGGAGGCCGAGCTGGACACCGGCGCGGTCGCCCGGCGCCTGCGCCGGGAGATCGCCGACGTGTACGGGTACCCCAGCGAGGTGCACGTGCTCGCCTCCGGTGGCCTGCGCAAGGGCAGCCACTACATCGTCCGGATCGTCAAGGACGGCGAGGCGCTCGCCCGGCAGACCGGCCTGCTCGACGTCCGGGGGCGCCCGGTCCGTGGCCTGCCGCCGCACGTGGTCTCGGCCAACGTGTGCTGCGCGGTCGCCGCGTGGCGGGGCGCGTTCATGGCGCACGGCTCGCTCACCGAGCCGGGCCGCTCCAGCGCGCTGGAGATCACCTGCCCGGGGCCGGAGGCGGCGCTCGCGCTGCGCGGCGCGGCCCGCCGGATCGGGATCACCGCCAAGGAGCGCGAGGTGCGCGGCGTGGACCGGGTGGTGATCAAGGACGGTGACGCGATCGCCGCGCTGCTCACCCGGATCGGTGCGCACTCCAGCGTGCTGGCCTGGGAGGAGCGGCGGGTGCGCCGCGAGGTGCGGGCCACCGCCAACCGCCTGGCGAACTTCGACGACGCGAACCTGCGGCGCTCGGCGCGGGCCGCGGTGGCGGCGGCGGCCCGGGTCACCCGGGCACTGGAGATCCTCTCCGAGGACGCGCCGAACCATCTGACCTCGGCCGGGCAGCTGCGGCTGGAGCACCGGCAGGCGTCGCTGGAGGAGCTGGGGGCGCTGGCCGACCCGCCGCTGACCAAGGACGCGATCGCGGGGCGGATCCGGCGGCTGCTGGCGCTGGCCGACAAGCGCGCCCGGGACCTCGGCATCCCCGACACGGAGGCGGCCGTCACCCCCGAGATGATGGCTTGTTAGTCACCCGTTGAGGTGATCTGGCTCACCGGCTGGCCGGCGCGCTCCGGCCGTACCGTAAACGGCTTTTGATCTTGTGTGGCATGCCGTGAGTCGCGGCCGTGGCCCGGCGCCGCGGTCGCGCTCGCGGTGATCCGGATTAGGTAACGTTCAGGTCGCGCCCCGCTGCGGTCGTGGCGGTGGGTCTCGGCTAGGGTCACTGGTGACGGCGACGGTGCCGGCAGTTCGGCCGAACCCCGCTGTGACGCCGCCAATGTGTCTCTGCTGCGGCGACCTCGCTCCTTCGGGCGCGGCGGCCGGACGCCCCTAGTGCCTGCCTTGCACCGGCCGGCACGAGACCCTCCGCCGGTCGCATAATCCGGCGGACCGAAACGAGGAGACCACCTGTGACCATCCGGGTTGGCATCAACGGCTTCGGCCGTATCGGTCGTAACTTCTTCCGGGCGGTTCTGGCGTCCGGGGCCGACATCGAGATCGTCGGTGTGAACGACCTGACCGACAACGCCACTCTTGCCCACCTGCTGAAGTACGACAGCATCCTGGGCCGTCTGCCGCACGAGGTGAAGGCCACCGCCGACGAGATCACCGTCGCGGGCAAGACCTTCAAGGCGTTCGCCGAGCGCGACCCGAACAACCTGCCGTGGGGCGACCTGGGCGCCGACGTCGTCATCGAGTCGACCGGCTTCTTCACCGACGCCACCAAGGCCAAGGCGCACGTCAACCAGGGCGCCAAGAAGGTCATCATCTCCGCCCCGGCGAAGAACGAGGACATCACCATCGTGGTGGGTGTCAACGACAACCTCTACGACGCCGCCAAGCACACGGTGATCTCGAACGCGTCCTGCACCACCAACTGCCTCGCCCCGATGGCGAAGGTCCTGAACGACACGATCGGGATCGAAAAGGGTCTGATGACCACGATCCACGCGTACACCCAGGACCAGAACCTGCAGGACGGCCCGCACAGCGACCTGCGCCGTGCCCGCGCCGCCGCGCTGAACATCGTGCCGACCTCGACCGGCGCCGCGAAGGCCGTCAGCCTGGTGCTGCCGGAGCTGAAGGGCAAGCTGGACGGCTTCGCGCTGCGGGTGCCGATCCCCACCGGCTCGGCCACCGACCTGACCTTCACCGCCGCCCGTGACACCACGGTCGACGAGGTCAACGCCGCGATCAAGGCCGCGGCCGAGGGCCCGCTCAAGGGCATCCTGGTCTACACCGAGGACCCGATCGTGTCGGCCGACATCGTCACCGACCCGGCCTCCTGCATCTTCGACGCCGGCCTGACCAAGGTCATCGGCGGCAACCAGGTCAAGGTCGTCGGCTGGTACGACAACGAGTGGGGCTACTCGAACCGCCTCGTCAACCTGGTCCAGCTCGTCGGGGCCTGATCTTCATCATGAAGACTCTCGACGACCTGCTCGGCGAGGGTGTCTCGGGTCGGCGCGTGTTCGTGCGCGCCGACCTGAACGTCCCGTTCGACAAAGCAAACCCGGGTGTCATCAGCGACGACGGCCGCGCCCGCGCGGTGCTGCCGACGCTGATCGCGCTGCGGGACGCGGGCGCCCGCGTGATCGTGGCGTCCCACCTCGGGCGGCCGAAGGGCGCGCCGGACCCCAAGTTCTCCCTGTCGCCGGTCGCCACGCGACTGGGGGAGTTGCTCGGCTCGCCGGTCGTCTTCGCGACCGACACCGTCGGGGAGTCTGCCGCGGCCGCGGTCTCGTCCCTGGAGGACGGCCAGGTTCTGCTGCTGGAGAACCTGCGGTTCAACGAGGGGGAGACCTCGAAGGACGACGCGGTTCGTGGCGCTTTCGCCGACGAACTGGCGAAATTCGCGGACTTCTACGTCGATGACGCTTTCGGTGCGGTGCACCGCAAGCACGCCTCGGTGTACGACGTGCCGGCTCGCCTCCCGCACTACGCGGGTGGGCTGGTCGTCAAGGAGGTCGAGGTCCTTCGCAAGGTCTCCGAGACCCCGGAGAAGCCGTACGTCGTCGTTCTCGGCGGCTCCAAGGTCTCCGACAAGCTCGCCGTGATCCAGGCGCTGCTGCCGAAGGTGGACAAGCTTCTCGTCGGTGGCGGGATGTGCTTCACGTTCCTCAAGGCGCAGGGTCACGAGGTGGGTAAGTCTCTCCTCGAGGAGGAGATGGTGGCGACCTGCCGTCAGCTTCTCGCGGAGGCCGGCGACCGGCTCGTCCTTCCGGTCGACGTGGTCGCGGCGACGGAGTTCTCCGCCGAGGCCGATCACGATATTTCGGACATTTCCGAAATTCCGGCTGACCGGCTCGGCCTCGACATCGGCCCCAAGTCGACGGAGCTGTTCGCGTCGGCGATCGCCGGTGCGAAGACCGTGTTCTGGAACGGCCCGATGGGCGTCTTCGAGCTCGCCCCGTTCGCCGCCGGCACCCGTGGCGTCGCCGAGGCGATCACCAAGATCGACGGCTTCTCGGTCGTCGGCGGCGGCGACTCGGCCGCCGCGGTCCGCACGCTCGGCCTGGACGAGTCCGCGTTCGGCCACATCTCCACCGGTGGGGGCGCGTCCCTGGAGTACCTCGAAGGCAAGACGCTGCCGGGCGTCGCCGCTCTGGAGAAGTGATGGGTGACGTGACCCGCAAGCCGATCATCGCCGGCAACTGGAAGATGAACCTCAACCACTTCGAGGCGAATCTTCTGGTCCAGAAGCTGGCGGCGAGCCTGAACGCCGCGCAGCTGGAGGCGGTCGAGACCGTCGTGCTGCCGCCGTTCACCGCCCTGCGCACCGTGCAGACCGCGATCGAGGGCGACAAGCTCAACATCGGTTACGGCGCCCAGGACGTCTCGCAGCACGCGGCCGGCGCGTACACCGGCGAGATCGCCGGCTCGATGCTGGCGAAACTCGGCTGCACCTACGTGGTGATCGGGCACTCCGAGCGCCGTGAGTACCACAACGAGAGCGACGCGCTGGTCAACGCGAAGATCAAGGCGGCCTTCACGGCCGGCCTGACCCCGATCTTCTGCGTCGGCGAGGGCCTGGAGATCCGCGAGGCCGGCAACCAGGTCGAGCACGTGCTCGCCCAGGTCGACGGTGGGCTCGAGGACCTCAAGACCGAGCAGGTCAAGCAGATCGTGATCGCGTACGAGCCGGTCTGGGCGATCGGGACCGGCAAGACCGCGACGCCGGACGACGCCCAGGAGGTCTGCGGAGCGATCCGTGCCCGCCTGGCCGAGAAGTACGGCAGCGAGGTCGCCGAGGCCGTCCGCATCCAGTACGGCGGATCGGTCAAGGCGAACAACATCGCGCAGATCATGGCCCAGCCCGACGTGGACGGGGCCCTGGTCGGCGGTGCGGCTCTGGACGCCGAGGGCTTCGCCGCCATCGTGCGTTTCCCGGAGCACGTCGCTCGCTGATTGTTTCAAGCGCGTGCCCGGCCGTGGTAAACGGCCGGGCACCCGCTATTGTGGGACCGCTGCTGTGCCCTTCGAGAGGAATGACCCCGACCATGCCGATCGGATTCGCTTACACGTTGATCGCGTTGCTGATCATCACGAGCATCCTGCTGACCCTGCTGATCCTGCTCCACCGCGGCAAGGGCGGCGGCATGTCCAGCATGTTCGGCGGCGGCGTGACCTCCAGCCTGGCCGGTTCATCGGTGGCGGAGAAGAACCTGGACCGCTACACGCTGCTCGTGGGCATCGTGTGGTTCGCCTGCATTGTCGGGCTTGGCTTCTGGCTCAAAGTCACGGTGTCTTCTTCCTGACCCGCGAGTAGCGTCGTACAATCTGCCGCGCGGCCGGTTATCACCGGCCGTGCGGCTTTTGGCTTTTAAGCCCGTTTTGATCTTTTGGCAAGGTCGACCTTCCGCCAGCTTTGACAGGAGTGACATCCGTGTCCAGTGGCAGCGCTATCCGCGGCAGTCGCGTCGGGTCCAGCCCGATGCGCCCCGACGAGCGCACCGAACCCGCTCCCCGCCGGCAGGTGAAGTACTTCTGCGCGGCCGGCCACGACAGCCTGATCTGGTTCGCCGCCGAGGCCGCGGCGCCGGAGACCTGGGACTGCCCGCGGTGCGGGCAGCCTGCCGGGCTCGACCAGGAGCGACCGCCCGGGCGGTCGCGGATCGAGCCGTACAAGTCGCATCTGGCGTACGTGAAGGAGCGCCGCAGCGAGGAGGACGCGGCCGCGATCCTCGCCGAGGCGCTCGCCAAGGTGCGCCAGCGCCGCGGCCGCGAGTGACTCAGACCGGGCCGGTGTCCCGGCCCAGGTACAGCGCGCCCGGATCGTCGATCGGCAGGTCGTAAAAGCCGAGGCGGTGGTAGAAGGCGTAGGCCCCGGGGTTCTGCGGCGACATGCCGAGGTGCACCCGGGGCACGCCGGCCGCGCGCAGCCCGGCCAGGAACGCCGCCATCAGCGCGCGGCCCTGCCCCCTGCCCTGCCACTCGGGCAGCAGATCGATGTGCAGATGGGCCGGGTGATCGGCGAGCTCCGGGTGCAGCATCCGCTCCGGGTTGCGGTGCAGCTCCAGCATGATCTCGTCGCGCGGGTCACCGTCGACCAGGCGGTCCGCGGTGGCCGGCAGCCACTCGGCGCGGTACCGCGCGACGAACTTCGCGGTGTCCGCGGTGCCGATGATGTAGCCGGCCGGCCGCCCGGTCCCGTCGTCCAGCACGTGCGCGTGCTCCGGCTCCAGGATCACGTAGGGCGCCGCCCAGATGTCCCCGAGCAGCCGGTCCGAGCTGTATTTGCCCCGGGCGTCCCGGCCCGCGTCGCCGGTGCGGACGCAGATGTCGTAGATGGCGTCGAGATCGCTCGCCCGGTAGGCGCGGATTGTCGCTGACACCTACCGGAGTTTACGGATCGGCGTTCACCGTTTGCTCGCGGCGGCCTCATCAAGAAGAAAGAGCGTTTTGCGTACGCCCTTGGCGTGCGCGGCCGGCAGATCGCCGCCCCGCAGCACCGTGCCGATCGGCTCGGCCTTGTCCGGCCCGGCTGCCACCAGCCACACCTCCTCGGCCAGCTGGATGGTCGGCATGGTCAGGGTGATCCGGGTGGGCGGCGGCTTCGGGCTGTTGCGGACCGCGGACGTGGTCCCGGTGGCCGTCGCGTCCGGGTGCCCCGGGAAGAGCGACGCCACGTGCCCGTCCTCGCCGACGCCGAGCATCAGCACGTCGAACCGCGGCGGCCGGCCGCCGGCGGTCAGCTCCGCGGCGTAGCGCGCGGCGGCCGCGTCCGGGTCGTCGCCGTCCGGGCCGTCGGTGGCCGGCATCGGGTGCACCCGGGCCGGGTCCAGCGGCAGGGCGTCGAGGACCGCCTCGCGCGCCTGCGTCTCGTTGCGGTCCGGGTCGCCGGCCGGCAGGAACCGCTCGTCGCCCCACCACAGGTCCACCCGGGACCAGTCGATCGCGGCGGCGGCCGGCAGGTCCCGCAGCTGGCGCAGCACCTTGGCGGCCACCCGGCCGCCGGTCAGCACCACGCTCGCCGTCCCGTGCACCGCCTGCGCGTCGATGATCCGGATGGCGAGCCGTGCCGCCACCGTGGACGCCAGGATGTCGGCGTCCGGAACCACCACGACCACGGTCTCACTCACTGCGTCTCCTCCATTAGCTGTGAAGGGCCGCCCGCCGGCGGCGGACGGCCCTTCTCTGTAGTTGTGGGGCTCAGCCGGCCATCGCGTCGGTCGGGCTGGCCGCCCGGGCGGCCAGCGCCGGATCCTTCCAGACGTGCACCCGGCTGGCCGGGCGCTGATCCAGACCGGACAGCCCGGCCATGGCGCCCAGCGCCTCCGCGTAGATCTGGTCGGCGTCCAGCCGGCGCAGCTCCTCGGCCAGCTCGTCGCCGACCGGCCGCTTCGGCAGCGGCATGTAGCGGTCCTCCTGGCCGGTCCGGCTGAACAGCGCGGTGCCCTCCTCGCGGGTGACCCGGACGCAGTCGCCGTTCTCGCACTGGAGCTCGACCGAGTGCATCCGCGGAGCGCGGTCGGTGTGCTCCAGCACCGGCTCGATGCCGAGCCGGGACTTCAGCCAGCCGAGCATCAGCCAGGCGGTCGGGTCCTTCTCCGGCGCCACGATCCGCGCGCCGGTCACCTTCGCCTCGGTGGCGTCGAAGGCGCCGGCCACCAGGGTCCGCCACAGCGTGATCCGGGTCCAGGTGAGGTCGGTGTCGCCGGGCGCGTAGTCGACGGCCCGCTGCCGCAGGGCGGCCACCGGGTCGGGCGCCTGCGCGCTGTCGGTGATCCGGCGTTCCGAGACGACGCCCAGGAAGTCGTTGGCGATCATGTTCGGCGGCTCCTCGTGCCACCAGGTGACCACCGGGACGTCCGGGGCGAGCAGCGGGATGACCACCGACTCGGCGTGCAGCGCGAGCCGGCCGTACATCCGCATCACGACCGCCTCGGCCGGGCCCAGCCGGCCGCCGACCACGATCTCCGCGTCCAGCCGGCTGCGGCCGTCCAGATCGGAGCGGACCACGATGAGCAGGCGGCACGGGTGCGCCGCGGCGGCGATGGTGGCGGCCGCCTCGGCCTCCCGGACCTTCTTCTCCTCGACCACGGCGATCAGGGTGAGCGCCAGGCCGGAGGCCACGCCGCCGGCGCTGCGGCGTTCCGCGGCGAGCGCCTTGACGACCTCGTTACCGGTGGTGTCCCACAGCCCGATCATGCTCGCCTCCAGGCGCGGCCTTCGCGTTCCAGCATCTCGTCCGAGGCCCGCGGGCCCCACTCGCCGGACCGGTACGGCTCCGGCTTGGTGCCCGCCCAGGCCGCCTCGAGCGGGTCGATGACGCGCCACGACTGCTCCACCTCGGCGGCGTCCGGGAAGAGCGTGCGGTCGCCGATCAGGACGTCCAGCACGAGCCGCTCGTACGCCTCCGGGCTCGACTCGGTGAACGCCTCGCCGTACTGGAAGTCCATCGCGATGTCGCGGACCTCCATGGCGGTGCCGGGCACCTTGGACCCGAACTTGAGCACCACGCCCTCGTCCGGCTGGACCCGGATGACCAGCTGGTTGTGGCCCAGCATCTCCACGTCGGCCGGGTCGAACGGCAGGTGCGGCGCCTGCTTGAAGAGGATCGCGATCTCGGTGACCCGGCGCGGCATCCGCTTGCCCACCCGCACGTAGAACGGCACCCCGGCCCACCGGCGGTTCTGGATGCCGAGGCGGACGGCCACATAGGTCTCCGTGGTGGAGTCCGGCGGGATGTTCGCCTCCTCCAGATAGCCCACGGCGCGCTCGCCGGCCACCCAGCCGGGCAGATACTGCCCGCGGACCGAGCCGGCGGAGATGTCGGCCGGCAGGCTGATCGCCTTGAGGACCTTCAGTTTCTCGGCGCGGATCTCGTTCGGGTCGAAGCTGGTGGGCTCCTCCATGCCGACCAGGGCCAGCAGCTGGAGCAGGTGGTTCTGGAGCACGTCGCGGGCGGCGCCGGACGCGTCGTAGAACGCGGCCCGGGTGCCGATGCCGACGTCCTCGGCCATGGTGATCTGCACCGAGTCGACGTACTTCGAGTTCCACACCGGCTCGAACAGGCTGTTGGCGAAGCGGAGGGCCAGGATGTTCTGGACCGTCTCCTTGCCCAGGTAGTGGTCGATCCGGTAGACGTCGTCGGGGTTGAACACGTCGTCGACCAGCGCGTTCAGCGCGACCGCGGTCTGCAGGTCGTTGCCGAACGGCTTCTCCACCACCACCCGGCGCCAGCCGCCGGCCTTGGCGTTGTCGGCCAGGCCGGTGCGGTTGAGCTGGTTGAGCACCAGCGGGAAGGCGACCGGCGGGATGGAGAAGTAGAACGCGGTGTTGCCGACGATCCCGTTGCGCTCCCGGAGCTCGTCCAGGGTCTCGGCGAGTTTGTCGAAGTCGGCGTCGTTGTCGAACGAGCCGGGCACGAACTGGAACTGGCTCGACAGCCGCTGCCAGACGTCCTCCCGCCACGGGGTGCGGGCGCCCTTCTTGGCGGCGGCGTACGCGAGCGACTCGAAGTCGCCGTCGCCCCAGTCCGCGCGGGCGAAGCCGACCACCACGAAACCGGGGGGCAGCAGGCCGCGGTTGGCCAGGTCGTACACGGCCGGGATGAGCTTCTTTCGGGACAGGTCACCGGTGACCCCGAAGATCACCAGAGCACAGGGCTCCGGAATCCGCGGGAGCCGTCGGTCCTGTGCGGTGCGCAGCGGATTACCCACGTTGCCATCCTGCCAGTTTTTCGCGAATGGAGCGGCCTGTCGCGGAGTGTTCCGCGACAGGCCGCAGGGTGTTCGTCAGACGCTCGAGCCGGCCTTCAGCGACTTGTCGACGTGCTCCAGCAGCTCTTTCCAGCTGGCGTCGAACTTCTCCACGCCCTCTTCCTCGAGGACCTTGACGACGTCGTCGAAGTCGATGCCCACCGCCGCCAGGTCGGCGAAGACCTTCTTGGCGTCGGCGTAGTTGTCGGTGATGGAGTTGGGCTTGACGGTGCCGTGGTCGGCGAACGCCACGATCACCGACTCCGGCATGGTGTTCACCGTGCCGGGCGCGATCAGCTCCTCGACGTAGATGGTGTCCGGGAAATCGGGGTTCTTGGTGGAGGTGGACGCCCACAGCGGCCGCTGCGGGTGCGCACCGGCCTCCTTGAGCGCCGTCCACCGCTCGGTCCCGAAGACCTCCTCATAAGCCTCGTACGCCAGGCGGGCGTTGGCGATCGCCGCCTTGCCCTTGAGCGCCTTGGCCTCGTCACTGCCGATCTTGTCGAGGCGCTTGTCCACCTCGCTGTCCACCCGGGAGACGAAGAACGACGCCACCGAGCCGATCTTGGACAGGTCGTGGCCGTTCGCCTTCGCCTGCTCCAGGCCGGCCAGGAACGCGTCCATGACCGCCCGGTAGCGCTCCAGCGAGAAGATCAGCGTGACGTTGACGCTGATGCCGGCGCCGAGCACCGCGGTGATCGCGGGCAGGCCGGCCAGCGTCGCCGGGATCTTGATGAACACGTTCGGCCGGTCGACGAGCCACCACAGCGTTTTCGCCTCGGCGATCGTCGACGCGGTCTCGTGCGCCTTGCGCGGGTCCACCTCGATCGAGACCCGGCCGTCCACGCCGCTGGAGGCGTCGTACGCCGGGCGCAGCACGTCGGCCGCCGCCCGCACGTCGGCGGCGGTCATCAGCCGGACCGCCTCCTCCACCGTCACGCGCTGCGCGGCCAGGTCCTTGACCTGCTCGTCGTAGGCGTCCGCGTCGGACAGCGCCTTCTGGAAGATGCTCGGGTTCGTGGTGACCCCGACCATGTGCTGCTCGCGGCGCATCTTGTCGAGCGAGCCGCTGGTCAGGCGGACCCGGGAGAGATCGTCGAGCCACACCGCCACGCCCTGGGCGGAGAGCTCTGCCAGCCTGTCGGTCATTACCTTCAACTCCCTCAGTTGCCGGTCGTGTGACCGGTGATCTCGCCGACCCGGGCCAGCGAGGCGTTGGCCTTGGCGACGACGTTGTCAGCGGTGAAGCCGAACTGCTCGAAGAGGATCTTGGCGGGCGCGCTGGCGCCGTAGTGCTCGATGCTGACGGCCTCGCCGGAGTCGCCGAGAATCCGGTCCCAGCTCATCCGGATACCCGCTTCGACGGTGACCCGAGCCTTCACCCCGTTCGGAATGACCTCCTGCTGGTAGGCCACCGGCTGCTGGAAGAACCACTCCTGGCAGGGCATCGAGACGACGCGGGTCGGGGTGCCCTGTGCCTCCAGGCGCTCCTGCGCGGTGAGCGCGATCGCCACCTCGGAGCCGCTGGCGATCAGGATCACCTTGGGGGCGCTGTTCGACGCCTCGGAGAGGATGTAGCCGCCCTTGAGGGTGCCCTCGGCCGACGCGTACTTGGTGCGGTCGACGACCGGCAGGTTCTGCCGGGACAGCGCGAGCGCGGTGGGGCGGTCGGTGTGCTCCAGGGCGCCGCGCCACGCGTACGCGGTCTCGTTGGCGTCGGCCGGGCGGACCACGTCGAGGCCGACGATGGCGCGCAGCGCGGTCAGCGTCTCGATCGGCTGGTGCGTCGGGCCGTCCTCGCCCAGGCCGATCGAGTCGTGCGTCCACACGAAGGTGACCGGCAGCTTCATCAGCGCGGAGAGCCGGACGGCGCCGCGCATGTAGTCGCTGAAGACCAGGAAGGTGCCGCCGTACGGCCGGGTGCCGCCGTGCACCGCGATGCCGTTGAGGATCGAGCCCATGCCGTGCTCACGGATGCCGAAGTGCAGCGTGCGGCCGTACTCGTGACCGGGGAACTCCTTGGTCGCGTACTCCGCCGGGATGAAGGAGGGCTCGCCCTTCATCGTGGTGTTGTTGCTCTCCGCCAGGTCGGCCGAGCCGCCCCAGAGCTCGGGGAGCACCGGCGCCAGCGCCTCCAGGATCTTGCCGGACGCGGCGCGGGTGGCCAGGCCCTTCTCGTCGGCCGGGAACTCGGGCAGCGCGTTGTGCCAGCCCTCCGGCAGGCTGCGGGTGCTCAGCCGGTCGAAGAGCGCCTTGCCCTCGGCGTTGCCGGCCGCCCAGGCGTCGAACGCCTGCTGCCACTCGGCGTGCGCCGCCTTGCCGCGCTCGATCGCCTGCTGCGCGTGCTTGACGACCTCGTCGTCGATCGCGAACGGCTCGTCGGCGAAGCCGAGCAGCGCCTTGGTGGCGGTGATCTCGTCCTTGCCCAGCGCCGAGCCGTGGATCTTGCCAGTGTTCTGCTTCTTCGGGGCCGGCCAGCCGATGATCGTCTTGAGGACGATGAAGGACGGCTTGTCGGTCACCGCCTTGGCGGCCTGGATCGCGTTCCAGAGCGCCTCGACGTCCTCGACGTAGGGCTCCGAGCCGGACCAGTCGACCGTCTGGACGTGCCAGCCGTACGCCTCGTAGCGCGCGCCGACGTCCTCGGACTTGGCGATCCGGGTGTCGTCCTCGATGGAGATCTGGTTGTCGTCGTAGATCACCGTGAGGTTGCCCAGCTTCTGCACCGAGGCGATCGCGCTGGACTCGTGGCTGACGCCCTCCTCGATGTCGCCGTCCGAGGCGATCGCGTAGACGTGGTGGTCGAACGGCGACTGACCGGGGGCGGCGTCCGGGTCGAACAGACCGCGCTCGCGGCGGGCGGCCATGGCCATGCCGATCGCGTTGCCGATGCCCTGGCCGAGCGGCCCGGTGGTGATCTCCACACCGGGGGTGTGCCCGTACTCCGGGTGACCCGGGGTCAGCGAGTCCCACTGCCGCAGCGACTTCAGGTCGTCCAGCGACAGGCTGTAGCCACTGAGGAAGAGCTGAATGTAGAGGGTGAGGCTGGAGTGACCGCAGGACAGCACGAACCGGTCGCGGCCCGCCCAGTGCGGGTCGGTCGGGTCGTGCCGCAAGACACGGTTGAACAGCAGGTAGGCGGCCGGAGCCAGGCTCATGGCCGTGCCGGGGTGGCCGTTGCCGGCCTTCTCGACGGCATCCATGGCCAGCACCCGCACTGTGTCGACCGCCTTGCGGTCGAGGTCGGACCAATTGAGAGCAGGATCTGTGGCACCCACGTCTGTTGTGCTCCTCGGGCAGGATTGTGGAACCCTTTTCGGCTTGACCCTATCCAGTAGGCCTAAACGTCTGCGCAGCGAACGGCACAGGTGCATACGCTGTGAGCGGACACACGGTTGAAGGGTGTGACGGCGTCCACCCGTGCCGGGTGGCCCGAGCAGCGGAGACGGTGGCGCGTAGGCTGTCCGGGCGGCCTGGCCGGGTTGATCTCCATCCGGCAGGTGGCCGCGAGTTGGTCCAAATGCCGGAAGGTGGCTGTCCGTGAGCATGATCACCGAGCGTTCCGTCAAGCGGCGGTCGCCCGGCGTGGCGGAGCCCGCGCCACGCGAGGAAGCGCGTCGCGGCCGGATGGCGGTGTTCCGGGGTTACCTGTCGCTGACCAAGCCGGCCATCGTCGAGCTGCTGCTGGTCACCACGGTGCCGACGATGATGCTCGCCGCCGGCGGCTGGCCTGACCTGGTCACCTTCTTCGCGGTGCTGGTCGGCGGCGCGCTGGCGGGCGGCGCGGCGAGCGCGCTCAACTGCTACATCGACCGCGACATCGACGTGCTGATGAAGCGGACCAAGCGGCGGCCGCTGCCCACCCACCAGATCACTCCGCGCGCGGTGCTGATCTTCGGGCTGACCCTCGCGGTGGTCTCGGTGGTGCTGATGGCAGTGCTGACCAACTGGCTGGCGACCGCGCTCACCGCGTTCTCGATCTTCTACTACGACGTGATCTACACGCTCTGGCTGAAGCGGCGCACCCCGGCCAACACGTTCTGGGGCGGCGTCTGCGGGGCGGCCCCGGTGGTCATCGGCTGGGCCGCGGTGACCGGATCGATCGCCCCGATGGGGTGGGCGCTGTTCGCAGTCGTCTTCTTCTGGCAAATGCCGCATTTCTACGCATTGGCCATCAAGTACAGGGACGACTATGCGCGGGCGGGCGTTCCGATGCTCCCCGTGGTGCGCTCGGCCGCCCGGGTGAACTTCGAGATCCTGCTTTACACGGTGCTCACCGTGGCGTTCTCGCTGATCGCCTGGCCGCTCGGCCGCGACCTGGGGCTGGGCTGGATCTACGGCGTGGCCGCGGTGCTCACCGGCGCGCTCTTCCTCGGCGAGTCGATCCGGCTGGTCCACCAGACCCGCAACGGCGGTCTGGTGAAGCCGATGCGCCTGTTCCAGCTCTCGATCACGTACCTGACGCTGCTCTTCATGGCCATCGCGGTCGATGCGCTGATCTGAGGTTGCGTTAAGTCAGCGGAGTAACGGGCATGTCGCACACGATGCCCGGATTGTGACCAGTGTCAACTACTGTCTGTCACTCGATAGGCGGATTCTAGCTACCTCGCAATTCGGGCGTAATTGGTGCATAACTATACGCCGAGCGCGGAAACCTGCTGGTAACTCCAATCACAAAAGCGCTCCGGAGTACCCCGTTGCACGTCGCTGATTGCTTAGGCTGCGGGGCATGGCAGAAGGTTCCGTAATGACGCTGACCTCCGAGATCAAGTCTTTCGCCGCCGGGCACGGCGGCGCCAAGGCGGTCATCGAGTACGTCGGTAAGCGCGGCGCCCGCATCGTCCTGGTCGGTGAGGACGGCGAGTGGTCCGACCAGTTCGCCCAGGACACCGGCGTTGCCCGGGAGGCCTGCGAGCACGCCGGCGTCCAGGTGGAGAACGAGTGGGAGCGCGAGCTCCTGGAGCAGATGCGTCCCAGCAACGACCTGTGGCGGTCGATGGCGCGCCGGAGCATGGCCCGCTGATGCCCACCCCGGACGCCCGGGTCGCCCTGGTCACCTGCGCCCACTTCCCCGACCTCTGGGAGGACGACCACCCGCTGCGCGACGCGCTGCTCGCGCGCGGGGTGGCCGTCGAGGTGCTGCGCTGGGACGACGCGGACGCCGACTGGTCGCGGTTCGACCTCACCGTGATCCGCTCGCCGTGGGATTACGTCGCCCGCCACGAGCAGTTCGTGGCCTGGGCGCAGACCGTCCCCCGCCTGGCGAACCCGGGCGACATCGTCGCCTGGAACACCGACAAGCGTTACCTCGGCGAGCTCGCCGCGGCCGGTGTCCCGGTCATCCCGACCGACTTCGTCGCCCCGGGGGAGACCTGGTCCCCACCGGACGAGGGGGAGTGGGTGGTCAAGCCGACCGTCTCGGCCGGCAGCCAGGACACCGCCCGCTACACCCTCCCGGAGCAGCTCGACGGCGCCCGGGCCCACGTCGCCCGGCTCGTCGCCGACGGCCGCACCGCGATGGTCCAGCCGTACCTGTCCGCCGTCGCCACCGCCGGCGAGACCGCGCTGCTCTGCTTCCCGGACGAGTCCGGCGAGCTGAGCTTCAGCCACGCCATCCGCAAGGGCCCGATGCTGCGGCAGTCCGGCGAGCACGCGATCGAGGTGGGCAGCGAGGAGATCACCCCGCGCACCCCGTCCGAGGCCGAGCTGGACGTCGCCCGCCAGGTCCTGGCCGCCGTCCCGGGCGGCGCGAAACGCCTGCTCTACGCCCGGGTCGACGTCATCCCGGGCCCGGACGGCGCACCACAGATGATCGAGCTGGAGCTCACCGAGCCGGCCCTGTTCCTCCGCACCGCCCCCGGCGCCGCCGACCGCCTCGCCGACGCCATCCTGGCTCGCCTCTGACCCCACCCCTGCGAACACCCGGGCCGCGACTGGAGTCGCGGCCCGCTTCGTTTCTTTCAGTACGCCCACGGCCGGCCTTCCGCCACGGTCGGCCCCGGGAGGCGAGCCCGCCTCGTCGAGTTACCCCGGGCCGCCCCGCTGCTGTGGCTGGTGCGAAAGGTGCGCCGGGCCGTTTCTCTGGTGATCGGTCTCGCCGGCCTGCGGCGGGTCACGGTCGGTCGTGCCGGACCAGCGGCTGCCGGCCGCGGGTGTGGCTCCGAGTTGTGGTCGGTCGCGGCTGAGGCCTGTCAGAACGTTGCTGCTCACGGTGGTGGCTGCGGTCGCGGTTGATGGTGGGTCGCGGCGGAGGTCTGTCAGGGCGGGGTCGCCGGCCGTGGTTGTGGCTGCCGGTTGTGGTCGATGGTGGGTCGCGGCTGAGGCGTGTCGGGTCGTTGCTGCTCACGGTTGTGGCTGCCGGTCGCGGTTGATGGTGGGCCGCGGCTGAGCTGTGTCAGGGCGGGGTCGCCGGCCGTGGTTGTGGCTGCCGGTTGTGGTCGGTGGCGGAGGCGTGTCCGACCGGGGAATCGCTGGTCACGGGTCGCGGCCGCCGGTCCTCGCCCGCGGACCATCTGGTCGGTGCAGGCCCGTGGCCGGTCACGGTCCGCACCCGCTCCGGATCGCGTCCGGCTATTCCGGTACGGCCGGCACCCTGCCCCGGCGGCGCCTCGCCGTCGTCGATCCCCGGCTGGTCCTGGTGGCCCTATTGGGGTCGGGGTTGGGGCGGTGGGGTCCAGCCGGGTGGTTGGGCTGGTGGTGTCGGCTGGGAGTGGGTGTGGGGTGCGGCGTGGTGGTGGCGGCTGGTCCTGGTGGCCCTTTCGGGTTGGGGATAGGGCGGTGGGGGCCAGCTCGGTGGTGGTGGCTGGTCCTGGTGGCCCTTTCGGGGTCGGGGTTGGGGCGGTGGGGGCCAGCTCGGTGGTGGTGGCTGGTCCTGGTGGCCCTTTCGGGGTCGGGGTTGGGGCGGTGGGGGCCAGCTCGGTGGTGGTGGCTGGTCCTGGTGGCCCTTTCGGGGTCGGGGTTGGGGCGGTGGGGGCCAGCCTGGTGGTGGTGGCTGGTCCTGGTGGCCCTTTCGGGGTCGGGGTTGGGGCGGTGGGGGCCAGCCTGGTGGTGGTGGCTGGTCCTGGTGGCCCTTTCGGGGTCGGGGTTGGGGCGGTGGGGGCCAGCCTGGTGGTGGTGGCTGGTCCTGGTGGCCCTTTCGGGGTCGGGGTTGGGGCGGTGGGGGCCAGCCTGGTGGTGGCGGCTGGTCCTGGTGGCCCTTTCGGGGTCGGGGATAGGGCGGTGGGGGCCAGCCCGGTGGTGGTGGCTGGTCCTGGTGGCCCTATCGGGGCCGGGGATAGGGCGGTGGGGACCAGCCCGGTGGTCGCGCCTGGTCGTATCGGGAGCCCGGGATGGGGCTGTCCCGAACCCGGCTGCCGCCATCTGTTCGGGACTGGGCTGCCGCCATCTGGTCGGGACCGGGCTGCCGCCGCCTGTCCCGAAGCCGGCTACCACCGTGACGACCGGGCGGCTGGGCAGGTCATGGAAGGCAGGTGGGCAGGGCGCTGTTCGAGTACCGCGACGGGCTGATGGAGGTCGCGTCGCTGTGAACCACTCGCCGGCGGAGTCAGGGGACTCCGAGAAGGCGGGGAGTGTGGCTCCGGGCGTACCGGAAAGGGGTTTGCCTGATGGGGCGGCCGGCAGGGCTCGTCAGGCGGTGGGCACGGGCTCCGGGGCCGGGGACGACGATGCCGGGACCTGGTCGGCTGGGCTGAGGGACGGGCGCTCGCGTAGGGACCAGAGGACGCCGAGGGTGCCCCACCAGACCAGGCCGGCGCCGAGCATGTGGGCGGCGACCAGGATCACCGGGAGGTGGGTGAAGTACTGGACGAAGCCGATCAGGCCCTGCCCGAGCTCGACCGCGATCAGGACCAAAGCGGCGCGGGCCGCGGCCGGCGGGGCCGGGACCGCGCGGAGGGCGAACCACAGCGCCACCGAGAGGCCGATCAGCAGGAACACCAGGTCGGCGTGGACCTGGGAGATCGCGGCCGGGTCGAGGCCGTTGCGCTTGGCGCCGCGGTCGCCGGAGTGCGGGCCGCTGCCGGTGACCACCACGCCGGCCGCGACCACGGCGAGGCCGGCCAGCGCGGTCAGCCGGCCCAGGGTGCGCAGCGGCGCCGGGACCAGGGAGCGCGGCGCGCCGTCGCCCTCGTCGATGCGGCGCCAGAACGCGTAGGCCACCGAGATCAGCGCGATGGAGAGCAGGAAGTGCAGGCCGACGACCCACGGGTTGAGGTGGGTCAGCACGGTGATGCCGCCGACCACGCCCTGCATCGGGATGCCGAGGCCGACCGCGACCGACAGCCGGACCAGCGAGCGGCGGCGGGGGCGGCCGAGCGCGCCGAGGAAGCAGGCGATGGCGAGCGCGGCCAGCACGAACGTGAGCAGCCGGTTGCCGAACTCGATGACGCCGTGCACGCCCATGGCGGCGGTCGTCGTGTAGGACTCGTCGGTGCACCGCGGCCAGGTCGGGCAGCCGAGGCCGGAGTCGGTGAGCCGGACCGCCGCGCCGGTGACGATCAGCGCGACGTTGGCGACCAGGGACGCCAAGGCCAGAGGGCGCAACCACGCGGCGAACGGGCGGAACAGCGGCTCGAAGGACTTCACCCGTGGCATCGTACGCTCGAATTTGATCTTGAAAGGAGGCGTCCCCGGCGGCCGGTGTGATGGATCACCCGGGGATCGGTTTGCAGGCTCCGGAGGAAATACGTAACGTTGCCGTAGTGAAAAACGTGGTGCAGCTCGGAGACGGTGCGGTGGCGACAGCCGCCGCGTCGGACGGCCGCACCCGTGACCGGGTCGCCCAGTTGTTGCTGGAGCGCGGCGCGGCCACCGCGGCCGAGCTCGGCGCCTGCCTCGGCCTGAGCCCCGCGGCGATCCGCAAGCACCTGGACGCGATGCTCTCCGACGGCCTCGTCGAGACCCGCGAGGTGCGGCGCACCGGCCCGCGCGGCCGCGGCCGCCCGGCCAAGGCGTTCGTGCTCACCGCCGCCGCCCGGGAGAGCTTCCCGCACCACTATGACAACATCGCCGCCGCGGCCCTGCGCTGGATCGCCCAGCAGCACGGGCCGGAGGCGGTCAGCGCGTTCGCCGGCGCGCAGATCCAGGCCCTGGAGGATCGCTGCCGCACGGCCATGCAGGAGGCCGGCGCCGATCCGATCGCCCGGGCGGAGGCGCTCGCCGACGCGCTGACCGCGGAGGGCTACGCTGCCAGCGCGACCACGATCGCGTCCGGCGGACAGTTGTGCCAGCACCACTGCCCGGTGGCCCACGTGGCTGCCGAGTTCCCTCAGCTGTGCGACGCCGAGACCGAAGTCATCTCCCGGCTCATCGGCACTCACGTGCAGCGCCTCGCCACCATCGCGCACGGCGACGGGGTGTGCACCACGCACATCCCCAGCCGCACGCACACCACTGCCACCACGGTTAGGACAGATAGTCATGACTGACCAGATCGTCACTCAGGAAGAGCACCTCGCCGCGCTCGGCAAGTATGAGTACGGCTGGGCCGACGCCGATGTCGCCGGCGCCGCCGCACAGCGTGGTCTGTCCGAGGCCGTGGTGCGCGACATCTCCGCGAAGAAGAGCGAGCCGCAGTGGATGCTCGACCTTCGTCTCAAGGGCCTGCGCCTGTTCGACCGCAAGCCGATGCCGAACTGGGGCGCCGACCTCACCGGCATCGACTTCCAGAACATCAAGTACTTCGTCCGCTCCACCGAGAAGCAGGCCGCTTCCTGGGAGGACCTGCCGGAGGACATCAAGGCGACCTACGACAAGCTGGGCATCCCGGAGGCGGAGAAGCAGCGCCTGGTGGCCGGCGTCGCCGCGCAGTACGAGTCCGAGGTCGTCTACCACGCGATCCGTGAGGACCTCGAGCAGCAGGGCGTCCTGTTCCTGGACACCGACACCGCGCTGAAGCAGCACGAGGACATCTTCAAGGAGTACTTCGGCACGGTGATCCCGGTCGGCGACAACAAGTTCGCCGCTCTGAACACCAGCGTCTGGTCGGGTGGCTCGTTCATCTACGTGCCGAAGGGTGTGCACGTCGACATCCCGCTGCAGGCCTACTTCCGGATCAACACGGAGAACATGGGCCAGTTCGAGCGGACCCTGATCATCGCCGACGAGGGCAGCTACGTGCACTACGTCGAGGGCTGCACCGCGCCGATCTACTCGTCCGACTCGCTGCACTCCGCGGTCGTCGAGATCATCGTGAAGAAGAACGCCCGGGTGCGGTACACGACCATCCAGAACTGGTCGAACAACGTGTACAACCTGGTCACCAAGCGCGCCACCTGCGAGGAGGGCGCGACCATGGAGTGGATCGACGGCAACATCGGCTCCAAGGTGACCATGAAGTACCCGGCCGTCTACATGACCGGCCCGCATGCCAAGGGCGAGGTGCTCTCGATCGCGATGGCCGGCGAGGGCCAGCACCAGGACTCCGGCGCCAAGATGGTGCACGCCGCGCCGTACACGTCCTCGACCATCGTGTCGAAGTCGATCGCCCGGGGCGGCGGCCGCACGTCGTACCGGGGCCTGGTGCAGGTGCTGGAGGGCTCCTCGCACTCGAAGAGCACGGTCAAGTGCGACGCGCTGCTGGTCGACACCGTCTCCCGGTCGGACACGTACCCGTACGTGGACATCCGCGAGGACGACGTGAACATGGGCCACGAGGCGACCGTCTCCAAGGTCAGCGAGGACCAGCTCTTCTACCTGATGAGCCGCGGCCTGACCGAGGACGAGGCGATGGCGATGATCGTGCGTGGCTTCATCGAGCCGATCGCCAAGGAGCTCCCGATGGAGTATGCGCTGGAGCTGAACCGGCTGATCGAGCTCCAGATGGAAGGCGCCGTCGGTTAAGCGGCCCGGCCCTATTCGAAAGCGGACATAAGGAAGAAATGACTACCGAGGCCATCGCCCCGCCGAGCACCAAGTCGCAGGTGCTGCGCTCCTTCGACGTCGCCGATTTCCCGGCACTCACCGGCCTGGAGGAGGAGTGGCGTTTCACCCCGCTCAAGCGGCTGCGTGACCTGGTCAAGGCCACCACGCTGACCGGGGTCGCCCCCTCCGTGGAACACGGCGATCTGCCCGCCGGGGTGACCGTCTCGACCGCCGACGACGTCGACCCGGTGCTCACCCCGTTCGACCGGATCAGCGCTTTGGCGTACGGGTCGGCCGCCGGCGTCACCGTGATCGAGGTGGCGGCCGAGGCCACTCCCGCCGAGGCGGCGGTGATCCGGCTGGTCGGCAAGGGTGGCGAGGCCGCGGCCGCGCGCACCGTGGTCAAGGTGGGCAACTTCGCCAAGGCCACCGTGGTGCTGGAGCAGACCGGCACGGTCACCCTGGCCGACAACGTCGAGGTGATCATCGGCGACAGCGCCCAGCTCACCTTCGTGACCCTCGCCGAGTGGGACACCGACGCGGTGCAGGCCCAGCACGTGAAGTTCCGGGTCGGCCGGGACGCCCGGGTGCAGCACGTGCAGGTGACCCTCGGCGGCGACCTGGTCCGCCAGTTCACCTCGGTGGAGTACACCGGCCGCGGTGGCGACGCCGAGCTCTGGGGGCTGTACTTCGCCGACGCCGGCCAGCACCACGAGCACCGGCAGCTGGTCGACCACGCGGTGCCCGACTGCCGCAGCTACGTCGGTTACCGGGGCGCGCTGCAGGGCAAGTCCGCGCACACCGTCTGGGTCGGCGACGTGCTGATCCGGGCCGCCGCGACCGGCACCGACACGTACGAGATCAACCGGAACCTGGTGCTGACCGACGGCGCCCGCGCCGACTCGGTCCCCAACCTGGAGATCGAGACCGGCGAGGTGGCCGGGGCCGGGCACGCGAGCGCCACCGGCCGGTTCGACGACGAGCAGCTGTTCTACCTGATGGCCCGCGGCATCCCCGAGGGTGAGGCGCGCAAGCTGGTGGTCCGCGGCTTCTTCGCCGAGCTGATCAACAAGATCCCAGTCGAGGAGCTGCGCGAGCGGCTCGGCGACGCGATCGAGGCCCGGCTCGTCGAGGCCGGTCAGTGACGTTCGAGAACGTCGGACCGGCGGCCGACATCGCGAAGGGCACGTCGCTCCAGGTGGAGGTCGACGGGGTCGAGATCGCGGTGGTGCACGCCGACGACGACAACTTCTACGCGGTCCGGGACGAGTGCAGCCACGCCTCGGTGGCGCTCTCCGAGGGCGAGGTCGACGGGTGCACGCTGGAGTGCTGGCTGCACGGCTCGCGCTTCGACCTGCGTACCGGTGAGCCTTCCGGACCGCCCGCCATCGACCCGGTGGCGGTCTACCCCGTCGAGATCCGCGACGGAGACATCTACGTTTCGACACAGACGAGCAATGGAGTAGAGCCGTGAGCACCCTCGAGATCCGTGACCTTCAGGTTTCGGTGAAGCTGCCCGATGGCGAGCTGAAGCCGATCCTGGCCGGGGTCGACCTCACCATCAAGTCCGGCGAGACGCACGCCATCATGGGCCCGAACGGCTCCGGCAAGTCGACCCTGGCCTACTCCATCGCCGGTCACCCGAAGTACGAGATCACCGGCGGCTCGGTGACCCTGGACGGCCAGGACGTGCTCGCCCTGTCCGTCGACGAGCGCGCCCGCGCCGGCCTCTTCCTGGCCATGCAGTACCCGGTCGAGGTGCCCGGCGTCTCGGTGGCCAACTTCCTGCGCACCGCCAAGACCGCGATCGACGGCGAGGCGCCGAAACTGCGCACCTGGGCCGGCGAGCTGCGCGGCGCGATGGAGAAGCTCCAGATGGACCCGTCCTTCGCGCAGCGCAACGTGAACGAGGGCTTCTCCGGCGGTGAGAAGAAGCGGCACGAGATCATGCAGCTCGAACTGCTCAAGCCGAAGATGGCGATCCTCGACGAGACCGACTCCGGCCTCGACATCGACGCGCTGCGGATCGTCAGCGAGGGCGTCAACCGGGTCCGGGAGACCGGCGAGACCGGCTTCCTGCTGATCACCCACTACACGCGGATCCTGCGGTACATCAAGCCGGACTTCGTGCACGTCTTCGTCGGCGGCAAGATCGTCGAGGAGGGCGGCCCGGAGCTGGCCGAGGAGCTCGAGGTCTCGGGCTACGAGAAGTTCCTCGCCAAGGCCTAGGAGTCACAGATGAGCTTTGACGTCGCGCGGGTGCGCAAGGACTTCCCGATCTTCGAGCGGGAGGTGAACGGCCACCCGCTGGTCTACCTGGACAGCGCCAACACCTCGCAGAAGCCGGTGCAGGTGCTCGACGTCATGCGCCTGCACCAGGAGAAACACAACGGCAACGTGTCGCGCTCGGTGCACACCCTGGGCACCGAGTCGACCGAGATGTACGAGGCCGCCCGCGCCAAGATCGCCACGTTCATCGGCGCGGGCACCCCGGACGAGGTGGTGTTCACCAAGAACTCCACCGAGGCGATCAACCTGGTCGCGCACGCGGCCGGGCAGTTGCTCGCGCTCAAGCCGGGCGACGAGATCGTCATCTCCGAGATGGAGCACCACTCCAACCTGGTGCCCTGGCAGCTGCTCTGCGAGCGGACCGGCGCCACGCTGCGCTGGTTCGGCATCACCGACGAGGGCCGGCTCGACGAGTCGCAGCTCGACGAGCTGGTCAACGAGCGCACCAAGCTGGTCTCGGTCGTGCACATGTCCAACGTGCTCGGCACCGTCAACGACGTGTCCGCGCTGGTGACCCGGGCCCGGCAGGTGGGCGCCCTGGTCATGCTGGACGCCTCGCAGTCGGTGCCGCACCTGCCGATCGACGTGCGGCAGCTGGGCGTCGACTTCATCGCCTTCACCGGACACAAGATGCTCGGCCCGACCGGCATCGGCGTGCTGTGGGGCAGGCTCGAGCTGCTCGCCGAGATGCCGCCGTTCCTGGCCGGCGGGTCGATGATCGAGACCGTCACGATGGCGAAGACGACGTATGCTCCGCCGCCGGCCCGCTTCGAGGCCGGCACCCCGCCGATCACCGAGGCGATCGGGCTGGGCGCGGCCGTCGACTACCTGACCGGGCTCGGGATGGAGAACATCCACAAGCACGAGCAGGAGATCACGGCGTACGCGTTGGAGCAGCTCGCCGCGGTCCCCGGCGTCCGGATCTTCGGCCCGGCCAAGCCGGAGGGCCGGGGCGGCACGGTGTCGTTCGGGGTCGACGGGGTACACCCGCACGACGTGGGGCAGATCCTGGACGCGCTCGGCGTCGAGGTGCGGGTCGGCCACCACTGCGCGCGGCCGGTGTGCGTGCGGTTCGGGGTGCCGGCGATGACCCGGGCCTCGTTCTACCTCTACACGACCACGGACGAGATCGACGCCCTGGCGCGCGGTCTCGACCAGGTTCGGAAGGTGTTCGGCTGATGCTCGACGGCCTGTACCAGGAGATCATCCTGGACCACTACAAGAACCCGCACGGGCGTGGACTGCGCGATCCCTTCGACGGCGAGGCGCACCACGTCAACCCGACCTGCGGCGACGAGATCACCCTGCGGGTCAGCTCGGACCTCGCCGAGATCTCGTACGACGGCATGGGCTGCTCGATCAGTCAGGCGTCCGCGTCGGTGCTGCACGAACTGCTCCAGGGCAAGAGCCGCGGCGAGGTCGAGGCGATCCACCACGCGTTCGTGGAGCTGATGCAGAGCCGCGGCCAGATCGAGCCCGACGAGGACGTGCTCGGCGACGGGATCGCCTTCGCCGGGGTGGCGAAATTCCCGGCCCGGGTGAAGTGTGCCCTGCTGCCGTGGATGGCATTCAAGGACGCCGCGGCGCGCGCCGGCGTCGACGTGGGCGCGAGCCCGGAGGTGAAGGCATGACCGACAAGACCGACGAGGTTCCCGCGTGGCTCGCCGAGGAGCGTGCCGCGGCTGTTGAGGCCGGCGAGCCGGTCGAGGTTCCCGAGGCCAGCGTGTCGGAGGCGGCCGAGAAACCGGCCGTGACGAAGAAGGCCTCCGTCGACGACGTCGAAGAGGCGATGAAGGACGTCGTCGACCCCGAGCTCGGGATCAACGTCGTCGACCTGGGCCTGGTCTACGGCGTGCACGTGGACGACGACAACGTGGTCACCCTGGACATGACGCTGACCTCGGCGGCCTGCCCGCTGACCGACGTGATCGAGGACCAGACCCGGCAGGCGCTGACCACCGGGCCGGGCGGCGGCCTGGTCCAGGACTTCCGGATCAACTGGGTGTGGCTGCCGCCGTGGGGCCCCGACAAGATCACCGACGATGGGCGTGAGCAGCTCCGGGCGCTCGGCTTCAACGTCTGAGACAGAGGTACGTCCAAAGGGCGGTGCGCGGGAAAGCGTGCCGCTCTTTGTCATATTCCGGTGATAGAAACCGGACATGACTCCGACTCCGCCCTTCTCCGAGCTGGTCACCCTGGTCGAGGAGCGGTCCGCGGCCCTGCGCGCGGCCGCCGCCGACGCCGACCTGACCGTCCCGGTGCCCGGCTGCCCGGACTGGTCGCTGCGCGACCTGATCGCCCACCTGGGCGAGGTGCAGCGCTTCTGGGCTCTGGTGGTGACCGAGGCGGATCCGTCCGGCCCACCCTCCCGGGAGCGGCACGGCAGCACCTTCCCGCACAGCGACCTGCTGGGCTGGTTCGCCGAGTCGACCCGGATGCTGGGAGCGGCGTTGCGCGCGGCGGGCCCGGACGCGCCCTGCTGGGCGTGGTGGCCGGCCACGGCCGCGCCGCACACCGCCGGGGCGGTCGCCCGGCACCAGGCGCAGGAGGCGGCGGTGCACACCTACGACGTGGGGGAGTCCCTCGGCAAGCCGGAGCCGCTGCCGGCCGCCGTCGCCGTCGACGGGGTGAGCGAGTTCCTCACCGTCGGCCTGGGCTCGCTCGGCCCGTGGCCGCACCGCCCGGCCCGGGTGCACTACCAGGCGATCGAGGGCCCGTCCTGGACCGTCGACCTGTCCCCGGCCGGCGCCACCGCCGACCCGGCCGCCAGCGGCGAGCCGGTGACCCGGGTCCACGGCACCGCCAGCGACCTGGTGCTGCTGTTGTACCGCCGGATCCCGCTGGACGCGGTCCGGATCGACGGCGACCGCGAGGTCGCCGCCCAGATCCGCGACTAGGTCCCGGCCTGACGGCAGCCCGCTGCCGGCTGGGCCCGGCCTGAGAGCAGCCCGCTGCCGCCCCGATCCGCAACTGGGTCCCGGTCTGAGGGCGGCCCGCTGCCGCCCCGATCCGCAACTGGGTCCTGGCCTGAGGGCGGCCCGCTGCCGCCCCGATCCGCGCCTGGGTCCCGGCCTGAGGAGAACCCGCCGCCGATCCGCGACTGGGTCCCGGCCTGAGGGCAGCCCGCTGCCGCCCAGGCCGGGACGACCCGGTCGTGCCTAGTGCCCTTGCTGCCCCCAGGCCCGGTCCAGCGCCACGGCGAGCCGGCGCAACCACGGCAGCTCGTGCGGCTCGGCGACCAGCTCCGGGTACTCCTGGAAGAAGTTGTCCCACTGGATGTCCGGCCAGCTCAGCACCGACTCGGCGGTGAACCGGTCGGCCTCGTCGCCCAGCTCCGGGCGCATCAGGTCACGGACCAGCGCGAGGTCGACGGTGGTCCGCTCGGCGAGCAGCACCGCGTCGTACAGATCCTTGCCCTGCGGGTAGCAGTCGGTGGCGAGCCACAACAGTTTCCAGGCCAGGGACAGCCCGGCGGTGGCGGCCAGGACCGGCTGCCGCTGGCCGGGCAGGGTGATCGGCTCCGGCGGGATCGGCAACTCCTCGCCGAACACGATGTCGACCTGCACCGCGCCCTCCGGGATCCGCGACCCGGTGAACGGGATCACCAGGCGGCGGCCGTCGGCCCGCTCGTAGGTCCAGATCGCGGACTGCTCGACGCGATCCGGGCGCAGCCCGGCGCCGGGCCGCGCGGCCAGGTCGGCGACGATGCCGTCGAGCAGCGCCCGCGCCTGCGGGCTGCCGCTGGTGATCGAGGCCGGGGTGACCACGAAGTCCAGGTCCCCCGGCTCGCGGGCGGCCGCGCCGGCCCAGGCCGGCATCGTGACGCTGCCGCGCAGCACCAGCGACCGGCTCCAGGAACCGCCGGCCAGCACCGAGAGCACATGGTCCAGCGCGGCCCGCCGGGCGGCCCGCCAGCGCTCGCCCTCCAGCGGATTGCCGAAGATCGGCTCACCGGCCCGATAGGCGTCCGGATGCTGCTTGAGCGCGGGGTCGAAGACCAGGCCCTGCTGGGTGCCCGGCACCGGGTGGTAGGTCGCCGGGAAGTCGCGGCGCCGGGGCGGAGCGATCCGGTCCAGCGCAAGCGCCCGGCCCGTGGTGGTCGCGGACCGGGGCAGCCAGCCGTCGTCCAGCCGCAGGTTGTCGTCGTGCACCACGTACTCCTGCTCGACGGAGACGATCTCGTGGCCGGCCTCGCGCAGGGCGGTGACCAGCCGGTCGAGGCGCTGCGAGGCGGTGTCCCGGCCGACCTGGTGACAGCGCTGATTGACGAAGCGGGTCTCGGTGCCGTCGGCGGAGCGCTGTCGCGCGTTGCGGGAGAGGCGGGCGCCGTGCGGCTCGACCAGGTCGGTGATCGCGATCAGGTCGGCGACCCCGGCGGGCAGGCGCAGCTTGAGGTGATGCTCGAAATACCGATACGCCGGCTCGTCGCGGGCGGCCTCGTCGTGCTGCGGCACGCCGGCGGCCCACGGAGCCGCCTCGATCTTGCTGCGGATCGGGTCCATCCCGGCCACCCGCAGCCAGTGGCACCACTGGTGGACGGTGGCGAGCTGCTCGGTGAGGGTGCCGCTGCCGTGCAGGGTGAGCATCGGCTGGGACATCGACGTGCCCCGGTCCAGCTCGATGTGCAGGAACGTGACACCGTGCTCCGCGGCGAACGCGGCCAGGCCGTCGGCCTGTCCGGGATAGACCGTCAGGTGCGTCTCGAAGTCCCCCGATATCTCTGTCACGGCGGTCAGGGTAGTCAGGTCCCCCGACATTTCCCGGCCATTTATCGAGCCTCACGCATAGGATCCGGGCGTGGAAACCTTCGACGCCCCCGATGGCACCCACCTCGCGCTGCACCGCTCCGGCGCCGGTGATCCGCTGGTCTGCCTGCCCGGCGGCCCGATGCAGGCCGCGGCGTACCTCGACGACCTGGGCGGCCTCGCCGGCCACCGGCTGCTGCTCGTCCCGGACCTGCGCGGCACCGGCGCCTCCGCGGTCCCGGCCGACCCGGCGACCTATCGCTGTGACCACCAGGTCGGTGACGTCGAGGCGCTCCGCGAGCACGCCGGTCTGGACCGCTTCGACCTGCTCGGACACTCGGCCGGGGCGACGATCGCGCTGCTCTACGCGACCCGGCACCCGGACCGGGTCCGCCGCCTGGTGCTGGTCAACCCGAGCCCGCGCGCGGTCGGCCTGGAGATCACCGACCTGGACCGCCGGCAGGTCGCCGAGGAGCGCCGCGGCGAGCCGTGGTTCCCGGAGGCGTTCGCCGCCCTGGAACGCATCCAGTCCGGCCAGGCGACCCCGGCCGACGGCCGGGCGCTGGCGCCGTTCATCTACGGCCGCTGGGACGCCGAGACCCAGGCCTATTCGGCCCGCGAGGCAGGCCAGAAGAACCGGTTGGCGGCCGCGGCCTACTACGCCGAGGGCGCTTTCAACCCTCTTTCCGTACGGTCGCAGCTCGCCGGATTACCCGCACCCGTCCTGCTCATCTCGGGCGAGGTCGACCTCCAGCTGCCGCCGAAAGCCGCCGCGGAGTACGCCGGGCTGTTCCCCCAGGCCGAGCTGGCCATGGTCCCCGGCGGCGGCCACTTCGCCTGGCTCGACGACGCCGACTGGTTCCGCCAGAAAGTCACCGATTTCCTCCACCGCTCCTGACCGGACCCGGCTGGACGACACAGCTAACCGGAAGAGGCCTCAGCAGACCCGACGGCCGCGCCCTCGAGCACCAGGCCCGGCAGCCCGCACACCGCGCACTCCTGCGCGTCCCACCACGCTTGATCCTCACCATCCGCGACGTGGCAGGCCTCTCGGAAATCAGCGCCGCAGGAGCATTCCGTGCCCAGCCGCGTCCGGTGCAAGTGGTGACCGGCGTGACCCGGGCGATCGAGAGCCAGCGGACGCTCACGCTCGGCTATCTGCCGCGCCGCACGGCCATGAGCACGCGCAGCCATTCTCTGTTCCCACCCGCCGGCACTCATGCGGTTACGGTAGTCGGGGCGGCTACTTGGCGGTGACCAGGGTTTTCGTGGAGACGACGCGGTGTTCGTCGAGAGAGCGCCAGACGGAGAACAGGAACGGGGAGAGGGTGACCGCCAGATAGCCGATGGCGGCCAGCAGGGCGCCGGTGCGCAGGCCCAGCTCGTCGGCGGCCCAGCCGCCGAGGACGCCGCCGAGCGGGATGCCGGCCCAGGAGAAGGCGATCAGGACGCTCATCACACGGCCCTGGACGCGGGTCGGGACGCGTTCGTAGACGGCGGCGAGCAGGATCGGGTTGATCGTCGACATCAGGGCGCCGGCCAGCGCGGCCACCGCGAGGACCAGCCATAATCGGTCGGTCAGGGCGAGTGCGAACAGCTGGGCGGGGCCGCCGGCCAGGAAGCAGACGGCGAACGTGGTGCGGCGCGGCAGGCGGGGTGCGATCACCGTCCAGAGCAGGTTGCCGGCCACCGCGCCGATGCCGAACGCGCTGCCCAGCACCCCGAGGGCGGCCGGGCCGTGCGGTCCCTCGCGCACCCACACCGGCACGAACACCGTGGCGAACGCCTGGTCGAAGAGGTTCGTGGCGAACAGCATCGACATGATCCCGATGATCAGGCGGTCCTCACGGACGTACCGGAAACCGCAGCGCAGGGCCGCGGCGTATCCGCCCTCCTCGTCCTCGGCGGCGTGGTGGCCGGTGGAACCGGCCTTGACGTAGACCGTGATCAGCAGCGCGCAGAGACCGAACGTGGCCGCGTCGACCAGCAGCACCCGGGCCGGGCCGATCGCGGCGACCAGCAGCCCGGCCAGCGGCAGCCCGAGCAGGGTGGCGGCGCGGCTGATCCCGTCGTAGAGGGTGGTGCCGCGCTCGGTGGTCAGCCCGGCGCCGGCGATCACCCGGGGCAGCAGGGCGCGCTTGGCGGTGTCGCCGAAGCCGCGCAGTGCGCCCGCGAGGGCGATCAGGCCGAGCAGGGTGTGGTAGGGCACCGACTCGGTGCTGGTGAGGATCGGGATGCCACTGACCGCGAGCAGGCTGGCCGTGTCGGCGGCCACCGCGGTCGGCCGGGGACCGACCCGGTCCACGATCGGGCCGCCGAGCAGGCCGGCCAGCACGTAGGGGAGCATCTCGGCGAACCCGGCCAGACCGGCCAGGAGCGCCGAATCGGTGCTGGTCAACACCAGCCAGGGCAGTGCCACGAAGGTGATCCGGCTGCCCAGGAGCGAGATCGCTTCGGCCGCGAGCAGACCGGCCAGCCCGCGCCTCACCGCTTATCCAGAGGTCGGAAGGGCATCGACCCAACCTATCCACCACGCAGAATTCGCGGAAGACGCCGGTCGATATGTTTTCCGGTCGTCAGGACGGCGGCAGATGATCGATCACGTTGTAGCGATCGAGTTTCAGCGCGTTCCCACCATCCGGAAGGAAACGGCTGACCGACGCGTTCCGGACGCTGCCCGCGGATTTCTCCACAGCGGCCACTTGGTCCCAGTCCAAGTCTTCCAGAACGGCCCGGGTCATCAGCACCACCGAATCGTGCGCGACCACCACGATGCGCCGATCGGCGTGGTCCCGGTGCAGATCCCTCAAAAAGGAGGAGAGCCGGATCCGGATGTCGGCGAACGACTCACCGCCCGGTGGCCGGTATTCGTACAAGCCGGCCTCGGCGAACCGGGCCGCCTCCGCCGGGAAACGGGCCGCGACCGCGGCCCGGGTGAGCATTTCCAGATCGCCGAGGAGCCGATCGACAAGACGATCGTCGGTACGCGGTGCGGGAAGCGGGACGCCGGCGGCCGCGGCGGCGTGCCGCCAGGTCTCCCGGGCCCGCAGGTACGGCGAGGTGACGACGACCTCGGGACGGCGGTCCGCGGGCCGCGCGGCCAGCCAGGTGCCGACGGCTCGGGCCTGCTCGACGCCGAGATCGGTGAGCGGGACCTCGGCGTCCCGGCCGCTCAGCTCGACCTCCAGCAGGTTCTGCGCGTCGGCGTCCGCGAAGGCGACGTTGGCCAGGCTCTGCCCGTGCCGGATCAGGATCAGTTCGGCGACCACACCCATGATCTGGACCCTAGCGGCGGCCTCCCGCGCCCGCATGCCGGCGATACCATCCGGCGATGCCCAGGTTGATCGTGGTGAACGGCCCGGCCGGGACCGGGAAGTCCACCCTCGCCCGGCGGTTCGCCGAGGAGCATCCGCTGACCCTGAACCTGGACGTCGACCGGATCCGGGACCTGATCGGCGGGTGGCGGGAGCGGCCGGGGGAGGCCGGGCTGCTGGCCCGGGCGGTGGTGCTGGCCGGGGCTCGGGCGCACCTGCTGGCCGGGCATGACGTGATCGTTCCGCAGTTGCTGGCCCGGCCCGAGTTCCTGGAGCAGGCCGCGGAGCTGGCGGGTGCGGTGGGCGCCGAGTTCCACGAGATCGTGCTGATGGACAGCCGGGAGAACGCGCTGCGGCGGTGGGCGGCGCGGGAGGGCGTGGTGACCGCGGAGGCGCGGGCTGACGTGGCGGCGCTGTACGACCGGTTGCTGGCGCTGCTCGGGTCGCGGCCGGGCGCGCGGGTGGTGCCCAGTCATGAGGGGCAGATCGACCGGACCTATCAGGCGGTCCTGGACCAGCTGGGCTGATGGCCCCGGGACGTGGTGCGGCGGTGAAATTCGGTGGCTCGGGAGAATGGCGGGTGGCAATGATGGCGGCGTGACTGAGCTGATGGCCTTCCTCGCTGTATCTGTCGCCGCGGCCGAACGGGCCGGGCGACAGCAGAAGGCCGTCCGGGGAACGGCGGTGCCGAAGCAGCGGTCATGAGCGCCCCGTTCCTGGCCGGCGTGGTCGCCGGCTACGGGATCGCGGTGCCGGTCGGTGCGATCGGGGCGTTGATCGCGGGCCTGAGCGCGCGCACGTCGCTGCGGGTCGGTGCGGCGGCCGGGATGGGCGCGGCCACGGCGGACGGGATCTACGCCGCCGTCGCGGTGGCCGGCGGCTCCGCGGTCGCCGGGGTGATCGCGCCGGTGGCCGGGCCGCTGCGGTGGGTCGGTGCGCTGGTGCTGCTGGCGCTGGCCGGGTGGACCGCCTGGGGCGCCGTTCGCGGGCCGGGCTCCGGGGCTCGGGAGGAGCGGCCGACCACGGCTTGGCGGGCGTATGCCGGGATTCTCGGGCTGACCCTGCTGAACCCGGCCACGGTGATCTACTTCGCGGCGCTGGTGCTGGGTAGTGGAGGTGCCGGCGGCGGGATCTGGTTCGTGGCCGGGGCGTTCCTCGCCTCGGCGAGCTGGCAACTGCTGATCGCCGGGGGCGGGTCGCTGATCGGGCGGCTGCTGACCGGGCCGCGCGGGCGGTTGGTGACGGCGTTGACGTCCAGCGTGGTGATCGCGGTGCTGGCGGTGCGATTACTGCTGGATGCCTGACAAAGACGGATATGTCATCGAGGCCATCGGCTCTGCGAGCCGGTGGCCTCTTGCTGTGCGGCTCCGGTGGTGAGGAGCGGGGCGCGGGAGAGGCGCGTGGCGGCGGGCTGGGGGCGATGGCCGGGTGCGGAAGGAGCGGCGAGCACGGCGCGGGGACTGGGGTGCGGCGGGTCACCGTGGGCATCGAGCCGGGACTCAGCCCGGCGGTCGCCGGGCGGAGCTGGAGGGGAGCGGACATCGCGGGTAGGCACGGGCGGGGGTGGTGCGCTTGGGGAGGGGTGAAGCGTACAAAAGTGGGTTAAAGGTGTTTGGCGGCCTCTCGGATCGACAACGGCGAGAGGTGGGCGGACTCGGTGGTCAGGTAGGCGCGGACGGCTTGCGGGTTGGTGCGGGCGTAGTGGCGCAGGGCCCAGCCGATCGCCTTGCGGACGAAGAAGTCCGGGTGGGCGGCCTGGGCGGAGCAGTAGCGGAACAGGCGTTTCTCGTCGGTGGACGGGCCGTAGTGGAGCTGGTGCAGCAGTGCGGTGCGGATCAGCCACAGGTTGGTGGACTCGGACCAGTCGTCCATCCGGCCGAGCAGGGTGGGGTGGCGGCGGACCAGGCCGCCGACGAAGCGGGTGGCCAGCGGGTCGACCGTGTCCCACCAGGATTTCGTGGTGATCAGGTCGGCGGTCACCTCCAGGAAGGCGGGGGTGGGGACGGCCGGGTGGGCAATCAGGTAGTCACAGGCGAACTGGTGGAACTCGCGCTCGTCCCGGGACCAGCAGGCCCGGGCGATCTCGGCCAGGTCGGTCTCGGAGGGGTCCGGCAGGCCGGTCAGGGCGGTGCGGGCGGCGGCGCGGCGAGTTGGGGCGGACAGGCCGAAGAACGGGAACCGGTCGCGCAGGTAGGCGGCCATCGCGAGGGCGCGGGCGTCGTCCCGGTGGGCCTCGAAAGCGGTCGTGAGCCGCGCCAGCAGCGTCTCCGCGAGCGGGGTCGCGGAAAGCGGCGTCTGGGGAAGGCTGTCCGTCATGCCGGGGATCCTGCCACCGTAGTCTGACAAGAATGGGTGAACGGGCGGCGGCCGGCGGCGGGAAATGGGTGGATGTCGCGCCGGAGCGGCTGCCTCGGTGGCTGGCGAACTTCGCGACCCGGCACGGGGAGTATCGGGAGGACGGGCTGACTCTGGTCGCCGCGGACGGGGCGGTGGCGACGTTGCACGCGCCGCCCGGGGTGGCGGCGGCCGGGACGGTGAGCGAGCTCGTCCGGGAGGCGCAGGCCTCGCGGCGGCTGGGGCTGTTGCTGGCGCGTAAGGGTGCGGTCGCGGTCGGGGTGGCGGACGGGACCGAGCTGGTCGCCTCCAAGGTGGACACCCACTATGTGCAGGGGCGGACAGCGGCCGGGGGCTGGTCGCAGCAGCGCTTCGCCCGCCGCCGGGACAACCAGGCCAAGGCGGCGGCCGCTGACGGGGCCGGGATCGTGGGCCGGTTGCTGCTTCCTGAGGTACGCGGGATGGCCGCTCTGGTCACCGGCGGCGATCGGACGGCGGTCGACGCGATCCTGGCCGACCGGGCGCTGGCGCCGGTGGCCGCGCTGCGTTCCGGGCGGCTGCTGGAGGTGCCGGAGCCGCGGCACGCCGTGCTGGTCGCGGCGGTGGCGATGGCCCGCGCGGTCCCGATCCTGATCAGAGAACCCTGAGACGGCTCCGGCCGCCGTCCCGCGCCAGGTGCGGGTCGGCGGCCGGATGCTCAGGGGGCGCAAGCGGTCAGTCGCCCTCGTTGACCGCTCCCGGCGCGAACGTGTCGCACTTCGTCGGGTCGCCCGAGTCGTACCCGGTCCGGAACCACTTCTGCCGGTCCGCGGACGTGCCGTGGGTGAACTCCGCCGGGTTGACCGTGCCGCCGTTGCGCTGCTGGAGGGTGTCGTCGCCGATCTGGCCGGCGGTCTGGATGCCCTCCTGGATGTCCTCGTCGGTGAGGCTCTTGAAGATCTTGTTGCCCTTGGCGTCGGTGGTGCCGGTGGCGCCCTTGGCCCAGGCGCCGGCGTAGCAGTCGGCCTGGAGCTCCAGCCGGACCGACTGCAGGTTGGCCGAGTCCGGATCGGACTGTTGCGCCCGGCGCATCTTGGCCTCGGTGCCGAGCAGGTCCTGCACGTGGTGACCGTACTCGTGGGCGAGCACGTAGGGCTGCGCGAACTCGCCGGGCGCGCCCAGCTGCTTGGCCAGCAGCTGGTAGAAGGTCAGGTCGATGTAGACCTTGTCGTCGGCCGGGCAGTAGAACGGGCCGACGCCGGAGTCCGCGGCGCCGCAGCCGGTGTTCACCCGGTTCGCGAAAATCTTGGTGACCGACTTCTCGTACTGCTTGCCGAACGCCTTGGGTAGCTCGGTGGCCCAGTACGCCTGGATCGAGTTGATGTAGAGAACGTTCCGGCAGTCCAGCTGCTTGGTCGCGTCCCCCTGCTTGCACTCACTGTTGATCTTGCCGTTGTCACTGGTCGACGAGCTTCCACCGCCGCCCAGGTTGTTGACCCCGAAGTAGCCGCCGACGAGCACCAGCAGCACGGTGATGATGATCCCGGTGAGCCCGCCGCCACCGATCGGGATGGGCAGCCCGCCGAAGCCACCACCGCCGCCGCCCGATCCGCGGGCGTCCTCCACCTGACTGGTGTCGATCTCGGCGTTCTCATTGAGTTCCATGCCGTCCTCCTGCGCCACGGTTGCACCCGCGTGTACCCGATGATCTTGCCGCCTAATCGGTTGGGAGGTGGTGTCGCCGCCCGGGTAGTATGGCCGGGTGCTGCTCCGCGAAGGCTGACCTGCCGATTTCCACGTTGCGCCCCGAGTCAGCCCGATTCCCGAGAGCGAGAAGCGTTTAATGATCACCGCCACCGGACTGGAACTTCGCGCCGGCGCGCGCATCCTGCTGTCCCCGACCACCCTACGGGTGCAGCCCGGCGACCGGATCGGCCTGGTCGGTCGCAACGGCGCCGGCAAGACCACCACGCTCAAGGTGCTGGCCGGCGAGGGCATGCCCTATGCCGGTCAGGTCGAGCGGACCAGTGAGATCGGTTACCTCCCGCAGGACCCGCGCACCGGCGACCTCAACGTGACCGGCCGCGACCGGGTGCTCTCCGCCCGCGGGCTGGACAGCATCCTCGCCGAGATGCAGAAACTCGAGATCCAGCTCGAGGAGAGCACCGACGAGAAACTGGTCCGGCGCTACGGTCAGCTGGAGGACCAGTTCGCCGCGCTCGGTGGCTACGGCGCCGAGGCCGAGGCCGCCCGGATCTGTGCGAACCTCGGCCTGCCCGACCGCGCGCTGGCCCAGACGATCGGCACCCTCTCCGGCGGTCAGCGCCGCCGGATCGAGCTGGCCCGCATCCTGTTCGCCAACTCGGGGCAGAACGGCAAGGGCATCCTGCTGCTCGACGAGCCGACCAACCACCTCGACCAGGACTCGATCGCCTGGCTGCGCGGTTACATGGCGCAGCACAAGGGTGGACTCATCGTGATCAGCCACGACGTCGAGCTGCTCGACGCCGCGGTCAACAAGGTGTGGTATCTCGACGCCAACCGCTCGGTCGTCGACATGTACAACATGGGCTGGAAGACGTATCTGGAGGCCCGGGAGACCGACGAGCGGCGGCGCCGCCGGGAGCGGGCCAACGCGGAGAAGAAGGCCGGCGCCCTGATGGCGCAGGCCGACAAGATGCGGGCCAAGGCCACCAAGACCGTCGCCGCGCAGAACATGGCGAAGCGCGCGGAGAAACTGCTCGGCGGCCTGGAGGAGACCCGCGTCTCGGACAAGGTGGCGAAAGTCCGGTTCCCGAGCCCGGCCCCGTGCGGCAAGACCCCGCTGACCGCGCACGGGCTGTCGAAGTCGTACGGGTCGCTGGAGATCTTCGCGGACGTCGACGTGGCCGTCGACCGCGGCTCCCGGGTCGCCATCCTCGGGCTGAACGGCGCCGGCAAGACCACCCTGCTGCGGATCCTCGGCGGCATGCTGGAGTCCGACACCGGTGAGGTGCGCGCGGGCCACGGGCTGCGGCTCGGCTACTACGCGCAGGAGCACGAGACGCTGGACGTGGACCGGACCATCCTGGAGCACATGCGCAGCGCCGGGTCCGAGCAGACCGACACCGAGCTGCGGAAAATCCTGGGCGCGTTCCTGTTCTCCGGCGACGACGTGGACAAGCCGGCCGGTGTGCTCTCCGGTGGGGAGAAAACCCGGCTGGCGCTGGCCACCCTGGTCTGCTCGGGGGCGAACGTGCTGCTGCTCGACGAGCCGACGAACAACCTCGACCCGGTCAGCCGGGAGCAGGTGCTGGACGCGATCGCCAACTACCCGGGCGCCATCGTGCTGGTCACCCACGACGCCGGTTGCGTGCAGGCGCTGAAGCCGGACCGGGCGATCCTGCTGCCGGACGGCGACGAGGACGCGTGGAGCGACGACCTGCTGGAGCTCGTGGAGCTGGCCTGAGCCGGTGAAGCCGTAGTTCAGAAGGTGCTGGAGATCCAGGATCATCGGCATCGTCAGTTGTCAACTGGTGCCCACACAGACAGTGCGATGTTCGGGCGTTTGCGGGCAGGTCGGACTTGCTCCCGTACGCGCCCGACGTCCCGTACGGCCTGGACATCGTCCCCGCGCAGCCGCGCCGGGCGGTGTCCGGCGGGTCGCCCTCGATCGAGTGTTTTTGCAGGTGATCGATGGTCTTGGTGAGCCGGGCGGTGCCGCTGTGACGCGCCGGAAATGCCGCTCCGGCCGACGTCACCAAAGTGTCTGACATTGATGCACTTGGTAACCGTCAAGTTCCTGACAGTAATAAATGGGCACGTTCTTCGACGCGAGATGCCTGGCGCATGATCGTTGGAGGCGGTGTAATAGGTGGGACCGTATCTGACCGCACTGTCTGCGACGTGAGGATTCAAGATGGCAGCCACTGGCACAGCTACCAGTACTGAGAAGGGTCGTCGAATCGTCGGTAGCGAGCGGCAGTCGCTCGCCAAGGACCTGGTGAAGCGTTACACCTCCGGCGAGAGCATCCGGGCGCTCGCCGCTTCCACCGGCCGTTCCTATGGATTCGTCCACCGCGTGCTCACCGAGTCGGGCGTGCAGTTGCGCCAGCGCGGCGGCGCTCGTCGTCGCAAGAAGGCGTGACGTCCGACAAAGCCGGGCCGGTATCCGCGGAAACCATCGACGAAGTAGGCGTCCGCTACGAACAGGCTGGGCCGGTCGCAACGGTGACGTTGTGCCGGCCCGACGTTCTCAATGCACAGACTCCGGCCATGTGGGCGGAGCTCAGCGACATTTCCCGGAAATTGCCTGGCGACGTGCGCGTCGTCATTGTGCGAGCCGAAGGCCGTGCGTTTTCCGCCGGCCTGGATCTGTCGGTCGCCCGCGGCGCCGGCGATTCTTCACTGGCTCGTCTGGCACAGTTGTCCGCCGCTGACCGCACCGATCGGATCGCGGGCTTCCAGACCGCGTTCACGTGGTTGCGCAGTCCGTCCATCGTGTCCATCGCGGCGGTGCAGGGCCATGCCATCGGCGCCGGATTCCAGCTCGCGCTGAACTGCGACATGCGCGTTCTTGCCGATGACGCACGGTTCTCGATGGCGGAGGTCACTCTCGGTCTGGTGCCCGACCTGGGCGGGACGAAACGGCTCACCGAGCTGGTCGGCCCGTCCCGGGCGCTGGAGATCTGTGTGACCGGCCGGCGGATCCCGGCCGACGAGGCCGACCGCCTCGGCCTCGCCACGGCCGTGGTCCCGCGGGCCGACCTGGACGCGGCGGTCGCCGACCTGGCCGCCGCCGTCCTGGCCGGTGAAGCGGGCGCGGTGGCCGAGATCAAGGGCCTGCTGGCCGGGGCGCCCCGCCGCTCCTACGCCGAGCAGGACCGGGCCGAGCGGGAGGCACAGAGCCGCCGGCTCGCCGACCTTCTCGGCAGCGGGGAGTAGCCACCCGCCGGTCCGCTCCGGGCAGCGAAGCGGGCCGGCGGGCTGGAATAGCGCCTTCGCCGTCCAGGTTGTCGTACCCACGCGGCAGACTCTGTTCTGCCCGTGGCGCGACACCCGGAGGTGACGAATGAGCATGCCGAGCTGGAACATGCTGCGCTCGATCCAGAGCGCCGACCGAGTGGCCTCCCACCAGGTCAAGCCCGGCACGTCGCGACGGATCCTGCGGTTCGCCCGGCCGTACCGGCGGGACATCGTGGTGTTCCTGATCGCCGTGGTGGTGGCCGCCGCGATCGGTGTCGCCACCCCGCTGCTGGCCGGTGACGTGGTGAACACGATCACCCGTGGTGGCGCCGACGCGGCCGCCGCGGTGGTGCGGATCGCCCTGCTGATCGCCGCGCTGGCGGTCGCCGACGCGCTGCTGTCGCTGGCCCAGCGGTGGTATTCCGCGCGGATCGGCGAGGGCATCATCCTCGACCTGCGCACCCGGGTGTACGACCACGTGCAGCGGATGCCGCTCCAGTTCTTCACGCGCACCCAGACCGGCGCGCTGGTCAGCCGGCTCAACAACGACGTGGTCGGCGCGCAGCGGGCGTTCACGTCGACCCTCTCCGGGGTGCTCAGCAACGTCATCCAGCTGGTGCTCACCGCCGTCGTGATGTTCAGCCTGTCGTGGCCGATCACCGTGCTGTCGCTGCTGCTCCTGCCGGTCTTCATCATCCCGGCGCGGCGGGTCGGCGCCCGGCTCGCCGAGATCACCCGGGAGTCGTACAACCTCGACGCCAAGATGAACGCGACGATGACCGAGCGGTTCAACGTCTCCGGGGCGCTGCTGGTCAAGCTGTTCGGCCGGCCCGACGCCGAGGCGGCGAAATTCGGCGAGCGCGCCGAGCGGGTCCGCGACATCGGCGTGCAGCAGGCGATGTTCTCCCGCACGTTCTTCGTCGCGATGCTGCTGGTGGCGTCGCTGGCGCAGGCGCTGACCTACGGCCTGGGCGGCTGGCTCGCCGTGCACGGCCAGGTCTCGGCCGGCACCGTGGTCACCCTGGCGCTGCTGCTCACCCGCCTGTACGGCCCGCTGACCGCGCTGAGCAACGTCCGGGTCGACGTGATGAGCGCGCTGGTCTCGTTCGACCGGGTCTTCGAGGTGCTCGACCTGGAGCCGGGCATCGCCGAGAAACCGGACGCCACCCCGATCCCGGCGGGCGCCGGCCGGATCGAGTTCCGCGACGTGCGGTTCCGCTATCCGAGCGCGGCCGAGGTGTCGCTGGCCACCCTGGAGGACGTCAGCACGCTGGACCGGACGGAGAACTCGCCGGTCCTGCACGGCGTCGACTTCACCGTCGAGCCGGGGCAGCTGGTCGCGCTGGTCGGCCCGTCCGGCGCCGGCAAGTCGACCACCTCGATGCTGGTCTCCCGGGTCTACGACGTCACCGGCGGCGCGGTCCTGGTCGGCGGCGTCGACGTGCGGGACGCGACACTCGACTCGCTGCGCGACACGGTCGGCGTGGTCACCCAGGACTCGCACCTGTTCCACGAGACGATCGCGGAGAATCTGCGGTACGCCCGGCCCGACGCCACCGAGGACGAGATGTGGGCCGCCCTGGACGGCGCGCAGGTCGGCGACCTGGTCCGGGCGCTGCCGGACAGGCTGGAGACGGTGGTGGGGGAGCGCGGCTATCGCTTCTCCGGCGGCGAGAAACAGCGCATCGCGATCGCCCGGCTGCTGCTCAAGCAGCCGTCGATCGTGATCCTCGACGAGGCCACCGCGCACCTGGACAGCGAGTCCGAGGCGGCGGTGCAGCGGGCCCTGTCGGTGGCCCTGGAGAACCGGACGGCCCTGGTCATCGCGCACCGGCTCTCCACCATCCGGGAGGCGGACCAGATTCTGGTGATCGATCGCGGACGTGTGGTGGAGCGGGGCACCCACGACTCGCTGGTCGCGGCCGGCGGGTTGTATGCCGATCTCTACCGCACCCAGTTCGCCGCGGCCTCGCCCGCGTCGCCCGGCTTCCCCGAGACGGACGTGGAGATCGTGACGGTGCCCGCGAGTACCGTCGAGCCATGACCGGCTTCCTGATCTTCGCGGTGATGTTCGCGGGCGTGCTGTTCGCGATCGCGCGGTTCGGCGGCTGGGTCAGGCGCAAGGGCATCGGCGGCGGGATCATGGGATCGATCGACGAGGCCTACCGCCCGTCGGCCGACCGGCTCCGCCGCGAGACAGTGATCCACGAGCAGCGGATCAGTCCACGAGAGACCGGCGAAGGGCGCTGAACTCGCGGATCAGGTCGGGGAGCTGGAAGTGGGCGTTCAGGCCGCTCGGGTTCGGCAGGACCCAGACCGGGACGCCGCCGATCTGGTCCGGCTGGGGACCGATCCTCGCCTTCGGGCGGGCGAAAGCGGCTCGGTATGCGGTGACGCCGAGGACGGCCAGGTATTGCGGCTGCTCACGGCGTACCAGAAGGGTCAGGGCCTGACCACCGGCGGTCAGTTCGCCGGGGGAGAGTTCGTCGGCGCGGGCCGTGGCCCGCGCCACGACGTTGGTGATGCCGAGACCGAGCGCGGGCAGCAGGTGCTGCTCGGAGGGGTGCAGCAGGCGGTCGGTGAAGCCGGCGCCGTGCAGCGCCGGCCAGAAACGGTTGCCCGGGCGGGCGAAATGGTGGCCGGTCGCGGCGGAGTACAGGCTCGGGTTGATCCCGGAAAAGAGGACCTTCAAGCCGGGACCGACGAGATCGGGGATGGTCCGGTCCGCGGCCGCCGCGAGGTCGGCGGCCGACGGCTTCGCACGATCAGGACCGGTTTCCGGTACGCCCGGCCGGCGACCCGCCGCCGTCACAGGGAGCGCAGCGCGCCGCCGTCGATCGGCACCACGCAGCCCGTCACGTAACCCGCCGCCGGGGAGAGCAGGAACGCCGCCACCCGCCCGAACTCCGGCGGCTCCCCGATCCGCCGCACCGGGATCGCCGCCGCCACCTCGGACGCCGCGGTCGCCGGATCGCCGGTGGCCTGGAACAACTCCCTGTTCCGGTCGGTCATGAAGCGGCCGGGCAGCAGGCCCAGCACCCGGATGCCGCGCGGACCGAACTCGTCGGCCATGTCCTTGGCCGCCATCGCCAGGCCGGGCCGCAGACCGCTGGAGATGCCCAGCCCGGCCAGCGGCGTCTTCACCGACGTGGAGAGGACCAGGCCGATCGCGCCGCCCTCGGGCAGCGCCGCCGCGAACGTGCGAGCCGCCCGGATCGAGCCCAGGAAGACCGTCTCGAACGCGGCCCGCCACTGGTCGTCGCTCATGCTGGCGGCGGAGCCGGGCGCCGGGCCACCCACCGAGATCAGTGCGCCGTCCAGCCGGCCGAACCGCTCGGTGGCGACATCGACCAGCTCACGCGGGGTGCCGGGGTCGGTCAGATCGGCGGTCACCCCCACCGCGTCCGGCCCGGCGCCGAGCTCGGCCAGCGCGTCGGCGACCTTGTCCGGGTTGCGCGAGGAGATCACCACTCGCGCCCCGTCGGCGACGAGCGCCTGCGCGGTGGCGAAGCCGAGTCCGCGTGAGGCGCCGGTGAGGATGAAGACGCGATCAGCCAGCCCGAGATCCATGCGGACCATCTTTCCAGAGCGCGATCCGCCGGGCCGAGTTCCGGGCCGCCGATCGTCCCGGAGCACGATCAGCCGGGCCGGCTATCTCCCGAGAGCGGCGGCGGTGGCCGCGTCGGCCGGGAGGAACGCCTCGATCGCCAGCTCGGAGAGGGTCACGTCGCGCGGGGTGCCGAGGACCGAGGTGATGCTGAAGAAGTTCAGCCCGGCGTACCGGAGCGGCACCACCACCCCGATCGGCTCGCCGGTCAGCTCGCCGCCCGGATAGCCGCTCATCTCCGCGCGCAGCTCCCGGAGCACCGGGTCGGCGGTCGCGGCGGCCTGCCGGTCCAGGCGGTGCAGCAGGTGGGTGCGCCACTCGGCGAGGTTCTCGATCCGGGGCGCCAGGCCGTCCGGGTGCAGGGCCAGGCGCAGCACGTTGACCGGCGGCTCCAGCAGCTCGGGAGCGCAGTCGCGGGTGAACCGGTCGATCGCCGGGTTGGCGTCCACCATGGTCCAGTGCCGGTCGATCAGCACCGCGGGGCAGGGCCCGTGCCCGATCAGCACCTGCCGCAGCCCGTCCAGCACCACGGCCAGCGGGGTGCCGTCCAGATCGGACTCGGAGTAGGCCGGTGCGTAACCGCCGGCCAGCAACAGCTCGTTGCGCTGCCGCAGCGGCACGTCCAGTTCCTCGGCCAGCCGCAGGATCATCTCCCGGGTCGGCCGCGACCGGCCGGTCTCCACGAAGGACAGATGCCGGGCCGAGACGCCGGCCCGGCCGGAGAGGTCGAGCTGGCTCAGCCGCCGATCGTCCCGCCAGGTCCGCAACAACTGTCCTACCGCGCTCATGGTCGCCAGATTAGGCGGGTGGCCGGTGCGGCGGCATTACCCCTGAGGTAATCGCCGGGATTACCTCGCGGCGGCAGGCTGAGTCCCGTCAGAGCGAGACACACCGATGAGGGGACGAGACGATGAGCGACTTCGACACCATGATCGACCGGTACCTGGCGGTCTGGAACGAGACCGACCCGGCGGCCCGGCAGGCCGCGATCGCCGACCTGTTCACCGAGGACGTGCGTTACGTCGACCCGATCGCGGCGGTCCGCGGGCGGGACCAGCTGAACGGGCTGATCGGGGCGGTGCACCAGCAGTTCCCGGGGCTGGTGTTCAGCCCGGGGGACACCCTCGACGCGCACCACGACCAGGTGCGGTTCACCTGGAATCTGGGGCAGCCGGGTGGGGACGAGCCGCTGGTGGTCGGCTTCGACGTGGCCGAGCGGGACGAGTCCGGGCGGATCCACCAGGTGCTCGGCTTCATCGACAAGGCGCCGGCCGGCGCCTGACCGCTCAGTGGCGGCGGACCGCGTCCTCGACCAGGTCGAGGACGCGGGCCAGGTCACCCGGCGGCCGGCCGGTGGCCAGGTGCAGCACCAGCCCGTCATAGGCCAGCTCGAGGAACTGGGTGAGCACGTCGACGGGCACGTCCTTGCGCAGCACCCCGGCCTCGGCCTGGCGCTGGAGGCGCTCCCGGGTGGCGTCAGCGATGGCGGCCGAGCGCTGCGCCCACCGTTTCGCGAACGCCGGGTCGGTGCGCAGCCGGTGCGAGACCTCGAGCTGCGTGCCGAGCCAGCCGGCGGTGTCGCCGTCGCTGGTGCCGGCCCGGTCGAGCAGGTCACGCATCACCTGCACCAGGCCGTTGCGCGCGACGGTCTCGACCATCAGCGCCGCGTCGTCCTCGGCGACCGCGAGGAACAGCGACTCCTTGTCACGAAAATGGTGGAAAATCGCGCCGCGGGACATGCCCGTCGCCTCCTCCAGGCGGCGGACTGTCGCACCCTCGTAGCCGAACCGCGCGAAGCAACCGCGGGCCGCCGTGAGGATCTCGTGGCGGCGGGCGTCTAGCTGGTCCTGGCTTACCCTGGGCACGCCGCTGATCGTGTCATGTGGCCCCGCAGTCTTGCAATCCGTACGTACGGCTTTTTAAGCCACGATCGGATGATGCGAATCGCGTCAAGCTTTCTGCTCTTTGTTTACAGTCCTGGACTGTTCGCTGCGGTCACCGCTCACGTAAAGTGCCCGCGTGCCTCTAGTCTTCCTCGCCCTGGACGACACCCTGCTCGATCGCAGCGGTGCGTACCGGTTGTGGGCTAAAGGCTTCCTCGACGAGATCGGTGCATCGCAAGATGATCTTGACTGGTTGGTCGCCGTGGACGCCGACGGCCTGACCTCCCGGTGGGATCTCGCCGACCAGATCCGGGACCGCTACCAGCTGCGAGTCCCGTCCATCGATCTCGTCGACGAGCTCTACGAGGGACCGCTGACCTATGAGCGGCTCGACCCGATGGTCGGCTGCGCGCTGGAGATCGCCGCCGACGCCGGGCTGGTGCCGGTGGTGGTCACCAACGGCGCGGCCGAGCAGTGCGAGGGGCGGATCCGGCGGACCGGCCTGGACCGTTATGTCGCCGACTGGGTGATCTCGGAAGAGGCCGGGGTGAGCAAGCCGAACCCGCGGATCTTCGCGCTGGCCGCGCAGCGGGTGCGGATGCGGCTGGCCGGCGCCTGGGTGGTCGGCGACAGCCCGGAGGCCGACATCGGCGGGGCCGCGGCGCTCGGGCTGCCCAGCGTGTGGCTGCACCGGGGGCGGGAGTGGATGGACACCCGGTTCGCGCCGACGCGGGTGGTCGGCAACGTGATCCAGGGCATCTCGGCGATCATGGCGACCCGCTGAGGCCGATCGCGGCGACCCGCTGAGGCGGATCGCGGCGACCCACTGAGGCTGATCGTGGCGACCCCTGAGGCTGATCACGGCGGCGGGCTGAGCGCGGGTCATGGCGACCGGCTGAGCGCGGGTCACGGCGGCCGGCTGCGGTCGTACCGAAATAAATGGGTTGCGTCCCTCGCGCGGGTGGGAAAGAGTCGTCCGCGCACCGCACTGTCGGCCCGGCACCGGGCCGCATCGAGAGGGAAGGGGGTGGCCACGAAATGGCTGTCTTTGTCATGCCCGCTGTCCTGGCATCCCCGAAAACTTCTTTCTCCGAGGAGACCCTCCAGTGCGAGAGCACGACTCCTACGGCCCGGCGACCATGCGCCGCGGCCGTCGCAAGTTCGACGACGACGAAGCAGATTTCGTAAAGACCGGCCGGCTGGAGCCGGCCCTGCACGAGGACCCCGACCTGCCCGAGGTCGGTGACCGCTGGTCCACCTGGGACGGCGCGCTGCACGGCCCGCAACCCCGGCCCGATTGGGTACGCACCGAGCATGGTGCCGTGGACTCCGAGCTGGGTGTCCTCAAGACCGGCAAAGAGGCGGACGTCTTCCTGGTCCGGCGCTGGCTGCCCAGCACCGGCGAGACCAGCATGATCGCCGCGAAACGGTATCGGGACGGCGAGCACCGGATGTTCCACCGGGACGCCGGCTATCTCGAGGGCCGCCGGGTGCGCCGGTCCCGGGAGATGCGGGCGATGACCAACCGCACCACGTTCGGCAAGCAGATGATCGCCGGGCAGTGGGCGGCCGCCGAGTTCGACGCGCTCGGCCGGCTCTGGGAGATCGGCCAGGAGAGCGGGCTGGTCTGCGTGCCGTACCCGGTGCAGCTGATCGGCACCGAGGTGATGCTGGAGTTCATCGGCGACTGGGAGACCGGCGAGGCCGCTCCCCGGCTGGCCCAGGTGCGCTCCGGCGACGAGCAGCTCGAGGACCTCTGGCGGCAGATGACCGACGCGCTGTCGGTGCTGGCCCGGGCCCAGGTGGCGCACGGGGACCTGTCGCCGTACAACACGCTGGTGCACGACGGGCGGCTGGTGCTGATCGACCTGCCGCAGATCGTCGACGTGATCGCGAACCCGCGCGGCGCCGAGTTCATCGTCCGGGACGTGACCAACGTGGCGACCTGGTTCCGCGCCCGCGGGCTGGCGATCGACGCGGACGAGCTGATCGACCGGCTGCTCCTCGAGGCGGGCCTGCGATGAGGCGCCGGTGCCGGCCGCGGCGGTGGACGCTCAGCGGCTCGCCGCTCAACGGCTGCCGCCGTCCCGCACCGGGCCCGCGCGCGGGGCGCCCCGGGCGTCGCTGACCGACTCGGACCGCGGCCGCCGTCCGCACGGCGGCCGCGACCCGGGTCACTGGAGGTAGTTCTCCACCTCGCTGACGGCGTGGGCCTGCTCCGCGTCCGGGTCGTTCCCGACGTCACGGGCCGCCCGGCGCCGGCGCAGCAGGTCCCAGCACTGGTCGAGGGCCTCCTCGAGCTCCTGGAGGCGGGCGTGCTCCTCGGCGGAGGAGATCTGGCCCTGGCTCAGCTGCCTGCGCAGCCGGTGCTCCTCGTCGACCAGGCCGTGAATCCGGCTCAGCACACTGTTGTCATCCATCCCCGAAGCATATTCACCGGGCCGCGCGCGCCGCGGTTCGGCGCGACTTGATCGGTGACCTTAGATTCTTCGGCGTGGCTACGGGATGGATGCGGCGGCTGCGGCAGGTGACCGGCGAGGGCGGCGGGCCGGCGCAGCGGGCGATGGCGACCCTCGACGAGGCGGAACGCGCCCGTGACGCGGGCGATCGCGCGACGGCGCGGCGGCTCGGCGACGCCGCGGTGGCCGAGCTGCGGTCGCTGGTCGCGGCCGGGGTGCACGAGGCCGAGCCGGGGCTGGTGCGGGGACTGCTCAGTCAGTCGGAGGAGCTGCGGGAGCTGGCCCGGCACGCCGAGGCGGTGGCGGTGGCCGAGGAGGCGGTGACGCTGGCCCGGGCTGATCCGGCACGGACACAGTCGCTGGCGGTGGCACTGGCCACGCTGGCCGGTCGGTTGCTGCACGCGGGGCGGACGGCGGACGGGCTGGAGGTGGCCCGGGAGTCGGCGGCGCTCGGCGGGGTGCGGCCGGATGCGGCGCTCGCGCAGCTGCTGACGACTCTGGCGGCGGCGCTGGCCGGTGCGGGGGAGCACGAGGCGGCGCTGGCCCAGAGCGAGCGGGTGGTCGGCATGCGGCGGGCGACGGCGGCCGGGAACGATCGGGGGAGCCGGATCCGTCTCGGGCAGGCGCTGACCGAGCACGCCAACCGGTTGGTCGCCGCCGGGCGGTGGGCGGACGCGATCGAGTTCGGCGCCGAGGCGGTGGCGATCCACCGGGGCCTGGCCGGGGAGCCGGCGGACCGGCTGGCGTCGGTGCTGACCGACTACGCGATCATGCTGAGGCGGGTGGGTCGCGAGCACGAGGCCGTCGCGGCCGCGGCCGAGGCGGCGGCGATCACCGGGCTCGGATAGGCGACGGCCCCGCCTGTGACACAGACGGGGCCGTCGCGTGGCAGATCAGCCGCGGAGCATCTTGCGCAGCACGTACTGGAGGATGCCGCCGTTGCGGTAGTAGTCCGCCTCACCGGGGGTGTCGATCCGGACCACGGCGTCGAACGCGATGCCGGTGTCCGTGGTGACCTTGACGGTGCGCGGGGTGGTGCCGTCGTTGAGCTCGGTGACGCCGGCGAACGAGAAGGTCTCGGTGCCGGTCAGGCCCAGCGACTCGGCGTTCTGCCCCTGCGGGAACTGCAGCGGCAGCACGCCCATGCCGATCAGGTTGGAGCGGTGGATGCGCTCGTAGCTCTCGGCGATGACCGCGCGGACGCCGAGGAGCATGGTGCCCTTGGCGGCCCAGTCGCGCGACGAGCCGGAGCCGTACTCCTTGCCGGCCAGGATGACCAGCGGGACGCCGGCCTCCTTGTAGGCGACCGAGGCGTCGTAGATGGTGGTCTGCTCGCCGGTCAGGTGGTTGACCGTGAAACCGCCCTCGACGCCCGGCACCAGCTGGTTGCGCAGCCGGATGTTGGCGAAGGTGCCCCGGATCATGACCTCGTGGTTGCCGCGGCGCGAGCCGTAGCTGTTGAACTCGGCGCGCGGGACACCGTGCTCGGTCAGGTACTTGCCGGCCGGGGAGTCGGCCTTGATGGACGACGCCGGGGAGATGTGGTCGGTGGTGACCGAGTCGCCCAGCTTGGCCAGGACCCGCGCGCCGGTGATGTCGGCGACCGGGGCCGGCTCGGCGGCCATGCCCTCGAAGTACGGGGGCTTGCGCACGTAGGTGGAGTCCTCGGCCCAGGCGAACGTGTCACCGGTCGGGGTGGGCAGCGACTGCCACTGCTCGTCGCCGGCGAAGACGTCCTGGTACGCCGTGGAGAAGCCCTCGGCGCCGATCGCCTGCGCGATGACCTCGTCGATCTCCTGCGCGGACGGCCAGATGTCGCTGAGGTAGACCGGCTTGCCGTCCGAGCCGGTGCCGAGCGGCTCGGTGGTGATGTCGATGTCCATCGAGCCGGCCAGCGCGTACGCCACGACCAGCGGCGGGGACGCCAGGTAGTTCATCTTGACGTCCGGGTTGATCCGGCCCTCGAAGTTCCGGTTGCCGGAGAGGACGCTGACCGCGGTCAGGTCGTTCTCGTTGATCGCGGCCGAGATCTCCTCGGGCAGCGGGCCGGAGTTGCCGATGCAGGTGGTGCAGCCGTAGCCGACCAGGTTGAAACCGATCTTGTCCAGGTACGGCGTGAGGCCGGACCGGTCGTAGTAGTCGGAGACGACCTTGGAGCCGGGAGCCAGGGTGGTCTTGACCCACGGCTTGCGGGTCAGGCCCTTCTCCACCGCCTTCTTGGCGAGCAGGGCGGCACCGATCATGACCTGCGGGTTCGAGGTGTTCGTGCAGGAGGTGATCGCGGCGATCACGACCGCGCCGTGGTCCAGCTCGTACTCCACGCCGTCGTCGCCCTTGACCCGGGTGGGCTTGGAGGTGCGGCCGGCGGCGCCGAGCGCGGCGCTGAACAGGTGCGGCTTGTCCGCCTCGTCGTCGACGCCGTTGGCCGGCGAGTCGGAGGCCGGGAAGGACTCCTCGCTGGCCTCGTCGGCGTGGCCGTGCGGGGCGGCGTAGTTCGGCAGGGCGTCGCGGAACGCGTCCTTGGCCTCGCTGAGCAGCACCCGGTCCTGCGGGCGCTTCGGGCCGGCCAGCGACGGGACGATGGTGGAGAGGTCGAGCTCCAGCTTCTCGCTGTAGTCCGGCTCGGCGTTCGGGTCGAGCCACAGGCCCTGCCGCTTCGCGTACGCCTCGACGAGCGCGACCTGCTGCTCGGTGCGGCCGGTCAGCTTGAGGTAGTCGATGGTCTGCTCGTCGATCGGGAAGATCGCGACGGTCGAGCCGTACTCCGGCGACATGTTGCCGATGGTGGCCCGGTTCGCCAGCGGCACGGCGCTCACGCCGGGGCCGTAGAACTCGACGAACTTGCTGACCACACCGTGCTTGCGCAGCATCTCGGTGATGGTCAGGACCAGGTCGGTGGCGGTGGTGCCGGCCGGCGCCTCGCCGGACAGCTTGAAGCCGACGACCCGCGGGATCAGCATGCTGACCGGCTGGCCGAGCATCGCGGCCTCGGCCTCGATGCCGCCGACGCCCCAGCCCAGCACGCCCAGGCCGTTGACCATGGTGGTGTGCGAGTCGGTGCCGACCACGGTGTCCGGGTACGCCTGGCCGTTGCGCTCCATGATCGTGCGGGCCAGGTACTCGATGTTGACCTGGTGCACGATGCCGGTGCCCGGCGGGACGACCTTGAACTCGTTGAACGCGGTCTGGCCCCAGCGCAGGAACTGGTAACGCTCCTTGTTCCGCTGGTACTCCAGCTCGACGTTGCGCTGGAACGCGTCCTCGCGGCCGAACAGGTCGGCGATCACCGAGTGGTCGATGACCAGCTCGGCCGGGGCGAGGGGGTTGACCTTGCCGGCGTCGCCGCCCAGGTCCTTGACGGCCTCCCGCATGGTGGCCAGGTCGACCACGCAGGGGACACCGGTGAAGTCCTGCATCAGCACCCGTGCCGGGGTGAACTGGATCTCCACGCTGGGGTCAGCGTTCTGGTCCCAGTTGCCGAGCGCGTTGATGTGGTCGGCGGTGATGTTCGCGCCGTCCTCAGTACGCAGCAGGTTCTCCAGGAGGATCTTCAAGGAGTAGGGCAGGCGATCGTGCCCCTTCACCTTGTCGATCGTGAAAATCTCGTAGCTCGCGTCTCCGACGCGCAGCTCGCTCTTCGCACCAAAGGTGTCGAGGCTGGCCACCGTCATCTCCTTCACACCCAGCGACTGGAAGTCAAGTCTTTCGCACCGAAAGGGCGACCTTCGGGTTAGGTTTGCCTAACTCTCGGTTGTGCGTCTCCGGTAAACCGTACGTCCGTCTTGCTAGCCGTCGCAAGGCGGGGTCCACGTCCCGATACTCCCAGTCGCCAGGGGTCCGGCGGGCTCGGGTTTGCTTTCGTCGATCGGTGGGAAATCATGCGGCCATGACGGCCACGGCGGATCAGGACCAGCTCACCGAGTTCTTCGGTCGCTACGGCACGGCTCTCACCACCGGCGACGTGGGAGTGATCGCGGGCTGCCACGCGCTGCCCGGGATCGTGGTCGCCGATTCCTACAGCTTCACGTTCAGCTCGCCTGCGGCGGTGGCGTTGTCGTTCCTCGGGGCGGCTCCCACGTACCGGGATCAGCAGATCGTCGCGGCGCACGCGCAGATCCGCGACGTGCAGCGGATCTCGGCCGCCCTGTCGCTGGTCGAGGTGGAGTGGGAGTACCTGGACAGCACGGGTGCCGCGGTCCCCGGCGAGCGGTACCGCTACCTGATCCGCACCGGCGCGGACGGCCCATTGATCACCACGGTCATCGCTTCCCGCTGAAAAACGTCTCACCTCGGTGCGACGATGTGGCGGTGTCCTGGCTGATCGTGCACTACCACCGTCCTGACGGCGACTACACGGGGTGGTCGTTGCACGCGTGGGGCGATGTCGCTCCCGGTCAGGAGATCACGTTCCCGGGCGGCCATCCATTCGCCGGCGAGGACGCGTCCGGGCGCTTCGCCTGGGTGCGGCTCGCCGACCGGGCCGAGTCGGTGCACTTCGTCGCGGTCCGCGCCGACGGGGTGAAAGACGTCGATCTCGATCGCGCCGTCGACGTCCGCGAGCATCGCGAGATCTGGCTGACCTCCGGCGACCGCCGCGTCGCACTGTCCGGCCCGCCGCCCGGCCCGGATCCCGGCTTCGCCGAGATCCATTACCGACGCCCGGACGGCGACTACTCCGGGTGGGGCCTGCACTTCTGGGAGGGCGTCCCCCGGGAGAGCAGAACCCCTTGGCGTACGCCCATGGCACCGTCCCGCTTCGACGCCTTCGGCGCGGTGTTCCGCGTCCCGCTCGCGCCGGACGCCGTCGGCCTGCGCTACGTGCTGCACCGCGGCGAGGAGAAGGACCTCCCCGCCGACCAGCGCCTCGACCTGACCGTGGCGCGCGAGGTCTGGTTGCTGGCCGGCACGGTCGAGCCGATCCGCCCCGACCTGGGCACCCTCGGCCCGGAGCGGGACCCGGCCCGCGCCCTGGCCGTCTTCGTCGACCGCACCACGGTGGCGCTGCCCGAGTGGTTCGCCGCCCGGGCCGCCACCTTCGAGCTGCTCGGCGCCGGCGGTCCGATGGCGCTCACCCCGCGCCCGGGCGGGCTGTTCCAGGCGCAGAGCCGCCGCTTCCCGCACCTGCGGGCCTATCGCGCCTTCGCGGTGCGGGAGCTGGGCGACACCGCGCTCGGCGACCTGCTGCGCGACCGGCTGCTGGTCGAGGGCCGGGCCCCGGGCGGCGAGCTGACCGCGCGGACCGCGGTGCAGATCGCCGGCGTGCTCGACGACCTCTACCTGGAGGCCGCCGACGCCGACCTGGGCCTGACCCTGGACGCCGACCAGCCGCGGCTGGCGGTCTGGGCGCCGACCGCCCGGACCGTGTGCCTGGAGCTGTTCCGGGAGCCGTCCGGCGAGCCACGGGTGCTGGCGATGGAGCGGGACGACCTCACCGGGGTGTGGTCGATCCCGGTCAAGCGCAAGTGGCTCGGCCGTTACTACCGGTATCGGGTGGAGGTGTGGCACCCGGCCGCCCAGCGGATCGTGACGACGAGCGTCACCGATCCGTACTCGGTGTCGCTGGCGACGGACTCGACGCACAGCCACCTCGTCGACCTCGTCCACGATCACCGCCCGGCGGGCTGGGACGACCTGGAGAAACCGGCCGCCGTCGCGCCGGCCCGGATGCAGATCGCCGAGGTCTCGGTCCGCGACTTCTCCATCTTCGACGGCTCGGTGCCGGCCGCGGAGCGCGGCACCTACCTGGCCTTCACCCGGTCCGGTTCGGACGGCATGCGGCACCTGCGCTCCCTCGCCGAGGCCGGCCTCACCCACGTGCACCTGCTGCCGGTCAACGACTTCGCCACCGTCCCGGACCGCCGCGCCGACCGGGCCCAGCCGGCGTGCGACCTGGCGTCCTTCCCGCCCGACTCGGCCGAGCAGCAGCGCGCGGTCGCGGCGGTCGCCGATCGCGACGGCTACAACTGGGGTTACGACCCGTGGCACTGGACCACGCCGGAGGGTAGTTACGCCACCGACCCGGCGGGCGGCGCCCGGATCCTCCAGCTGCGCCGGGCGGTGGCCGCGCTGAACGCCGCCGGCCTGCGGGTGGTCCTCGACGTGGTCTACAACCACACGATGGGCGACGGCCTCGACCGGTTCAGCGTGCTGGACCGGATCGTCCCGGGCTATTACCACCGGCTGCTCGCCGACGGCAGCACCGCCGAGTCGACCTGCTGCCCGAACACCGCGACCGAGCACATGATGATGGGCAAGCTGGTCATCGACTCGCTGGTGACCTGGGCTCAGGCGTACAAGATAGACGGTTTTCGGTTCGACCTGATGGGACATCATCCGCGGTCGAACATCCTGGAGGCGCGGCTCGCCCTCGACCACCGGGTCGAGGGCGGGCGGGACATCTGCCTGTACGGCGAGGGGTGGAACTTCGGCGAGGTGGCGTACGACGCCCGGTTCGCCCAGGCCACCCAGGTCAACATGGCCGGCACCGGGATCGGGTCGTTCAACGACCGGCTGCGTGACGCGGCCCGCGGGGGTGGGGCGTTCGGTGACGATCCGGGGGTGCCCGGGTTCGCCACCGGGCTCGGCTCGCGCACACCCGGGCTGGTGCACGACCGGCTCAAGGTCGGGCTGGCCGGCGGGCTGGCGACCTATCGGTTCGTCACCCACGACGGGGTGGAGCGCAGCGGCGCCCAGGTCGACTACAACGGCTCGCCGTGCGGCTACGCGGCCTCGCCCGGCGAGACGGTGAACTACGTCGACGCGCACGACAACGAGATCCTCTACGACGCGATGGCGTTCAAGCTGCCGCCCGGCACCCGGCCGGTGGACCGGGCCCGGATGCAGGTGCTGGCGCTGTCGCTGGTGGTGCTCGGGCAGGGTGCCGGGTTCGTGGCGCTGGGCAGCGAGCGGTTGCGGTCCAAGTCGCTCGACCGCAACTCGTTCGACTCCGGCGACTGGTTCAACCAGATCCGCTGGGACCCCGGGCAGGGCAACGGGTTCGGCCTCGGGCTGCCCCCGTTCGCCGACAACGGTGACAAGTGGGACTTCGCCCGGCCGCTGCTGGCCGACCCGGCGCTGGTGCCCGGCGCCGAGGTGATCAACCTGACCGCCGAGCGGTACCGGGAGCTGCTCCGGATCCGGCGGTCGTCGCCGGTCTTCGGGCTGCCGACCGCCGAGGAGGTGCAGCGGCGGCTGACGTTCCCGCTGGGCGGCCCGGCCGAGACGCCCGGGGTGATCGTGATGTGCCTGGACGGGACCGGCCTGGACGAGCGCTGGCGGCGGATCGTGGTGGTCTTCAACGCCACCGACGAGCCGACCTGCCAGGTGGTCCCGGTCGAGGAGCCGCTGCGGCCGCACCCGGAGCTGACCGCCTCGGCGGACCCGGTGCTGCGCGGCGCCTCCGCGGTGACCAAGGTGGACGGCGCCGAGCTGAGCGTCCCGGCCCGCCAGGTCGCCGTGTTCGTGTCCGACCTCGGCTGAGGACGGGTGCGCGGCTGGGCTAGATTGCGCCGGGTGGGCTCGCCGGTGGTCGGCGGGCACCCGAAGCGGAGGTCGTTGTGCGGTTCGAGCGTGCCCTGTGCGCGGTTGCCCTGGTCGGTGCGATTGCCGGGTGCAGTTCGTCGTCGTCCGACGAGCCGAGGTTCAGCGAGCCGTCGGCCACGGCCGCCGGTGCGGCGGCCGCCGGCTCGGCGCCGGCCTGGACCGAGCCGGGCGGTTACTCGTTCGTGCTGACCCGCGGCTGTGACCCCGCCAAGCCGCTCGGGCGCTATCAGGCCACCGTGAAGTCCGGCCAGGTCACCGATTACTCCCGGGTGGGCGCCTCGGCGGCCGACCCGGGCGCGTCGGCCGCCGTCGACCTCGGCCCGATCACCGGCGACGAGGGCGAGGAGATCGAGGTCCCGAGCCTCGGCCAGCTCGTCGAGATGGCACAGACCAGCGCCGACGACGGCGGCGAGGTGAACACGGAGTACGACGCGACCGACGGCCACCCGGTGAAGGTGACCATCAACGTCAGCGACGACCCGGGCGCGGCGGAGTGCTTCCTCATCTCCGACTACAAGGCCGGCTGACCGTCCGGGCCGCCGGTCACGACCGGTCTCAGAGGGCCGGGTGCTCGAGGAAGGCGACGAGGAAGAACTCGGCGCCCGCGCCGAACGCGGCGGCCAGCGCGTAACCGATTGCCGCGTCGACCGGCTCCGGGGTGCCCGCCCAGTCGGCGAGCACCCCCAGGTCCGGAACGGTGAAGTCACCGACCGGGAAGCCGTCCCGCAGCAGGCGGCTGCGCTCGGCCGTCAGCGGGCGGTACACGTACTGACGGCCGTCGTGCTCGGCCACCACCCGGTAGGAGTGCCGGGACCAGCGTCCCGGCCCCGGCCGCAGGCCGACCGGCAGGTCGTCGACCGTCATCCGCAGGTGCTGCCGCTCGCGGGTGCCGATCGGGATGTGCGGGTGCAGCCGCGGGTCGTGCACCCGCTCCACGACGGCGGAGTGCCGGCGTCCCTCGGCGCGAACCTCGACGGCCACCCGGCCGTCGCTCCGCTCGACGTCGACGAGGAAGGGTGGGGCGTCGGTCACAGCGGCTCCCGGAGTCGGCGGAACGCAGGATCCGTCAATCCTCGCAGCGTCCCGCAAACACGACGCCCGGCGCGGCAGTGGCGCCGGGCGTCCGCGACGGCTCAGCCCGGCAGGCGGGGCCCCGCCTCCCGCTGGGCCGCCAGCCACGACTCGACGTCGGCCGACGAGCGGGGCAGGCCGTCCGACAGGTTGCGGCAGCCGTCCGCGGTGACCAGCACGTCGTCCTCGATCCGGATGCCGATGCCGCGCAGCTCGGCCGGCACCAGGTCGTCCTCGGGCTGGAAGTACAGCCCTGGCTCGACGGTGAGCACGTAACCCTCCTGGAGCGAACCGTCCCGGTACGTCTCGTTCCGCGCGTTCGAGCAGTCGTGCACGTCGATGCCGAGCATGTGCCCGAACCCGTGCAGCGTCCACCGCCGGTAGATCGTGCTGTCCTCGGCCATCGCCTCGTCCACCCCGACCGGCAGCAGGCCCAGGTCGTGCAGGCCCTCGGCGAGCACCCGCATGCACGCCTGGTGCACGTCCTTGTACAGCACGCCGGGCCGGATCGCGTCGATGCCGGCCTGCTGCGACGCGTGCACGATGTCGTAGACCTGCCGCTGGAGCGGCGTGAACGTGCCGGAGACCGGGACGGTGCGGGTGACGTCGGCGGTGTAGAGGTTGTGCCCCTCCACCCCCATGTCCATCAGCAGCAACTCGCCGGGCGCGGTCACGCCGGTGTTGCGCACCCAGTGCAGGATCGTCGCGTGCGCGCCGGCGCCGACGATCGAGCCGTAACCCAGGTCGTTGCCGTCGTGCCGGGCGCGCAGCCCGAACACGCCCTCCAGCAGGCGCTCCTTGACCCCGCGGTCGGCCGGCAGGACCCGGGCGACGTCCTCGAAGCCGAGCACCGTGGCGTCGACGGCGGCCTGGAGCTGGGCGATCTCCCACTCGTCCTTGACCAGCTTGAGCTCGGAGAGCACCCAGGCCAGCTCGCGGTCGCGCGGCTGGGACCGGTCCGGCTCGTAGGCGAGGATCGCCCGGTCGACGTTGGCGTCCAGGCCGCGCAGCACCCGGGTGCGGCCCGGCGCGGAGAGGGCCAGCGCCGAGCCGAGGTGGCCCAGCGACGCCGTCTCCAGGCCCAGCTCGGCCGATTTCTCGGCGAGGGTGTGGGTGCGGCCGATCCAGAGCTCGCCGTTGCGGTCCCGGAAGAAGCGGTCGGTGTCCTTGGAGTTGCGCTCCCGGGTGAACAGCACCGCCTCGTGCCCGGAGCCGCTCGGGTGCAGGATCAGCACGCTGTCCGGGTCGCGGTCGCCGGTCAGGTAGAAGAAGTCGCTGCCGGGGCGGAACGGGTAGTCGGTGTCGTTGGCCCGCACCTTCTCGTTGCCGCTCGGGATGATCAGCGTCTCGCCGGGGAACGCCTCGGAGAGCGCGGCCCGGCGCTTCGCGTAATTCGGCACCTCGGGCAGCGGCGTGATGGAGATCGGGTCCTCACGCCAGCCGGTCCGCATGAACTGCAAGAACGCTTCCGGGAAGGCCGGGTCGTGTGACTCCGTCTTGGGTGCGGGGGTGGTGCCGCCGTCCTTCTGCGCCATCGTGGGGTGCCTCCGTATTCTCAGCTGTGCCCCGACGTTACCGCCTGCCCCCATTCATCGTCCGCCGCCAGTCCCGTAGCCGAACGGCAGGTCGAGGCAGCCGACCCGGGCCCCCGCCATGCCGGCCACGCCGGGCCCGGTCCGGGTCGTCTCGGCGTGCAGCACGAGCGACTTGGGCAGCCGGTCGTCGGCGAACATCCACTGCTGCTCGTGGCGGACGGTGGCCGCGCCCCGGGCGTCGGCGGTGAAGTCCAGCCAGATCTCGTTCGCCGGGTTGGCGTACGCCGGGTCGACCGACGGGCTGACCGGATCCGGCCGGTGCTGGTAGTGCGGGCCGGCCGCCTTGGGGTCCCGGCCGCACCCGGCGACGTGCATGTGCGCGCCGTACGCGTGCCCCGGCACCAGCCCGGTCACCTCCAGTTCCACCCACAGGTTCTGCCCGGTCGAGCTGAACGCGACCTGCGCGGTGGCGCCGACCGGCACCACCGCCGGGTCGTAGGTGACCGCCTGGACCCCGGGCTTCCAGGTCTGGAACGTGGCCGGGGCGGGGATCGGGACGAGGGCGAGGACGGCGGACAGCACGCTAGTTAACATGTACCAATTCTGACAAATGAGGATTTGTCGCGACTGGATTTCTGCGCCGCCGACCGCGAGGCTGGAGTCCGACGACGGAGGAGCGGCATGGGCTACGCGGTGGTGCTGGGTGAGGCGCTGATCGACCTTCTCGAGGCGGAGCACGACGGTGAGCTGATCTATCGCCAGGCGATCGGCGGCGCGCCGCTCAACGTCGCCGTCGCGGTGGCCCGGCTCGGCGGCCGGGTGGAATACTCCGGCACGCTCGGCACCGACGTGCTCGGCGACCGGATCGCCGCCTTCCTGGCCGAGGCCGGCGTCGGCGAGCGGGGCGTCCGCCGCGTCGGCGTCCCGACCACCCTGGCGGTCACCACCTTCGAGGGCGCCGAGCCGTCCTTCACGTTTTACGGCGAGCCGCCGTCCTACGCCCTGCTCAGCGAGGCGGATCTGGACCGGGACGGCCTGGCCGGCGCGAGCGTGCTCTACACCGGCTCGATCTGCCTGCTCCGCGAGCCGTTCCGGGCCGCTGCCCGGGCGGCCTGGGACGGTTTCGCCGGCCTGCGCGTCTTCGACCCCAACGTCCGCCCGAAACTGCTCCCCGACGAGGCCGCGCTGACCGCCCTGCGCGAGCTGGTCGAGGAGTTCTTCGCCACCGCCGACCTGGTCAAACTCAGTCTCGCCGACGCGCAGTTGCTTTACGGCGAGCCGGATCCCGCGGCCGCCGCCGAGCGGATCCGGTCGCTGGGCGCGCGGGCCGTGGTGGTGACCTGCGGCGCGCGGGGCGCGCACGTGGCCGCCGCGGACGGCGCGGCCACGCTGCCGGCCCCGTCGGTGCGCGCGATCGATGCCACCGGCGCCGGCGACTCGGTGATGGGCGCGCTGGTCAGCCGGCTCCTGGCCGGCGGCCGCCCGGCCGGCCTGGCCGACTGGCAGGGCCACGTCCGCTTCGCCCTCGCGGTGGCCGGCCTGGTCTGCGAGCGCCAGGGCGGCGCCACCGCGATGCCGACCCCGGCCGAGGTCACCGCCCGCTGGGGCGCGGAGATCCAGGGTCAGGGCAGGCCTTAGTCGCCGAGCGCCTTGGCGATGAAGCGCTGCCGGTCGACCAGCATCCGCTCCACCCGCACGTCGGCCACCACCGTGTCCCCGTCCTTGACGTTCACCTCGAAGACCAGCTTGCGCCCGTCCACCTTGGTCAGCGTGGCCTGCCCGACAACCGTGCGACCGACCGGCGCCGCGGCCCGGTGCTCCACTTCGGCGCGGGTGCCCACGGTGGTGACCCCGCCGGGCAGCTGCCGCGCGGTCGCCGCCACGGTGGCGGCCTCGGCCAGGGCCAGCACCCGCGGCGTGGCGAGCACCGGCACGTCGCCGGAGCCGAGGGCCTGTGCGGTGTCGGCGTCGGTGACCCTCAACTCCACCCGGGCGCTGAGGCCGGGAGCGAACTCCGGTAGCTCCATTGGCACAGCTTAAGCTTGTGCGGGCCGCTGCCAGAACGTCTCGTCAGCGGGTTGACCGAGATCGGACGGCGCGGCGGGCGCCGGCGGCGGGATCGGGTGCCGGGCGAGCCGGGCCCGGCGGGCCAGTTCGTCGGCGAGCGCCCACGCCTCGGCCAGGTCCCGGTCCCGGGCCGCGCCCGACCGCCCACCGGCCGCGTCGGCATAGACCGTGGCCAGCCGGAGCATCCGCTGCAACGGCCCCTGCACCACCCGCACGCTCTGCAACCGGGCGTAAGGCACCAGCGTCATCTCCCGGGACAGCCGCCCCTCCCGGGTCACCAGCACGTCCGGGTGCAGCCCGACGCCCATGAACCGCAGCCCGACCGGGTGCAGCCAGCGCACCCGGGCCGGCGGCGGCGAGGTGGCGAGCGCGGCCAGGTCGACGCCGGGCAGCACCGCGCCGACCACCAGCCGGGCCGCGTGCTGGTCGCCGACCGGCAGCAGCCGGTCCGAGCCGGTGTCGTTGCCGCGCTCCGGCGCGCCGTACCCGGCGACGTCGAGTTGCAGATAGAGCCAGCTGGTCAGCCGCCACAGGAACGGCCAGGTGATCCGGACCGCCTGCACCCGGTGCAGCGGCACCACCTGGCTGCGCGTCTCGGTCAGCCCGTAGTGCAGCAGCAGCCGCCCGCCCGGGTCGCGCGCCAGCCGGAAGTCCCAGTCCCGCAGCACCCGGCGGATCGGCTGGAGCAGCACGCCGGCCATCGCGGTGACCGTGCTGGCGATCCCGATGAAGGTCCACGACCCCTCCATCACGAACTGGGTGACCACCCACGCCACGCCGATCGGCAGGAAGAACGCCTGCGGGGTGAGCAGCTGGCTGATCAGCAGCTCCCGGTTGCCGACCGCGTGCAGGGACTGTTCGCCGGGGCTCGCGGTCCGCGGCCCGGCCGCGGGGTCCGCCTCGGCGACGGACACCTCTGGCGTACGCCCGGAGAGCGCCAGCAGCCGTTCCCGCAGCGCGGCGGCCTCCCGGACGGTCAGATAGGCCAGTGGCGCCTCGGCCTTGCCGCCGCCGACCACCTCCAGGCGCAGCTCGGCCAGCCCGCTGAACTGGGCCAGCAGCGGCCGGCGCACCTCCACCGACTGGAGCCGGTCGAGCGGGATGGCCCGGTTGCGCCGCCAGATCAGCCCCTCGGTGATCCGCAGCTCCCGGGCCACCACCTGGTATCCGGTGGTCCACCAGCCGACCGCCGAGAAGATCACCGCGCCCACCGCGACGGCCAGCACCACCATGGCGAAGTGCGTCGGGCCGAGCTCGCGCAGCGCCTGCCAGGAGAGCGCCGCGACGATCACGAAGAGGCTCTTGGCGCCGTGCAGCAGCGGGCTGAGCGGGTGCAGCCGCTGCCGGGCGGCCTGCTCGGGGGTCTCGGTGGCGGTCACAGGCCCTCGGCCCGGTCCTCGCCGAGGGCGGTCAACCGGTCGCGCAGCCGGGCCGCCTCCTCCGGCGGCAGGCCGGGCACCTGGGCGTCGCTGGCCGCCGCCGCGGTGTGCAACTGCACGGTGGCCAGCCCGAACGCGCGCTCCAGCGGGCCGGCGGTGACGTCCACGAACTGCATCCGCGCGTACGGAACGATGGACAACCGGCGGACCAGCAGGCCGTGCCGGACCATCAGGTCGTTGTCGCGCTCCGCGTATCCCCAGGCGCGCACCGCGCGGACGGCGACCGTGGCGCGCCAGACGCCGAGGGCGAGCACCGCGGCGATGCCGGCGAGCCAGCCCCAGTGGTGGACGAACAGCCACCCGACGGCCAGGCCGGCCACCAGGATCACCTGCCAGATGGCGAGGCCGATCAGCTCAACAGTGATCAACTTGCCGGAGACCGGGCGCCACTGGACCGTGTCGGGCCAGGGTTGCAGGGCATCGACCGAGGGCGTGCTCACGTTTAGAGACTAGGAGACGGATGCATCGTCTGCCGAGACGAAAGGGGTGACTTCCCGGAGGAAGGAGCGGGCCTCCAGGAACGTGCCCAGGGAAACCCGATGATCGTCGCAGGCCAGCCAGGTCTTGCGGTATTCCGGGGCGTGAAGTTTGGGATTGTTCCACAACAATTGCCAGGCCGCGGACGCGCGACAACCTTTGGCGGAGCACTGCGGGGAGAGTTCCTCGACCATGTCGACCAACTTAATGGAACGACGCGGGAGTAATGAAAGACGTTATGCGCCGGGCGGCCACGGGGGAAGCCGCCCGGCGACGAAGTAAATGCTACACGGTTCAAAGACTTCCGTATCCACCCGGTGAGCGTGCCCGTTCCGGCGGATCGCGCAGAAAGATCAACATGTTCGGCCGATAGTGCCCTGGGCTGCGGAGATCTCGCGGCGCCGGGACGATGATGACGGTCAGGTGACGGCCGGGGTTTCTATGCTCCTAGGAACCTCTCAGCCGTGTGTAGTTGTCTGTCGTGTAAGTCTTGAGCGTCGGCATCAGCGCCGGCACATGTTGACCGTTGTGGAGGACCGGTGGCGCAGCCCAGCACGCCCGAGACCGAGACCAGCCCGGAGCCGGCCGTGCCGGTCCCTCCGGCGCACGACGCGTCGCAGCTCGAGCGGGCGATGTTCGAGGTCAAGCGGGTCATCGTCGGCCAGGACCGGATGGTCGAGCGGATGTTCGTGGCGCTGCTGGCCCGCGGGCACTGCCTGCTGGAGGGTGTCCCCGGGGTGGCCAAGACGCTGGCCGTCGAGACCCTGGCCAAGGTGGTCGGCGGCACGTTCTCCCGGGTCCAGTTCACCCCCGACCTGGTCCCCGCCGACATCGTCGGCACCCGGATCTACCGGCAGAGCAACGAGAAGTTCGACGTCGAGCTCGGCCCCGTGTTCGTGAACTTCCTGCTCGCCGACGAGATCAACCGCGCGCCGGCCAAGGTGCAGTCGGCCCTGCTCGAGGTGATGGCCGAGCACCAGGTGTCGATCGGCGGCAAGAGCTACGACGTGCCCGACCCGTTCCTGGTGATGGCCACGCAGAACCCGATCGAGCAGGAGGGCGTCTACCCGCTGCCCGAGGCGCAGCGCGACCGCTTCCTCATGAAGATCATCGTGGGCTACCCGACGGATGCCGAGGAACGCGAGATCGTCTACCGGATGGGGGTCAGCGCGCCGGAGCCCAAGCAGGTGTTCACCCCGGCCGACCTGCTCGCCCTCCAGCGCCGCGCCGACCAGGTCTTCGTGCACAACGCGCTGGTCGACTACACGGTCCGGCTGGTCCTCGCCACCCGCGCCCCGGCCCAGCACGGCATGCCCGACGTGGCCCAGCTGATTCAGTACGGCGCCAGCCCGCGTGCCTCGCTCGGCATCGTCCGGGCCACCCGCGCCCTGGCCCTGCTCCGCGGCCGGGACTACGCGCTGCCCCAGGACCTGCAGGACGTCGCGCCGGACATCCTGCGGCACCGCCTGGTGCTCAGCTACGACGCCCTCGCCGACGACGTCCCGGCCGACCAGATCGTCGCCCGGATCATGCAGATGGTGCCGATGCCGTCGGTCGCCTCCCGCCAGGGCACCTCGCCGAACGGCGCACCCGTCCCGCCCACGCCGACCGGGACGCCGACCAGTGGCGTGCCGGCCGGCGCGGGCTACCCGGCGAACGGCGCCGGCACCCCGTTCCCGCCGAACGGCCCCGGCTGGCCCGGCCCGGCATGAGCCAGCCGATCGGATCCGCCCCGGCGCCCCAGCCGCCTGCGGCCTGGCCCGGCCCGGCCGCGGGCGGCACCGCCCCGGCGGGGCAGCCTCAGCCGGCCTGGGGCGGCACGGCCCCGGTGCCGCAGCCTCAGGCGGCCTGGCCCGGCCCGGCCGCGGCGTCGGCGGACCAGGCGGCGCGGACCGGCCCGGCCGGCGGCACCGTCCCGGCGCCGCTGGAGGAGGCGGCCCGGGCCGAGGCGGTGCTGGCCAAGCTGCAGCTGCTGGTCACCCGCAAGCTCGACGGCCTGCTCCAGGGCGACTACGTGGGCCTGCTGCCCGGCCCGGGCACCGAGGCCGGCGAGTCCCGGGAGTATCGGCCGGGCGACGACGTGCGCCGGATGGACTGGCCGGTCACCGCCCGCACCACGCTGCCGCACGTGCGGCGCACGGTGGCCGACCGCGAGCTGGAGACCTGGCTGGCCGTCGACCTGTCGGCCAGCCTCGATTTCGGCACCGCCAAGTGGCTGAAGAAGGACCTGGTGATCGCCGCCGCCACCGCGGTCACCCACCTGACCGCCCGGGGCGGGAACAGGATCGGCGCCGTGGTCGGGACCGGCTCCGGCGTACCCCGAAGCGGTTTTGCTCGTGGTCTCTTCAAGAAGAAAGCGGCCGTGACCGAGGACGCGCCCGGGCCGTCGGTGGTGCGGATGCCGGCGCGGCCGGGCCGCAAGGAGGCGCAGGGCCTGCTGCGGGCGATCGCGCGCACCCGGATCCGGCCGGGGCGGACCGACCTCGGCGCCCTGATCGACATGCTGAACCGGCCGCCGCGGCGGCGCGGGGTGGCCGTGGTGATCTCCGACTTCCTGGCGCCGGTGGAGAGCTGGGCGCGGCCGGTGCGCAAACTCGGCGTGCGGCACGACGTGCTCGCCATCGAGGTGGTCGACCCGCGTGAGCTGGAGCTGCCCGACGTGGGCGTGCTGACCCTGGCCGATCCGGAGTCCGGCGAGCTGCACGAGGTGCAGACCACCGACCCAGGGCTGCGGCAGCGTTACGCGGCCGCGGCGGGTGAGCAGCGCGCCGCGATCGCCCGGACGCTGCGCGCGGCCGGCGCCTCGCACCTGCGGCTGCGCACCGACACCGACTGGCTGCTGGACATCGTCCGCTTCGTGGCCGCCCAACGACACGCACGCACCCGGGGGACCACTCGATGATCCGTTTCCTGGCTCCGTGGTGGCTGCTCACGCTGCTGCCCGTCCTCGCCGTCGCCGGCGCCTACGTCTGGCGGCAACTGCACAAACGGCAGTACGCGATGCGCTTCACCAACGTCGACCTGCTGCGCACCCTCGCCCCGAAAGGCCTGGGCTGGCGCCGGCACGTCTCGGCGATCGCGTTCCTGATGATGATGGCGGCGCTGGCGTTCTCCACGGCACGCCCCTCGGTGGACACCGAGCAGCCGCTGGAACGCGCCACCGTGATGCTGGCCATCGACGTGTCGCTGTCGATGCAGGCCGACGACGTGGCGCCGACCCGGATCGAGGCCGCGCAGGAGGCGGCCAAGGCGTTCGTCAACGAGTTGCCGCCCACCTACAACCTGGGCCTGGTGTCGTTCGCGAAAGCGGCGAACGTGCTGGTCGCGCCGACCAAGGACCGGTCCGAGGTGATCGCCGGGATCGACAGCCTGACCCTCGCCGAGGCGACCGCGACCGGGGAGGCGGTGTTCACCTCACTGGACGCGATCCGTTCGGTGCCGGCCGACGGCGCGGACGGCGCGCCCCCGGCCCGGATCGTGCTGCTCTCCGACGGATATCGGACGTCCGGTCGCTCGATCGAGGACGCCGCCACCGCCGCGGCCGGGGCGAACGTGCCGGTCAGCACGATCGCGTTCGGCACCGACGCCGGCGTGGTGGACATCCGCGGCCAGCTCCAGCGGGTGCCGGTGGACCGGCTCTCGCTGCAGGAGCTGGCGGAGCGGACCAAGGGCTACTTCTACGAGGCGGCCTCGGTCAGCGAGCTGAAGAAGGTCTACGAGGACATGGGCAGCTCGATCGGGCACCGGACGCAGCCGCGCGAGGTGACCCAGTGGTACGCCGGGGTCGCCCTGCTGCTGGCCCTGGTCGGCGCGGCGAGCAGTCTGCTGTGGACGTCCCGCCTGCCGTGACGGCTTATGGGGTGTTGTGCGAGGCGAGCACGAACAGGAGCACGACCCACGCGGACAGGACGGTGAGACCGAGGGGCGCGATGAGGTTCTTCATGGTGGAGCCACCTTCCGCATCGTGACTGGCGGGGGTTACTGCTGTGCGCAGGTCACGTCGCGGCCATGCCCGTTCCCCGGATGTCGCGGCGCACACGACACGCCCGGCAATCCCGCGAGCAGGCGGGATCCGGTGGGAACGGGTGGGAGAAATCCTGGTCAGCGGTCAGAGGCGCTGACGAGCGTCCCGGCCACGACTAGGAGGATCGCTATCTCGCACAGCGATCACCTCCACAGCTCGTCGGGCCTTGGGAACCGCCGGGAACTGTACCTCTTAAAGACAACTTAAGAAACTCAGGCCTGCCGGAGGTGGCGCGGACCACCCTTCCGTGTTCTGTCGGCGTGCCGCTCCTATTCGCCCGCCGCGACCAGGCCGGTCTCGTAGGCGAAGACGACGGCCTGCGCGCGGTCCCGCAGCGCGAGCTTGGTCAGGATGCGCCCGACGTGCGTTTTCACCGTCTGCTCGGCGACCACCAGGTCGGCGGCGATCTCCTGGTTCGACCGGCCGCGCGCGATCAGCCGCAGCACCTCGGTCTCGCGCGGGGTGAGCGCGTTCAGCGCCACCGGGCGGGGCCGGTCGGACGCGGGCCGGGCGGCGAACTCGGCGATCAGCCGGCGGGTCACCGACGGGGCGAGCAGCGCCTCGCCGGCCGCCACCACGCGGACCGCCTGCACCAGGTCGGCGGCCGGCGCGTCCTTGAGCAGGAAGCCGCTGGCCCCGGCGCGGAGCGCCTCGTAGACGTAGTCGTCGAGGTCGAAGGTGGTCAGGACGAGGATTTTCGGACCGTCGTGACCGCCGGCCAGCCGCCGGGTCGCCTCCAGGCCGTCCATCACCGGCATCCGGACGTCCATCAGGATCACGTCCGGGTTCAGCTGCCGGGCCGCGGTCACCGCGGCCGCCCCGTCCGGCGCGTCGCCGACCACCAGCAGGTCGGGCTGCGCGGCCAGCAGCGCGCCGAAGCCCTGCCGGACCATCGCCTGGTCGTCGGCGATCAACACCCTGATCATCGAGCACCTTCGGGTTGTCGGGGGATCCGGGCCAGGACCTGGTAGCTCCCGGCGCCGTCCGGGCCTGCGGTCAGCTCGCCGCCCAGCAGAGCCACCCTCTCACGCATCCCGATCAATCCGTGGCCCGCCTTGTGCCCGGGGGCCGGGGTGGAGGTCAGCTCGTTGGAGACCCGCAGCTCCAAGCGGTCGCCGTCGGCGCGGGCCAGGATCCGCACCGGGCCGCCCGGCGCGTGCCGGGCCGCGTTGGCCAGGGCCTCCTGCGCGATCCGGTACGCCGTGAGCCCGGCCGTCGCGTCCACCCCGTCCAGCGGCGGCAGCTCCCCGGTGACCGGCAGCCCGGCCCTGCGCGCGGTCGCCACCAGCTCGGCGATCTCCGGGTAACCCGGCTGCGGGGCCCGCTCGGCGGCCTGGTCCTCGGCGCGCAGCACACCGAGCAGCCGGCGCATGTCGGCGAGCGCCTCCCGGGCCGCCCCGGCGATCGACGTCAGCTCGTCTTTCGCCTCCTCGGGGAGGCCGGCCAGCCGGTAGGGCGCGGTCTCGGCCTGCACCGCGATCATCGACATGTGGTGCGCCACCACGTCGTGCATCTCGCGGGCGATCCGGGTGCGCTCCTCCAGCACCGCGCGGCGGGCCCGTTCCAGCTCGCTGAGCTCGGTCTGCCGGGCGATCAGCTCACCGGCGCGGCGGCGGAACGAGGCGATGCTGCCGAGCGCCGCGACGGCCACGACCGCGGTGGCCGCGCCCCAGACGTTGGCGTGCGGGGCGAACAGGAAGACCGGGACCAGGGTGAGCACGGTGGCCCAGGCGGTGACCAGCGCCTCGCTGACCGTGGCGAGCCGGCCGAGCACGAACAGGGTGGCGACGATCTGCACCGCGTTCCACGGCCAGGGCTCCTCGTGCGTGCCGACATTCGCGTTGATCACACCGATGAAGAGCATCAGGAACGTCAGCCGCCAGGCGGCGACCGGGCGGCGGTAGGCGACGACCACCGGCAACACGGCGCCGGCCGAGATGGCGTAGATCGCCACCGGCGGCAGGGTGCGGGTCTCCTCCAGGGTCGCGGCCATCCCCATGGCGAGGCTCACCAGCAGGAAGAGCAGGACCGGAATCGCGTAGCGGAAACCGCGTCTCCGGATCGGGGGCCTGGGCGTTTCCCTTTTGAACGTTAGGTAAGTCAGCGGCCCCATTACCGAGCTCCGCCGCTGGGGGCCGATAGTCTCCATTCCCAGCAGGCTAGTGACGCGGGACAGGACTGTCGTCGCCCTGCGGTACCCCCTACCAGGGTATGACCCGTACCTCTCGAAGGAGTTGCGCTGTGCCTCGCACCGTGTTGGTGACCGGCGGAAACCGCGGCATCGGGCTGGCCATCGCCCGGGCGTTCGAAAAGCAGGGTGACCGGGTCGCCATCACCCACCGCGGCTCCGGCGCGCCGGAGGGCCTGTTCGGCGTGCAGTGCGACGTGACCGACGCGGAGTCGGTGGACGCCGCGTTCAGCTTCGTGGAGAACGAGCTCGGCCCGGTCGAGGTGCTGGTGGCGAACGCCGGCATCACCGACGACACGCTGCTGCTGCGGATGTCCGAGGAGCAGTTCGAGCGGGTCCTGGACACCAACCTGACCGGCTCGTTCCGGGTCGCCAAGCGGGCCAGCGCCAAGATGCTGCGCGCCAAGTGGGGCCGGATGATCTTCATCTCCTCGGTGGTCGGCCTGTACGGCGGTCCTGGTCAGGTCAACTACGCCGCGTCCAAGGCCGGACTGGTCGGCGTGGCCCGCAGCATCACCCGCGAGCTGGGCACCCGCAACATCACGGCGAACGTGGTGGCGCCCGGCTTCATCGAGACCGAGATGACCGAGGTCTTGCCGGAGTCCCGCAAGGCCGAGATCATCAAGGCCGTCCCGGCCGGTCGCCTCGCCAGCCCCGACGAGGTCGCCGCCGCGGTGACCTTCCTGGCGAGCGACAACGCGGCATACATCTCGGGTGCCGTGATCCCCGTCGACGGGGGCCTCGGCATGGGGCACTGACCCCGCATCTGTCAGCCGCAAATTTCTTCAGGAGAGAAACTTGTCTGGACTGCTGGCCGGAAAACGGCTGCTAGTCACCGGTGTCATCACCGACGCCTCGATCGCTTTCAACGTGGCCAAGGTGGCCCAGGAGAACGGCGCCACGGTCGTGCTCACCGGCTTCGGCCGGCTGTCGCTGGTGGAGCGGATCGCCAAGCGCCTGCCCGAGCCCGCGCCGGTCATCGAGCTGGACGTGACCAATCAGGAGCACCTGGCCGGCCTGGCCGACAAGGTGCGCGAGCACGTCGACGGGCTGGACGGCGTGGTCCACTCGATCGGCTTCGCTCCGCAGAGCTGCCTCGGCGGCGGCTTCCTGGACGCGCCGTGGGAGGACGTGGCGACGGCGCTCCAGGTGTCGACGTTCTCGTACAAGTCGCTCGCCACGGCTGCGCTGCCGCTGATGAGCTCCGGCGGGTCGATCGTCGGGCTGACCTTCGACGCGACCAAGGCGTGGCCGGTCTACGACTGGATGGGTGTGGCCAAGGCCGGGCTCGAGTCGGCGAACCGTTATCTCGCGCTGCACCTGGGCAAGCACGGCATCCGCAGCAACCTGGTCTCGGCCGGTCCGCTGCGCACCATGGCGGCCAAGTCGATCCCGGGCTTCGAGCAGTTCGAGGAGGCCTGGTCGGAGCGGGCGCCGCTGGGCTGGGACCTGAGCGACACCGAGCCGACCGCGCGGGCCATCTGCGCGCTGCTCTCCGACTGGTTCCCGGCGACGACGGGTGAGATGGTCCACGTCGACGGGGGCTACCACGCGCTCGGGGCCTGAGCGGTGACAGGATGGACGGGTGGCTTACGACGCGTTCGTCCTGCTCTCCTTCGGCGGTCCGGAGAAACCCGATGACGTGATGCCGTTCCTGCGCAACGTGGTGCGCGGGCGCGGCGTTCCGGACGAGCGCCTCGCCGAGGTGCGTGAGCACTACATGCACTTCGGCGGGGTGTCCCCGATCAACCAGCAGTGCCGCGACCTGCTGGCCGCGGTGTCGGCCGAGTTCGCGGCGCACGACATCGCGCTGCCGGCGTACTGGGGCAATCGGAACTGGCACCCGATGCTCGCGGACACCGTGGCGCGGATGCGGGACGACGGTGTCGAGCACGCGCTCGGCTTCGCCACCAGTGCGTACGGTGGCTATTCGTCCTGCAAGCAGTACTGGGAGGACATCGCCGCGGCGCGCAAGGCGGTCGGGCCGAAAGCCCCGCGGATCAGCAAGCTGCGGCAGTTCCACGACCACCCGGGCTTCGTCGAGCCGAACGCCGAAGCGGTCCGGGCCGCCCTGGCCACCCTGGACCCGGCCCGCCGCGCCACCACCCGGATCGTCTTCACCGCGCACTCGATCCCGGTCAGCATGGCCCGCACCGCGGGTCCCTCCGGTGGCCGTTACACCGCTCAGCTGGAGGAGACCGCCCGCCTGGTCCACGCCCGCGCGGCCGACGACCTGGGCTGGGACCTGGTCTGGCAGAGCCGCTCCGGCCCGCCGCACATCCCGTGGCTGGAGCCGGACGTCAACGATCACCTCGAGGCGCTGGCCGAGAAGGGCGTCACCGACGTGGTGGTCAGCCCGATCGGCTTCGTCTCCGATCACCTCGAAGTGATCTGGGACCTGGACAACGAGGCGAGGGAGACCGCCGCCCGGCTCGGTCTCGGGTACGCCCGGGCCGTCACCCCCGGCGTCCACCCACGATTCGTCGCCATGGTGCGCGAGCTCGTCGAGGAGCGACTGGGTGATCAAGCGCACACCAGGCTGGGTACGCTCCCGACCTGGGACGTCTGCCCGGCGGACTGCTGCCCCCCTGCGAAACGACCTGGAGCCGCTGCATGAAGGAACGCAAAGCCATCGAGAGCTGGCTCACCGACATGGACGGCGTGCTCGTCCACGAGGGTGAGCCGGTCCCGGGCGCGCCCGAGTTCGTCAACCGGATGAAGGCGTCCGGCAAACCGTTCCTGATCCTCACCAACAACTCCATCTACACGCCGCGTGACCTGCAGGCCCGCCTCACCCGGATGGGCTTCGAGGTGGACGAGCAGTCGATCTGGACGGCCGCCCTGGCCACCGCGCAGTTCCTGGCCGACCAGCGGCCCGGCGGCACGGCGTACGTGATCGGCGAGGCCGGCCTGACCACCGCGATGCACGCGTCCGGTTACGTGCTCACCGAGTTCGACCCGGACTACGTGGTGCTCGGCGAGACCCGGACGTACAGCTTCGAGGCGATCACCAAGGCGATCCGGCTGATCAACGGCGGCGCCCGGTTCATCTGCACCAACCCGGACGCCACCGGCCCGTCCACCGAGGGGCTGCTGCCGGCGGCCGGCTCGGTCGCCGCGATGATCTCCCGGGCGACCGGGGTGAAGCCGTACTTCGTCGGCAAGCCGAACCCGATGATGATGCGCTCGGCGCTGAACGCGATCGGCGCGCACAGCGAGACCACCGCGATGATCGGTGACCGGATGGACACCGACGTGCTGTGCGGGCTGGAGGCCGGGCTGGAGACGATCCTGGTGCTCACCGGGATCAGCAGCCGGATGGAGAGCGAGACGTACCCGTACCGCCCGTCCCGCATCGTCAACTCGGTCGCCGACCTGATCGACGAGATCTGATCCGGCCGGCCGGTCGTCCCCGGGCGGCCGGCCGGTCCGAGCCCCGGTGCGCTACCGTCGCTTCCGTGCCGGCGTGGGAAGAGTCTTATCTCGGGCAGTTGCGGGAGTCGGTCGGACCGGGCCGGGTGTTGATGACCGTGGGGGCGCGCGCCGTGCTGCGCGACCCCGAGGGCCGGGTGCTGCTGATCCAGCGCAGCGACAACGGCCGGTGGGCGCTCCCGGCCGGGACCATGGAGCTGCGGCAGACGCTCAGCGAGTGCGCGATCCGCGAGGTGTTCGAGGAGACCGGCCTCGTCGTGCACGGGGTCACCCCCTTCGCGCTGTACTCCGGGGAGCAGCTGGCCACCAGCGCCTGGGGCCAGCCCTACCAGCACGTGACGCTCGCCTGCCGGGCCGACTCCTGGTCCGGCGAGCTGCTCCGGGAGACCGACGAGACGGTCGACGCCGCGTTCTACCCGGTCGACGCGCTGCCCGAGACGGCCGGTCCGAACACCCGGCGCACCCTCGCCGACCTGGCCCGCTTCGAGGCCGGCGACCCGTTCGTGCTGGCATGAGCGAGGTCGTCGCGGCCGCCTGGGTCTGGGTGCGCAAACGTCAGGTGCTGGTGGTCCGGGCGCACGGCTCGGACGCGTTCTACCTGCCCGGCGGCAAGCCGGAGGCGGGCGAGACGCACGCCGAGGCGGCGGCGAGGGAGGCCGAGGAGGAGGTCGGCATCCCACTCCGGGCCGCTGGGCTGCGCCTTTTCCGTACGATCGACGCGCCCGCCCACAACCGCCCGCCCGGCACCCGGGTCCGCCTGATCACCTTCCTGGGTGACCCCGGCACCCCCGAGCCCACCCCGGCCCCGGCCAACGAGATCGCCGAGCTGGCCTGGTTCACCTCGGCCGACGCCGCCCGCTGCGCCCCGGCCATCCGCCTGCTGCTGGACGAGCTGGTCGGCGCGGGGCTAATCGACTGACTCGGCGAACCATCGGTTCGCCACCCGGGTGTGCAGGCTGAAGCCGAGCTCGGTGGGCGCGGTCAGCACCTCCAGCCCGAGCACCTCGGGCGGCGGGATGCCGGGCAACTGGCCCGCGTCGGCGAGCGGGGGCAGCAGGCCGAACACCAGCAACGTGCCGTCCGGGGCGCTGAGCGTGTCGAAAAGGCGTACCTCAAGGGGGTCTGTCGTGAGACCGGTCTCCTCGCGGAGCTCGCGCGTCGCCGCGGTCTGCCACGTCTCGCCCAGCTCGATGAAGCCGCCCGGCAGGGCGAGCCGGCCCGCGGCCGGCGCGATGCCGCGCCGCACCACCAGCAGACCGGAACCGATCGGCTGGAGCGCCACCGCGACCGGCGTCGGGTTCCGGTACGTCGTCTCACCGCACGCCCCGCACCGCCGCGGCCACGGCTGGTCGGGGACGAACCTGGCCCCGCAGAACGTGCAGTGCGCGTGCCGGTCGGCCGTCACGGGCGCAGCGGCGCGTTGCACGCCGCGACCAGCGCCTGCCGGCACGCCGCGGTGAGCGGGCGGAGTGCCTCGTCCCGCTGCTGGGCCTCGTAGCCGTTGACCGCGCCGCCCGGCGCGTTCGTCTCGGCGAGCGCGAGCACCCGGTCGAGCACGCTGGCCCGGGCGAACAGCCGCCGCGACCGCGGGTCGAAACCGGCCGGCAGGGTGGCCGTGCTCTCCGGGCTGCGCAGCGCCTGCAACGCGCCGGCCAGCTCCGGCTTCCACTGCGCCACGTCGAGCTTGGTGAGCCGGGTGGTGGCCTCGCCGAGCGCCGCGGTCAGCTCGGCCTCGGCCTCGGCGGCGCCGATCTGGAAGACCGGCCGGTGCTCGGGCGCGGGCAGCACCCGCCAGACCACGGTCTCGAACTCCACGCCGGAGCCGGACGTGTGCCGGCGAACCTCCGGGATCACGCCGAACCCGGGGGTGATCACCGCCTCGCCGGCCAGCAGCGCGGCGCCGGTCAGCGGGCCCGGGCCGGGCAGGCCGCGTGGGTCGCCGGGGACCGGCAGGACCAGCCGGATGTCGTCGGGATGCAGCTTCGCGAAGATCGGCAGGCCCTGGCCGAGCGGCACGTCGGTCCAGGTGCCCGGGGCATCGGCGACGAGGTGCTCCTCGTCGCCGGCGATCTCGTCGGCCAGCTCGTCGAACGGGACGAGCCCGGCGCGCCAGGCCCGGACCCAGGCCACGAATCGGGTGGACCGGCGGGCGGTGCGGGTGGCCGCATCTGCTGCGGAATGCATGCGAGCAAGGGTACGTGCCACCCCGGAACCTTGTCTCGGCTCGGAGCGTCACCCCGGCGTGTCCGAACGGCAGGGGTTACCGTGCGATTCATGTATGGGGAGGATGTGCTGTCCGGCAACTGGCGCCGGCGGAAGGTGATCCCGGAGGTGGACGCCGAGCCGGACCTGGTCGTCGAGGACGCCGATTCCGGGTTCTGCGGCGCGGTGGTCGGTTTCGAGTACGGCGCGGTGGTCCTGGAGGACCGGCACGGCAAGCGCCGCAACTTCCCGCTGGAGCCGGCCGCGTTCCTGCTCGACGGGCAGGTCGTCACGCTGCGCCGCCCCGCTCCACAGGCGACCCCGGCGCAGCGCCGGCTGACCGCGTCCGGGTCGATCGCGGTGGCCGGGGTGACCGCGCAGGTCGCCAAGGCCAGCCGGATCTGGGTGGAGGGCATCCACGACGCCGCCCTGGTCGAGCGGATCTGGGGCGACGACCTGCGGATCGAGGGCGTGGTGGTGGAGCCGCTCGACGGCATCGACGACCTGGCGGCCGCGGTCCGCGACTTCCGCCCGGGGCCGCGGCGGCGGCTCGGGGTGCTCGTCGACCACCTGGTGCCCGGCTCCAAGGAGAGCCGGATCGTGGCCTCGGTCACCGACCCGGACGTGCTGGTCACCGGGCATCCGTATGTGGACGTCTGGCAGGCGGTCAAGCCCGAACGGGTCGGCCTGCGCGAGTGGCCGGTCATCCCGCCGGGCCGCCCGTGGAAGGAGGGCGTCTGCGAGGCCGTCGGGGTCCGCGAGCCGGCCGACATGTGGCGGCGCATCCTCGCCTCGGTGCACAGTTACCGCGACGTCGAGACCCCGCTGATCAACTCCATGGAACGGCTGATCGACCACGTCACGGTCCTGCCTGATTGAATTCTTGATTTCGTACGACTGGGAGCTCCGTGGGGTTCGGCTCGCGAGGCCGCGCCACCCCGGACCGTCGCGCGTGTCGTGCGGGTTCGCCGCCGGTCACCGCCACCGCCGCACCAGCCCATGATCACGCCCCCGTGTCGGGTCGGTCCCGGCGGTCCTGTCCGAGCGCAGCTCTCGTGTCGAGCTGGTCCTGGCGGCCCTATCCGGGTGCGGGATAGGGCCGTGAGTGCCAGCCCGCCGTCTCGGGCTGCTCCTGGCGGTCCTGTCCGGGCGCGGCTCTCGTGCTGGGCTGGTCCTGGTGGCCCTGTGCGGGTGCGGTTCTCGTGTCGGGCTGGTCCTGGTGGCCCTATCCGGGTGCGGGATAGGGCCGTGAGTGCCAGCCCGCCGTCTCGGGCTGCTCCTGGCGGTCCTGTCCGGGCGCGGCTCTCGTGCTGGGCTGGTCCTGGTGGCCCTGTGCGGGGCGTGGCTCTCGTGTCGGGCTGGTCCCGGTGGCCCTATCCGGGTGCGGGATAGGGCCGTGAGTGCCAGCCCGCCGGCTCGGGCTGGTCGTGGCGGCCCTGTGCGGGTGCGGGTCTCGTGTCGGGCTGGTCCTGGTGGCCCTATCCGGGTGCGGGATAGGGCCGTGAGTGCCAGCCCGCCGTCTCGGGCTGGTCGTGGCGGCCCTGTGCGGGTGCGGGTCTCGTGTCGGGCTGGTCCTGGTGGCCCTATCCGGGTGCGGGATAGGGCCGTGAGTGCCAGCCCGCCGTCTCGGGCTGGTCCTGGTGGCCCTGTCCGGGTGCGGGATAGGGCCGTGAGTGCCAGCTCGCCGTCTCGGGCCGGTCGTGGTGGTCCTGTGCGGGTGCGGTTCTCGTGTCGGGCTGGTCCTGGTGGCCCTATCCGGGTGCGGGATAGGGCCGTGAGTGCCAGCTCGCCGTCTCGGGCTGGTCCTGGTGGCCCTGTGCGGGTGCGGGATAGGGCCGTGAGTGCCAGCTCGCCGGCTCGGGCTGGTCCTGACCGCCCTATCCGAGCTTCGGATAGGGCCGTGGACGCCAGCCCGAGAGGGTCAGAGCGCCTGGCCGATCCGGGCCGCGGCCTCGGCGAGGCGGTCCGGCGGGTGGGCGGCATAGCCCAGCACCAGGCCGGGCGGGCCGGACAGCTGCCGATGCCAGCTCAGCGGATGCACCAGCACACCGGTCCGCCGGATCCGCTCGGCGAGCGCGACGTCGTCGACGCCGTCCGGCAGCTCGACCAGCAGGTGCAGGCCGGCCGCCACCCCGCGGACCCGGGCGCCGGGCAGGTGCGTCCGCAGCCCGGCGAGCAGCGCGTCCCGCCGGGCACGCTGCCGGGTCCGGACCGTCCGCAGGTGCCGTTCGTAGTCGCCGCCGGCCAGCAGCTCGGCCAGCACCAACTGCGGGAGCGCGGAACTGCCCAGGTCACTCGCGTGCTTGGCGGCGAGCAGGCCGGCCTGCCACCGGCGGGGCGCGATCAGCCAGCCCAGCCGCATCCCGGGCGCCAGCGACTTGGAGACGCTGCCGAGGTAGGCGACGCTCTCCGGCGCGGTGCCCTGCAGCGCCGCGACCGGCGCGCGGTCGTAGCGGTGCTCCGCGTCGTAGTCGTCCTCGATCACCAGACGGTCGTCCGCGGCGGCCCAGGCGAGCAGCTCGCGGCGGCGGTGCGGGGCGAGCACCACGCCGGTCGGGAACTGGTGGGCCGGTGTGAGCAGCGCCGTTCGCAGACCGGTTCCGATCAGGGCGTCGACGCACAGGCCGTGCTCGTCGACGGGGACCGGCTCCGGGCGTACCGTCCAATGCGACATCTGGTCGCGCGCACCGCGAGATCCGGGATCCTCGACGGCCCAGGCGGCTTCGCCGCGGGCCGTCGCAACCTGCGCCAGCAAGGCGAGACCTTGCGCGACGCCGCCGCACACCAGGATGTCGTCCGCCTCGGCCAGGACTCCTCGGGTACGCCCGAGCCAGGCGGCCAGCGCGGTCCGCAGGCGCGGGCTGCCGCCCGGGTCGCCGTACCCGAGGTCGGCCGCGGTCACCCGGTCGAGCACCGCGCGTTCCGCCCGCAGCCAGGCCGCCCGGGGGAACGCGGCGAGGTCCGGCACGCCGGGGGAGAGGTTCAGGTCGATGCCGTCCGGGGTGGACAGCGGGAGCCGCAGCTCGTGCAACGTGCGTCGCCGGTCGACCGGCGGCCGTGGGGTGACCGCCGCGTCCCGGGCCACCACGGTCCCGGAGCCGGTCCGGGCCCCGGCCAGCCCCTCGTCCACCAGCCGCTGGTAGGCCTGCACCACGACGCCCCGGGAGATACCCAGCTCGGCCGCGAGCTGCCGGGTCGCCGGCAGTCGGGTCCCGGGCGCCAGTCGCCCGGCGGCGATCGCCCCGCGCAGCCCGTCGGTCAGCCAGCCGGTCAGACCCTTGGCGGGCGCCTCCCCGGCCCGCAGTTGCAGGAAATCCGACCCGCTCCCGGCCGCTTGCGTCACTCCCACGCCTCCGCCTCCCCCTTGCCGCCCGCCTCGCCCCGACCTTGCCGCCGCCCCGCCGCCCGCCCCGCCGCCTCGACCAGAATTGGTCCGCTTCATCGCGGCAGGATTGGTCCTCGAAACGGACCATACTCGCCGGGAGCATGAGACGCATGAAGGCGTTTCCGATCCTCGCCGGCGCGGCCGGGATGGTTTTCGTCGGCGGCAGTGTCGCCGTCTCCGGCCACCTCGCCGACGCGCCCAACCTGACCGTCCAGGCCCTCCGCTACGCGCTGGCCTGCCTGCTCCTGATCGTCTGGGCCCGAGGGACCCGCACCCCGCTGCGCCGCCCGCGCGGCGCCGAATGGCTCTGGCTGCTCGGCGTCACCGTCGCCGGCCTGCTGGTCTTCAACATCGCCCTGGTACACGGCGCCGAGCACGCCGAACCCGCGGTTCTCGGCGTCGCCGTCGCCTGCGTCCCGATCCTGCTCGCCGTCGGCGGCCCACTGCTCGAAGGCCGCGGCGTCGCCCCACGCGTCCTGCTCGCCGCCGTCGTGGTCACCCTCGGCGCGATCCTGGTCGAAGGCCTCGGGAGAGCCGACGCCACCGGCATCCTCTGGGCGGTCGTCACCTTCGTCTGCGAAGCCCTGTTCACCCTGCTCGCCGTCCCGGTGCTGGGACGGCACGGCCCGCTCGGCGTCTCGGTGCACGCCACCTGGATGGCGGTCGTCCTGTTCGGCGTCGCCGGCCTGGTCACCGAAGGCCCGGCCGCCGTCACCCGCCTGCACCCCGACGACCTCCTGGCCGGCGCCTACCTCGCGGTAGCCGTCACCGCCGTGGCCTTCCTCCTCTGGTACACCTGCGTCACCCGCATCGGCCCGGGCCGCGCCGGCCTGCTCACCGGCGTAGCCCCGATCTCGGCAGCCCTGACCGGCATGGCCCTCGGCGCCCCCGCCCCCAGCCCCCTGGTCTGGCTCGGCATCGCCACGGTCGCCGCCGGCCTCGCTCTCGGCCTGACCACCCCAGCCCCGGCGCCCACCCCTGCCCTGTCCCACGCCTGAGCAGCCCGCCCCGGCCATATCCCCGGTGTACTGCCTCGGCTGGCCATGGTGGCCCTGTCCAAGCCCGGATTAGGGCCGCGAACCCCAGCCCGACGGTCCCGGCTGGGCATGATGGCCCTATCCACCGCCGGGGATGGGCCGTGGACGCCAGCCCGGACCCCGGGTGGTGCTCGCGGCTCGCGTCCGGCCGGCCTTCCCGCCTCCGCCGGTTGCGGGTCTGTGTGCCAGGCCACGGAGTTGCTGGTCGCGGTCGCGGCCACCGGTTGCGGCCAGCCGTTGAACCGGCCAGAGCCAATGCGCAGCTGGTCGCGGTCCGCCGCACGCTCTCCGACCGCCGTCCGATTCTTCCGGTACGCCGCAGCCTCCGACCCCGGGCAACGCCCACGACCTACCCGTCACGCCCCGCCCGGGCCCCCATGGTTGTCTCGGGCCTGAGAGACAACCACGGCGCCCAGCCCGATGGTTGTCTCCCAGCTCGGGACGGGGCCGTGGGCGCCAGCTCGGTGGTTCGGGCTGGGCTTGGTGGCCCTTTCCGTGCTCGGGGTAGGGCCGTGGATGCCAGCTCGGTGGTTCGGGCTGGGCTTGGTGGCCCTTTCCGTGCTCGGGGTAGGGCCGTGGGCGCCAGCTCGGTGGTTCGGGCTGGGCTTGGTGGCCCTTTCCGTGCTCGGGGTAGGGCCGTGGATGCCAGCTCGGTGGTTCGGGCTGGGCTTGGTGGCCCTTTCCGTGCTCGGGTTAGGGCCGTGGATGCCAGCTCGGTGGTTCGGGCTGGACCTGGTGGCCCTTTCCGAGCCCGAGATAGGGCCGTGGATGCCAGCTCGGTGGTTCGGGCTGGACCTGGTGGCCCCTTCCGAGCCCGGGATAGGGCTGTGGTCGCCAGCCCGGACCTCGCGACCCGGGTCGGCCTGGCATCGCTGTCGCCCCGGCTCGCTCCCAGCCCGCCCTCCCAAGGGGGCAGCCCCCGCTGGTCAGTGTGGCGGAGTGGGGTGGGGAGGGCTGGGTGGGCTGTGGACGAGCCGGGACTGTGGAAAACCGGCGGCGGCTGGGCGGCCGGTCCGGGGTGGCGCGGTTTCGGGCGGAGGACAGCTGGTGGACGGGGCTCCGGGCGTACCAAAAGTAAGGTTTCAGGCCAGGTCTTGGGGGTTTCGGCTGAAGCGGAACGTGGCGATGTCCAGTTTGCTGACGGCACCGTCCGGGGTGCGCAGGACCCTGAGGATCTCGCCCTCGTTGGGGCCGGAGAGGCCGCGCCAGCGGTCCGGGGCCTCGCGGCGGAACAGCGTGTGGTGGCCGGGCCCGGTCATGGCGAGGCCGCCGGCCTCCGGGGCCAGGTCGTACTCGCGGCCCATCCACCACCAGCGGCCGCAGATCTCCGCGGCCTCGCCCTGCGGCGGCGCGGGCGGCTGCCAGGCCGCGGCGGGCGCGGGCGGTTCGCCGTCGAGGACCGTGGTCAGGGTGCGGAGGCTGAGGTCCTTGATGCTGTCCTCGCCGTCGAAGCCGTAGGTGTTGGCGAACACCACGACACCGAACCGGCTGCGGCGGTGGACCGCGAGGTGCGCGAGGTAACCGGGCATCGAGCCGCCGTGACCGACGTAGACGCGCTCGCCGACCCGGAACAGCTGCGGGCCCAGACCGTGGCCTGCGGTCCAGGACTCCAGGTCGCTGATGGTGACCGGGCTGCACATCTCGTCGACGGTCTCCCGGGCCAGCACCGCGGGGGCCGGGTCGGCCAGGAAACCGGCCCACTTGGCCATGTCGGTGACGGTGGACCAGAGCTGGCCGGCCGGTGCCATCGCGCCGGTGTCCGGGCGCGGCTCCTCGTGCAGGGTCCCGCCGAGCGCGTGCACGACGTAACCGCGGGCGTACGGCTCGACCGGGTGGTAGCTGGTGCGCTTCATCCCGAGCGGGTCGAGGACCCGCTTGGTGACCAGCTCGGACCAGCTCTGCCCGGTGACCCGGGCGAGGACCGCGCCGAGCAGTCCGTAGGCGAGGTTCGAGTAGCGGTAACGGCGGAAGGGGGGTCCGGTCAGTTTTTCGTACGTCAACCCGCCCAGCAGCTGGTCCACGTCCCCACCCGGGTTCCGCTCCCACCAGGGCCCGTCCGGCTCCCGTTGCAGCCCGGAGACGTGCCCGAGCAGCTGACGCAGCGTCACCCCGCCGATCGGGGTGCCCGGCAGATGCCGGTAGAGCAGGTCGTCGAGCGCGAAGAAGCCCTCGTCCCGCAGCTGCATGACCAGCGTCGCGGTGATCGTCTTGGTGATCGAGCCGAGCCGGTACTGGGTCTTCGGGTCGGGGCGCGGCGTCTCCCCGGCGCAGGCGTTGTGCAGCACCGCCCGGTCGCGCACCACGGCCAGCGTGAGCGACGGCACCCGGCCGCGGGACTGTGCCCGGGCGGCGATCTCGTCCACCCGTCGGGCGGTCTCCGGAAGCAGTGTCACGGTGGGGGTCCTCCTGCTGTGCGACTGACGGGTCTAACTGTCCGAGGGCGGTTCGGCTACGCCGTACCGTGGCATCGCCGGAGATGCGTGGACGTGACACGATCGTTGATGTGGATGCCGTACTCTGGATCGTCCTCGCCGTCGCCCTGGCGATCGGTGAGGCCTTCACCGCGACCATTCTGATCATCTTCTTCGCGGCCGGCGCGGCCGCGGCGGCCGTCGCCGCCGCCCTCGGCGCCGATGTGCTCGTCCAGGTCATCGTGTTCGCCCTGGTGTCCGGCCTGTCGGTGGCCGCGGTCCGCCCGGTGGTCATGCGGCACGCGCGGTCCGCGCTGGAGACCGGCGACACCCCGTTCGGCATCGAGGCGATGGAGGGGCACCACGGCACGGTCCTCGAGGACGTCGACGCCGACCACGGGCAGATCCGCATCGAGGGCGAGATCTGGCAGGCGCGCTCTTTCGACGGCAAGGAGACGTTCGCGGCCGGTCAGCGTGTCAGGGTGGTCAAGGTCCGCGGCGCCACCGTCCTGGTCTGGTACGACGAACTTCCCGACCTCTGAATCCCGCACATCGCTACACATATAGAGAGGCGCCATGGAAGCAGTCATCGCTGTCCTGGTCATAGTCATCGCCATCTTCGCGGTGACCACCATCGTCCGGTCCATCCGGATCGTCCCGCAGCAGCGGATGGACGTGGTGGAGCGGCTCGGCCGTTACAAGCGGACCCTGAACCCGGGCCTGAACCTGCTGGTCCCGTTCATCGACGCGGTACGCAGCAAGGTGGACATGCGGGAGCAGGTGGTCTCGTTCCCGCCGCAGCCGGTGATCACCTCGGACAACCTGGTCGTCTCGATCGACACCGTGCTCTACTTCAAGGTCGTCGACCCGGTGCGGGCCACCTACGAGATCTCCAACTTCCTCCAGGCGATCGAGCAGCTCACCGTCACCACCCTGCGTAACGTGATCGGCTCGCTGGACCTGGAGCGGGCGCTGACCAGCCGCGAGGAGATCAACCGGCACCTGTCGACGGTGCTCGACGAGACCACCGGCCGCTGGGGCATCAAGGTCACCCGGGTGGAGATCAAGGCGATCGAGCCGCCGCCGAGCATCCGCGACTCGATGGAGAAGCAGATGCGCGCCGAGCGGGAGCGTCGCGCGACGATCCTGAACGCCGAGGGTCACAAGCAGGCGCAGATCCTCACCGCCGAGGGTGAGAAGCAGGCCGCGGTGCTGCGCGCCGACGGTGACCGGCAGTCCCGGATCCTTCAGGCCGAGGGCCAGGCCAAGGCGATCCGCACCGTGTTCGACGCGATCCACCAGGCGAACCCCTCGCAGAAGGTGCTGGCGTACCAGTACTTGCAGTCGCTGCCGCAGATCGCGAACGGCACCGCCAACAAGGTGTGGATCGTGCCGACCGAGCTGACCAAGGCCCTGGAGGGTCTCGGTGGCGCACTGGGCGGCCTGGCGAACATGGCGGGCGACGTCCCGTCGTCGCAGGTCGACTCGGGCGCCGTCGAGCGTGAGGCGGCGGCGGCCGCGGAAGCCGCGGAGGCCGAGGCCCGGCGGGTGAACGCCGAGGTGCGTGAGGCCGAGGCGCAGGTGTCGGGCGACCCGGACAAGACCGCGGCGCTGCCGGCCGCGCCTCCGGTGCCGCCGGCGTCGGCGCTCGGCGGGGCGGATTACCACGAGTCGGGCCAGCCCGAGCGTTCCTGACCCGATTGCGGACGGCCGGTCTCCGATGAGACCGGCCGTCCGGCTTTTCTCCCTATTTCCTGAGATTAGGCTCACAGTTCGCTGGCAATTTGACATGCTTCGTCTCGGATTCCGACCGGTACCCCGGCCGCTCGGCGTGTTGCCCCTGCGAGCGAGGCGGAGCCATGAGCATCAGCCATCGTCACACCGCGAGCGGCCGGCCCCTGCGGGTGGCCCCGGCCTGGGTCGGCGCCGCCACCCCGGCCGCCGGCGCCGCCGCGGACCACTACGTGCTCCCGGTGCGGGAGGCGGTCTGGATCTGGTCGGTGCGCCGCTTCGCCCGGCTGGCGCTGTGGGCGCTGCCCGCGGCCGCCGTCCTGTACGGCTGGCTCACCCTCGGCGTGAACGTCCCGCCCGGCCCGCTCCCGGTCGCCCTGCTGGCCGGCTGGCTGGCCACCATCGCGCTGATCGCCCTGGCCGGCCTGCTCGCCGGTGCGCGGACCCGGCGCATCGCGCTGACCGGGCTGCTGGTCGCGCTGGCCGGCGCCACCCTGCTGCTGCCGCTGGCCGCGCTGCCCGCCGAGACCGGCGTGGACGCGGTGTCGCTCGCGCCCGGCCAGGTGGGCGTCCTGGTCGAGGTGGCCTGCGCGATCGCCGCGACCGGGGTGCTGCTGCTCGGCTGGGCGGTGTTCCGCTCCAAGCTGGTCAATCCCGCGGACGGGGTGCTGCTGATGCTCGCCGCGGTCGCGCTGGGCGCCGGGTCGTACGCGGTGAAGCCGCTGCCCACCGTCGGGGCGCTGCTGCTGCTCGCCGCCGGGATGGGGCTCGCCTGGACCGGTGGCCGATTGGTGCCGCGCGCCTGAGACTGTCCCCAACACCGTGGCGGGAGGGGACGGACATGGCACGAGTGATCGCGGACATCTCGATGTCGCTGGACGGGTTCGTGACCGGGCCGAACCCGGGCCTCGACAACGGCCTGGGCGACGGCGGCGAGGCGCTGCACACCTGGGCGCTGCATCCCGACCCGGTCGACGCCGACGTGCTGGACACGACGACCGCGGCCACCGGCGCGGTGATCATGGGACGGCGGCTGTTCGACATCATCGACGGCCCGCACGGGTGGACCGACGAGATGGGCTACGGCGCGGACCGGGCCGCCACGCCTCCGGTGCTGGTGGTGACCCGGATACCGCCGGCGCGGGTGCGGCTCGCCGACCGGATGACGTTCGTGGTGGACGGGGTGGCCAGCGCGGTGTCCAAGGGCGCGTCGATCGCGGGCGACCGGGACGTGGTGATCATGGGTGGCGCCGAGGTGATCCGCGGCGCGCTGGACGCCGGCGTGGTCGACGAGCTGCGGCTCCACCTGGCACCGGTGCTGCTCGGCGCCGGGACCCCGCTCTTCGCCGGCGGGCCGCCGCGGCACCTGCGCCAGGTGCGCTCGCGGCCGTCCGGGCAGGCCACCCACCTGACGTATCTGCTGGAGTGACCCCGCTCAGCGGTCGGCCAGGCGCCGGGTCAGCTCGCCCCGCGAGCGCAGCCCCAGCTTGCGATAGACACTGCCCAGGTGGTGTTCGACCGTGCGCGGCGAGAGGAACATCCGGGCGGCGATCTCCCGGTTGCTCAGGCCCTCGGCGGCGGTGAGGGCGACCTGCCACTCCTGCGCGGTCAGTCCCTCCACCGGGTCCGCCGCCGGTGCGGCGCCGCGGCCGGTGGCGGCGATTTCGGTACGGCATTGAGCCGCCCAGCCGTCCGCCCCCGCCTCGGTGAACCCGTCGAGCGCCGCGTGCAGCCGCATCCGTGCGTCCCGGCGGCGTCGCGCCCGGCGCAGCCGCTGACCCCAGGCGAACAGGGTGCGAGCCCGGTCCACCGGCGAGCCGGGCAGCGCGACCGCGGCGGCGAAGTGCTCGTCCATCTCGTCCTCCGGGGCGGCCAGTCCCCGGCAGCGGGCGAGCACGCCGGTCCCCGCGGCCACCCCGGCCAGCCGGTCCAGCAGCGCGATCGCATCGCCGGCCGGGCTCCGGCGGCGACCGCCGAGCGGGCCGCTGTCGCGGATCATCGCCTCGGCCAGCTCCGGGAGCACGGGCAGGAACCCCGGCTCCCGGATGCCGCCGGCGTCCAGCAACGCCAGCGCCGTGCCGAACTCGGTGGCCGCGCCGGGCCGGCCGGCGGCGATGAGGTTCAGGCCACGGGCGTACGCGAGCTGGACGAGCAGGCTGCGGCGCCCGGGCGGGCCGACGGTGGCCGCCCGCCCGGCCAGCGCGGTGCTCTCCGCGGCGGCGCCGTGCAGCGCCGCGACCTGGGCGAGCACGGCCAGCGCATCGGCCAGCGGCCCGTCCTGGCCGAACTCCTCGGCGATCCGCAACGCCTCCGACCCGGCCTGGTACGCCCGGTGCAGCCGCCCCCGCCGGGCCTCCAGCACCGCCAGCCGGGGCAGCGTGTACGCCAGCAGGGCGAGGTCCGAGTCCCGCCGCGCGCCGGCCGCCTCGGCGGTCAGCAGGTCACCGGCCGTCGGGTGGTCGCCGAGCCAGGTCAGCACCTCGGCCAGCTCCGCTGCGGCGCCGTCGGCCGGCGCCTGCCGGACGCCGGGCACACAGGAGCGGGCCAGCGTGGCACCCTCCGGGTCGCCGGTCAGCACCAGCGCGCCGGCCAGCCGGATCCGGCCCTTGAGATAACCCGGCTCGTCGTGGATCGCGACCGCCCGCCGGCAGATCGCGAGCAGACCCGGCGCGTCCAGCCGGGCCCAGTACGCGTTGGCGGCCTGGCTGACCATGGCGACCGCCTCGCGGGGCGCCTCGGCGGCGTACTTCTCGGCGCGGCGCAGGTAGTCGTCGTCGAAGACGCTCAGGTCGCCGCGCAGCCGGAGCAGCCACGCCCGGACCCACTCGGCCCGGCAGCGCACCGCCACCGGCGCCTCCTCGGCGAGCACCTGGTCGAGCAGGCGTTCCGCGTGCTCGCCCGCGCCGCTGTACGCCCACGCCTCGGCCGCCCGCTGCCGGCGGTCGGCGCGGTCGTCCGGGTCGGGGGAGAGCTCGGCGGCACGCGCGTACGCCCGGGCTTCGGCGACCTGACCGCCCCGGGCGCGGGCCCGGCGGGCCGAGCGGACCAGCGCCGCGGCGATCTCCTCGTCCGGGCCGGTCGCGGCGGCGGCCCGGTGCCAGGCGCGGCGGTCCGCCTGCTGCGGGTCGGTCAGCGCCGCGGCGGCGGCCAGGTGCGCGGCCCGCAACTCGCCGGGAAGCGCGGCGGCGTGCACGGCGGCCCGGATCAGTGGATGCCGGAACGTCACCGCGCCGTCCCGGACCACCAGCATCCCGGCGGCGATCGCCGGGTCCAGCGCGGCCGGGTCGACTCCGGCCGGCCCGGAGCCGGTCGACCCCGCGTCGGCCGGCCCGCCGGAGTCGGCCGGTTCGCTGATCCCGGCCGGTTCGGGTCCGGACGCCGCGGCCACCCCGTCGTCGATCGCGCAGGCCACCAGCGCCCGCCAGGCCGGCGCGCCGAGCGCCCAGGCCCGGGTCAGGAACACCTCGTCGAGCTGGGCGGTGCTGGGCAGCGGATCGGTCAGCGGGGCCCGGCCGCTCCGCTGCGCCTCGGTGAGCGCGGCCGGCAGCTCCAGCAGGGCGAGCGGGTTCCCGGCGGTGGCCGCGGCCAGCCGGTGCGCGGCCCGGGGCGCCATCCCGGCCCGGACCGCCAGGGCCGCCGAGCTGTCCGCGTCCAGGCCGGTCAGGTGCAGGGTGTCGAGGCCCGCGGCGTCGAACCCGGAGGCCTGCGGGTGCGGCGCGGTCCGGGCCGCGAACAGCAGCGCCACCGGCTCGGCGTGCAGCGCGCGGGCGGCGAACCGGAGGGCGCCGGCCGAGGCCGGGTCGATCCCGTGCGCGTCGTCGACGAGGCAGAGCACCGGTGCGCGTTCGGCCGCGGCGGCGAGCAGGCCGAGCGTGGCGCCGTAGACCGCCAGGCGGTTGACCGGGGCGGCCGGGTCGGCGCCGAGCGCGAACACCGCCGTCAGGGCTGCGGCCTGGACGGCGGGCAGCTCGTCACGGTGCTCGAGGATCGGGCGGAGCAGGGCGTACAGGGCGGCGTAGGGGAGCTCCCACTCGGCCGGGGTGCCGGCGGCTCGCAGCGTGCGGAATCCGGTCGCGGTGCTCCGGGCGTACGCGAGCAGGGTGGTTTTTCCGATTCCTGGTTCGCCGCGGATCAGAAGCGCCTGGCCGGACCCCTCGCGGGTGCGGGCGAGCACGGCGTCGATCCGGGCCCGCTCGGTCTGACGCCCGACGACGCCGTCCCCCGTGTGCTCGCCCATCCCGACAGCAGAGCATCCAAGGTCGGGATCGCCCAGGGGAGCGGCGGCTTGCCGACACATCGTCGATCCGTGTTTTCCCGGATTCGGCGGCGCGCGGCGCTGCCTAACGTCGAGATCCGGCCCCCGAGCCTGTTTACGGAGGGAATCGATGATGTCGCGAAACACCATCCTGTCGAGGTCGGTCGTGGTGCTGCTGGGCCTGGTCGCCGGCCTGGCCGGCACCGCCCAGGCGGCCGGCGCCGCCGACGGCTACGGGCAGATCAGGGACGGGTTCGGCAAGTGCGTCGCCGTGCCGGGCTCCGCGCCCGGCAACGGAACCAGGCTGGTCCGGACCACCTGCAACTCCGGGGCCGCCAACCAGCGCTGGCTGGCGACCCAGGTCTTCGGCAGGGTCTACACGTTCACGAGCAAGAGCACCGGCAAGTGCATCGACGTGAACGCCGGATCCCTGGACCCCGGTGCGCCGGTGCAGATCTGGACGTGCAACGGCACCGGGGCGCAGGAGTGGGACCGGGAGTTCATCGGCCTGGGCCCGGAACTGGTTTTCAACTACCGCAGCGGGCTGTGCCTCGACTCGATCGGGAACAGCCTGATGCAGTGGACGTGCCGGGACACCACCGACATCCGGGCTCAGCAGTGGATCATCGGGTGAGCTCGTAGAACGTGATGGCGGCGGCGGTCGCCACGTTCAGCGAGTCCACGTTGTTGTGCATCGGGATGGCGACCCGCACGTCACTGGCCTCGAGCGCCTCCGGCGTGAGGCCGGGACCCTCGGCGCCGAGGAGCAGGGCGGGTCGCCTCCGCTGTTGCGGGGTGAGCCGCTGGAGGGCGACCGCGTCCGGCGCCGGGGTCATCGCGAGCAGGGTGAACCCGGCGTCGCGGATCGCGGTCAGCGGATCCGGCCAGGTCTCCGCCTTGACGTAGGGAATCGCGAACACCTCGCCCATGCTGACCCGCACCGCGCGCCGGTAGAGCGGGTCGGCGCAGTTCGGGGAGAGCACGATGGCGTCGATGCCGAGGGCGGCCGCGCTCCGGAACAGCGCGCCCAGGTTGGTGTGCGTGTTCAGGCCCTCCAGGACGGCCAGGTTCCGGGCGGTGCCGAGCAGGTCGTCCAGCGCCGGGAGCGGCCGGCGGTGGAACGACGCGAGGATGCCCCGGTGCACGTGGAAGCCGGTGATCGACTCCACCACCGGCGGGGCCGCGGTGTACAGCGGCGCGTCCTCGGGCAGGCCGGTGAGCTGGTCGGCGCGTTTCTCGTCGACGAGCGCCGAGCGCATCCGGTAACCGGCCCGCAGCGCGCGCTGGATGACGAGTTCGCCCTCGGCGATGAACAGGCCGTTGGGCGGTTCCCAGCGGGTGCGCAGTTCCAGGTCGGTGAGGGCGCGGTAGTCGCCGATGCGCGGGTCGTCGGGGGCGGTGATGGCGATGGCTGGCACACCAGCATTCTGCCGACGGGCGTTGCGGGACATCATGGGCGGGGCAAGATGGGGTTTGGGGTACGGATCGGCAGTACGGTTGTACTGTTCGCGCGTTCCGCTTCTCGGGGGGTGTCGGTTGTCGTCTGGTCCGGGATCAGACCCGCATCTGCTCGCCCTGCTGCGGGCCATCCGGCTGCGGCAGAGCGCGCCTGATGCGGCTGCCGCCGGGGCCGCGGACGCGGCTGCGGCGTTGTCCGAGTTGCCCGGGGGAAGGCCGCGGCCGAGCCGGAGAAGCCCGCGGCCGCTGAGCCGGAGACGCCGGAGACGACGGAGACACCCGCTCCGGGGGCGAACCCGATCGCTCCGGTCGTCGGATCGTATTTCCGGCAGGCGACCGCCGCCGCTGCCGCGGGTGCCGCCGGGCGCGCGGGAAATGTCGCGGGGATCGGCCGCTCCGGCCCGACCGGGGACGCGGCTCGCCCGGCCGGAGACGCCGCCCGCCGGGCCGGAGAGGCCGCACCGTCCGGAAGCGACGCCGAAGCCGCCGGATCGCCGCCGCAACGCAACGGCGCCGGGTCCGAGCTGCTGTGGCGTGGCGACCAGGGCGCGGCGCTGGGCCGTTCCGGGCTCGGGCCGGGCGGCCGGCGGCCGGGGGCCACCGACCCGGCCGGTGCGAGCGCCGCCTATGGCGTACCGATCAATCGGGTCAATCCCATCACCGGGATCAACCCGGGCGGACCGGTGACCCCGGCCCCCGCGGTCCCCGGTGTGGCCCCGGTGCGCCCGATCGGGCCGCCCGGCACCGAGTTCCCCTCGGTGACCCCCGCGGAGTACGCCGCGCACTTCGCCCGCGACACCACCCGCCGGCACGCGGGGGCGGACGGCATGGACCCGGGCGACACCAGGGCGTTGCAGGACACCCAGCGGCTGCTCAGCACCAGCCTGACCTTCGCCGGCGGCGTCGACGAGGTGGCCGAGCGGCTCTGGCGGGCGCTGCTCCAGGCCCAGCCGGACCTGCTGACCGCGCTGCCCGGGACCGCCGACTCGCAGCGGGAGCAGCTGGCCCGGGCGCTCACCTGGCTGGTGCACCGGCTCGACGACCCGCCGGCCGTGGTGGCCGGGGCGGGGCAGCTCGGCGCGGTGCTGGCCGAGTGCGGCGTGCAGTGGAGCCAGCTGAGCCTGGTCGGGGCGGCGCTCGCCGAGGCGATGCGGGCCGGGATGGCGCCGGGCGCCTGGCGGCAGGACTTCGACCAGGCCTGGCGGTGGGCGTGGCAGCACGTCTACGAGTGGATCGTGCACGGCGGGACGCTGATCGCGTACCAGCCGACGGTCTGGGAGAGCGAGGTGGTCGGCCACGAGCTGCGCCGGCCCGACCTCGCGGTGGTCCGGCTGCGCCCGTTCCTGCCGATGCCCTACCGCCCGGGGCAGTACGCCCGGGTCGAGGTCGACGCCGTCCCCGGTGTCTGGCGGCCGTATTCGCTGGCCGGCGCCGTGCACGCGGACGACGTGATCGAGCTGCACGTGCGAGCCAAGACCGAGGCCGGGGTGAGCGGCACGCTGGTGCACCACACCCGGCCCGGCGACCGGATCCGGATCAGCCGGGCCGAGGGCGACATGGGCCTGCCCGCCGAGCCGGGCCGGGGCATGCTGATGATCGCCGGGGACACCGGGGTGGCCCCGATGAAAGCGATGCTCGCCGAGCTGGCCGCGGTCCAGGACACCCGGCCGGCGGTGCTGTTCTGGGGTGTGCGCAACCTGGCCGAGCTCTACGACATCGACGCGCTGACCGCGCTGGCCCGGCAGGCGCCACGGGCCACGGTGGTCCCGGTGGTCGCCGAGGGCAGCCCGGGGCCGTACCCGTCCGGCCTGGTCACCGACGCGGTCGCGGCATACGGCGAGTGGTCACGGCACGAGGTGTACCTGGCCGGGCCGCCGCTGATGCTGGCCGCCACCAGCATCGCGCTGCGCCAGCTCGGCGTCGACCCGGACCGCATCCACCACGACGCCCCGGAGTGATCTCATAGACCGGACCCCGATTTCGGTACGCCACGACGCCCGCCCAGCGCAGTCACCGCGGGACCCGGGGGCTTCCACCGAGGCGCACGGCTTGCCGACGCGGCGAGCGTACCGAAATCGTGTCGGCCCCGGCCCTCAGCGAACCGTGACCGGACGGCGGACCGGGCGGTGACGGCCGTCCGGAAGCCGATGGTGCTCACAGGGCCGTCTCGAGGATCTTCTGGAAGGCAGGCGGGATGTGGTGCGGACCGCCCGGGGTGAAGACGTTGCTGTGCGAGACGTCCTCCCAGGCCGACGCCGGGACCGCCGCGCGCAGCGCCACCAGCACCGGCGCGTCGTCGGTCAGCAGCGAGAGCGCGACCAGGCACTCCTCCGCCTCGCCGACGCACTCGAACGGCTTGTGCCCGTCCACGCCGAGCAGCTCCTTGAAGCCCTGGACCTGCGACTCGTCGGTGAACAGGTCGTGCCCGAAGATGTGCGCGAGCCGCTCCCGCGGCATGTGCGGCGCCATCGCCAGGAAGACGAACCGGCACTTCGGGCAGTCACCGCACCACCGCGCCGTCGGGTCGTGCAGCTTGAACGCCTTGTTACAACTTGTGACGACGTCGTCATACGCACTGTAACCGGCGAACAGCTGCGCGATGTGCAGCTCGGAGAGCGTCCGCAGCAGCGAGAAGTACGGGTCGACGAGCCCGGTGTGCGCCGTCACCGCGTCCCGCAGCAGCCCCTCGGCGAGCACCCCCTTGGACCACTGGTGGTTGACCTCGTGACCGTTCCAGATCAGGTTCGGATCGGAGGCGGAGCGCTCGTTCGACATCACCACCGGGCCGAGCCCGTGCCAGACCGCGGTGGCGATCGCGATCAGCGAGTTGATCGCGGTGACCGGGATGTGCCCGTTCAGCGCGCCGGCCTTGTTCAGCTCGAACAGCCGCGGGTCGAGCTTGCGGCGAGCGGCCAGGGCGGACAGGCCGGAAGCGGCGTTCACGTTCTCGATCACCGGGTTCGGATTCACCGAGAACGGCACCGGGTCGAGGCCGGCCGCGCGCAGGATCTCCAGCGTGACGATCGAGTCCTTGCCGCCGCCGACGGCGGAGAGCGGCCGGCCGGTGACCTCGGCCGGAGCGGCCGGGGACAGCTCGCCGGGGGTCTCGACGGTCAGCTCCAGGACGTGTGGGAGCTGGTTGCGATAGGCGTACTCCGCGAGCCCGTCGGTGTAGATCCGGGTGAACCAGGCGGCGACGGCGGGCGCGACCGGCTCCGGCGCGAGCACCCGCGGCGGGGCGCCGACCTTGTAATAGCTCACCCCGGCGACCACGTGCAGCAGGTCGAGCACCCGGTGGAACGCCTCCGGCACCGGGTGCTCGGACACCGGGAACGTGATCGTCTCGGTGAAGCTCAGCGGCTCCGGCCCGTCCAGCACGTAGTCGAACGTGGCGACTCCCGTCGTCGGGTCGAACGCGGACGAGGGGAAGCGCATGACGTCGAACTGCACCCGGGAACTCCTGTCTAACGGCCGACGGGCAATATTAGTGCGGTCCCGCGAAAAACCGACTGGGGGAGACTGACGTGCGCCTGGCAGACCTGCGCGGCCGCTCGGTGGCGGTCTGGGGGACCGGCCGCGAGGGCAGGGCGGCGGTGACCGCGATCGCCCGGCACGAGCCGGCCCGGCTGATCGCCGTCAACGACAGCGCCGGATACCTCGACGACCCCTGGGACGGCGAGCTCGCCCCGCTGGCCGGTGGTGAGCACGCCTTCGCGGCCCTGGCCAGCGCGGATGTCATCGTCCGCTCGCCCGGGGTGCCGTCCACCCACCCGTTCATGGCCGAGCTGCGCTCCCGGGGCATCACGATCACCGGTGGCAGCGCGCTCTGGATGGCCGACCACGCGGCGCAGACCGTCGGGGTCACCGGCAGCAAGGGCAAGAGCACCACCTCCAGCCTGATCAGCCACCTGCTGGCCGCGGTGGGCCGGCCGAACGCGTACGGCGGGAACATCGGCGTCCCCCTGCTCGATCTTCCCCAGGCCGACCTCTACGTGCTGGAACTCTCCAGCTACCAGTGCGCCGACCTGACCGATTCGCCCCGGGTGGCGGTGGTCACCTCGCTCTTCCCGGAGCACCTGGACGCGCACGGCGGCGAGCGGGAGTACTACCGCGACAAGCTGAACCTGCTCCGCCACGGACCGGATCTGATCGTGGTGAACGGCGCCGACGAGCGGCTGCGCGACGAGATCCGCGGGGTCGCCGACCGCAACGGTTTCCCGCCCGTGCCGGCCGCCGCCGGCGACTCCCGCTTCCGGGTCGAGGACGGCACCGTCTTTTGCAGCGACGACCCGCTCTTCCCCCGCGCCGACCTGCGGCTCAAGGGCAGGCACAACGAGCGGAACCTGTGCGTCGCCCTCGCCGTGCTGGACGGCATGGGCGTCGACGTGGTCGGGCTGCGGTCCGAGCTGGCGGCCGCGGTCCGCTCCTTCGAGGGCCTTCCGCACCGGCTCACCGAGATCCCCGACCCGTCCGGCCTCACCTTCGTCGACGACACCCTCTCCACCGCGCCGTTCGCCGCCATGCACGCCATCGAGGCCTACGAGGATCGGCCACTCACCGTGTTGGTCGGCGGCACCGACCGCGGCCTGGACTACTCACCGTTACGAGACTTCCTCGCCGCCCGGGAACTCACCGTGATCGGCATGCCGGACAGCGGCCCGCGCATCCTGGCCGAACTGGCCGGGTTGCCGAAAGTCAGCACGCTCCCGTCCGAGGACCTCGCCGACGCGGTCCGGCTGGCCCGCGAGGTGACCCCGCCCGGGGGTGTGGTGCTGCTGTCGCCGGCCGCGCCGAGCTACGGCCGCTTCCGTAACTTCGAGCACCGATCGGAGGCCTTCCTCGAGGCGATCCGCGCGACCGCGGAGTAGCACGGGGATCTTCAAAGGCTTTATTGACGCAGGTCCGCTGGGGTGCGGACCGCATGCTCCCGCGCGGGCCGGGGCCGGCGATCTGGCCGCTGGCGCGTCCAGAACGATCGCCGGCCCCTGCACGGTCCGCGGCTGGTTCCGGAGATCAAGATCGCGCCCCGCGCCCAAGCAGCCGGCAGGCCCCGCCCTTCCCTGGGGCCGCCCCCGTTGATCAGCGTGGCGGGATTCAGCGCTGGGCGCCGGATGGCCTGCTTCTGAAGTGACCCACGGGCTGTTGATCACCGGCACAGCCGCCGCTGACGGCCCGCTACTTCGCCACCCCGCTCCAGCCCGCCGCCGGCGGTGCCAGCTCCCGCCGCGCCCATACGCCACGGCTCGCGCTCGGAGCCCGTATCCCGCCCGGTCAAAGGCCCGCGGCGCAAGCCAAGACCCGAGCTGGTCCCGGCCGCCCTATCCCCGGCCCGGATAGGGCCGCCAGGGCCAGCCGGTACCTGTCGGGCTGGCACTCACGGCCCTACCCGTGGCTGGGATAGGGCCGCCAGGTCCAGCCGGTACCTGTCGGGCTGGCGCTCATGGCCCTACCCGTGGCTGGGATAGGGCCGCCAGGGCCAGCCGGTACCTGTCGGGCTGGCGCTCATGGCCCTACCCGTGGCTGGGATAGGGCCGCCAGGTCCAGCCGGAACCTGTAGGGCTGGCACTCACGGCCCTATCCCCGGCCCGGATAGGGCCGCCAGGTCCAGCCGGAACCTGTAGGGCTGGCACTCACGGCCCTATCCCCGGCCCGGATAGGGCCACCAGGGCCAGCCGGAACCTGTCGGGCTGGCGCTCATGGACCTATCCCGGATCCGGATAGGGCCGCCAGGGCCAGCCGCCTGAGGGGACCGGGCAGAGCGATCTTTTCCGGGAAGAAACGCACCGGGACGGTGGACGACGCTGCTTGATCGGTGGCCGGGGCGGCGCGGGACGGGAGCATGCGTGGGGGGTGCTCACGGCGTACCGGAAATTCTTTTGGTCGTGTTTCGTCGGTGACGGCGAGGTTTCGTGGCGTGATCGGAAGCGGCTGATCGGACGAGGTCGCCTGGACCGAACGACGCGCCGGTATCCGTCAAAAGGTGGACGGCAAAACGGGCGCAAGGCGGACATGTGATGGCGACCACGTTGTAAGGGTTATTTCCGGATCGATGGCTGTCATCTGACCCGGCCGAAACATGCGTTCATCGGCCCAGGTCAGGTAACGGTTTGAAAACTTCACCCACGGCCTTGACACGGAGGGGCGGTTAGTAAGAACTTTTACCGCAACAGTAAACAGTCCTTCCTGAAAGGGTGACCGATGGCTGAGCCGGAGATGGACGGGACCGCGTCGACCGCGGTTGCCGACTCGCCGGCCCGCGGCGAGGCCGCCCTCAACGGGAGCGACCTGACGGTGCGGGACCGGCTCGACCAGAACTTCTGGTCCCGGAGCGAACCGCGCATCCGGCCGGCCGACGGCCGCCCCGAGAACGGGCGGAGCGAGAGCAACCGCAACGAGACCGCGCGCGGTGACAACGGCCGTACGGAAAAAATCGGGAGCGACTCCATGGACCACCCGCCCGCCGACGGGGTCCTGGTCCGGGTCCGGACGCTGCTGCCGGAGTTCACCGGCGCGTTGCAGCGGGTCGCCGAGCAGGTGCTCACCGACCCGGCCGCCGCCTCCCGCGCCACCATCGTCGAGCTGGCCGAGCGCAGCGGCACCTCACCGGCCACGGTGACGCGCTTCTGCCGCGCGCTGGGTTTCGACGGATACGCCGACCTGCGGCTGGGCATCGCCGCGGAGACCGGGCGGGCTCGCTCGGCCGGCTGGACGGTCGACATCGGCCGCGAGATCCAGCCCAACGACCCCCTGGAGCGGGTGCTCGGCCAGATCATGGCCTCCGACACCAGGGCCATGCACGACACCGCCTCGCTGCTGGACCTGGGCGAGGTGGAGCGGGCCGCGGTGGCGATCGCCGCCGCTCCGCGGGTGAACATCTTCGGCGCCAGCGGAAGCGCGCTGGTCGGCGAGGAGATGCAGTTCAGTTTGCACCGCATCGGCATCCCGGTGTGGGCCTGGACCGACGTGCACAACGGTCTGGCCAGCGCCGCGCTGTCCCGGCCCGGCGACGTCGCGCTCGGCATCTCGCACACCGGCGAGACCGGCGAGACGATCGAGCTGCTCGCCGAGGCGAGCAGCCGGGGCGCCACCACCATCGCGCTCACCAGCTTCCCTCGTTCTCCGCTGGCCGAGCTCGCCGACATCGTCCTGATCACCGCGACCCAGGCGACCACCTTCCGGCCGGACGCGCTCTCCGCACGGCACCCGCAACTGGTGGTCCTCGATCTGCTGTACGTGGCCGTCGCGCAGCGGACCCATGAACGCTCGCACGCCGCCTTCCAGCGCACCGCCCAAGCGGTGCACGGGCACAAAGCGGCGAAAGACGCCTGACCCCTTTTTACGAATGAAACCCCTTCGGGAGGAAAAGTGAAGCGCAAGATCGCCCTCGCCGCGGCCCTCGCCGCGACGCTGGTCGGCACCGCCGCGTGCGGTGGCAACAGCGGTGACACCGGCACCACCTCGGCCGACGGCAAGGTCGACGGCAAGGGCAAGACCATCAAGGTCTGGCTCATGGTCGACGCCCAGAGCGGCTGGAAGAGCGTCGTGGACGACGCCTCCAAGCGGTTCACCGACGCCACCGGCGCCCAGGTGCAGGTCGAGTACCAGCAGTGGGCGAACGTGCTCACCAAGCTGGACGCCTCGCTGGCCGGCTCGGACGTGCCGGACGTCGTCGAGCTGGGCAACACCCAGTTCCCGAAGTACGTCGACTCCGAGGGCTTCGCCGAGCTCGACAAGAAGAGCTTTGAGAACTCCGACACCTGGCTCACCGGCCTCTCCGGCGCGTGTGAGAAGGACGGCAAGACCTACTGCGTGCCCTACTACGCGGGCGCCCGGGTGCTGATCTACCGCACCGACCTGTTCAAGGCGGCCGGCATCACCGACGCGCCGAAGTCCTACGACGAGTTCCTCGCCGACGCCGACAAGGTGCAGGCCGCGAACAAGGACGCCAAGTTCGGCTCCGTCTACATGCCGGGTCGCTACTGGTACGCCGCGATGTCGTGGGTCAAGGCCAACGGCGGCGACATCGCCAAGAAGGACGGCGACAAGTGGGTCGGCCAGCTCTCGCAGCCGGCCTCGCAGGCGGGCCTGCAGAAGTGGGTCGACCTGGTGAAGAAGTACTCGAAGGCGGACGTCACCAAGGACGAGGCCGACCAGTACCTGGTGTTCAGCCAGGCCAACGCCGGCATGTTCTACGGCAACGGCTGGGAGCAGGGTTCGGCCGAGCAGGTCAAGAAGGACCCGAACGACCCGAACTCGAAGCTGGTCCCGACCAAGGTGAACGGCAAGCTGGCCGCCGCCCCGATGCCGGAGATCCCCTCGCTGCTCGGTGGCTCGAACGTCGGCGTCCCGCTGAAGAGCAAGAACCCGGAGCTGGCCGCTCAGTGGATCAAGTACTTCACCGACAGCACCTCGATGAAGGGCCTGATCAAGGCCGGCGCCCTGCCGAACGCCACCTCGCTGCTGGACCAGGCCGCCACCGACAACCCGGCGCTGAAGTTCACCGCCGGCGCCGCGAAGAACAGCTGGGCCGTGCCGAACTCCGGCAAGTGGGCCGACGTGGAGAAGGCCAACGTTCTCCAGAACATGCTGTCGGACATCCTGACCGGCAAGAAGTCCCTGGCGGACGCCACCGCCGCCGCTGACGAGCAGATCGCCAAGACGCTCAACGGCTGATGCGGACGCTGCCCGCCCGCCCTCCGGCGGGCGGGCAGCGCACCGCTGTCTCTTCTTCGGTGAGATTCGTCCTCGGTGAGAGAGGAAAGCTGATGTACGCCGTCGACTCTCCGGCGACCCGCACGCAGCGCGGGCCGAACGGACCCGGCCCGGAGCGAAAGGCGGCCGGCCACCGGCGACGCAAGCGCGGTGGGGACGACGTCGTCCTTCCGTGGCTGCTGTCCGGCCCGGCGCTGATCCTCCTGGCCCTGCTGCTGGCCTACCCGGTCGGGCGCATGCTCGTGCTCTCGTTCCAGAAGTTCGGGCTCAAAGAGCTCTGGACCGGTGCCACCGCGCCGTTCATCGGCCTGGAGAACTACGTCTCGGTGCTCTCCGACAGCGCCTTCTGGTCGGTGGTCACGCGCACGGTCCTCTTCACCGCGGTCTCGGTGGTCCTCAGTGTGCTGATCGGCCTCGGCGTCGCGCTGCTGATGCGCCGGGTCAACCGGACCGTCCGGCTGGTCATGATCATCGCGATGATGTTCGTCTGGGCGCTGCCCGCGCTGGTCCAGGCGCAGATCTTCAAGATGATGACCGACTCCGACGTCGGTGTGATCAACTACCTGATCGACAAGCTTCCGGGCGTCGAGTTCCAGAACCACTCCTGGTTCTTCACCCCGATCCAGGGCTGGATCGTGATCACGTCCTGTGTGGTGTGGGCCGGCATCCCGTTCCTGGCGATCACCCTGAACGCCGGCCTGACCCAGGTGCCCAAGGAGCTGATGGAGGCCGCCACGGTCGACGGCGCCAACGCCTGGCAGTCGTTCAAGAACATCACCGTGCCGATCCTCAAGCCGCTTCTGGTGATCGTCACGACCCTGTCGGTGATCTGGAACTTCGGCCTGTTCACGCAGAACTGGGTGATGCGCGACGGCAAGCCGGAGCCCGAGTTCCAGACCCTGGCCACCTACTCGTACGTGCAGGCCTTCGCGCAGAACAAGTACGGCCTCGGCTCGGCGATCGCCATGATCACCGTGCTCATCCTGCTCGGCGCGATGGCGGTCTACATCCGCCAGATGTTCAAGATCGGAGAGGTGGACTGATGGCCGTCCTCACCAGCACCCCGCCGCGCCGCAAGACCCGCAGGGCCGACGACGGCGTGATGACGGTCGGGCGCAGCCCGGCCGGCAACCTGATCGCCAACATCAGCGGGGTCATCTTCGCGATCGTGATGTTCTTCCCGGTCTACTGGGTGCTCATCACCTCGTTCAAGCCGCAGACCGAGTGGTCGAGCTTCACCCCGACGTTCTTCCCGGACTCGCCGACGCTGGACAACTTCAAGTCCGCGTTCAACGCGCCGCTGTTCAAGCAGTCCCTGGTCAACGGGGTGCTGGTGACGGCCATGGCGGTGGTGGCGGCGCTCATCATCGGGTTCCTCGGCGCGCTCGCCGTCGCCCGGTTCCGGTTCTACGGCCGGCGGGCGATCATCATGGTGGTCCTCGCGGTCCAGCTGATCCCGTTCATCTCGTTGCTTATCCCGATCTTCCTGATGCTCCAGAACTGGCACGCGGTCGGGAACACCCTGGTCGGCGTGACGCTGGTCTACACGGTGCTGATCCTGCCGTACACGGTGTGGATGCTGCGCGGCTTCATCGCCGGCATCCCGCGCGAGCTGGACGAGGCCGCCATGATCGACGGCTGCACCCGGGGCCAGGTGTTCTGGCGGATCGTCCTGCCGCTGACCGGTCCCGGCCTGGTCGCCACCTCGGTGTACGGGTTCATCCAGGCGTGGAACGAGTTCATGATCATCAACACGCTCAACGACCCGGAGCACCAGAACCTGATGGCCTGGCTCATGCAGAACCAGACCAGCCGGGGCACCTACTGGGGCCCGCTGATGGCCGGCGCGATCATCACGTCGATCCCGGTTGTCATCTTCTTCCTAGCCGTGCAACGCAACATTGCCTCCGGGCTCACCGCCGGTGCGGTCAAGGGCTGAGCAAACTCTTCGAAAGGGACATAGATGTCTGTGACAACCGACCGTCGTACCCTGCTCCGTCGCGCTGCCGCCGCCGGCCTGGTGGCCGTTCCGGGCGTCAGCTTCCTGTCCGCGTGCGCGGGCTCGGACGACAGTGGCAATGACACCAAGCAGGCGACCGGCGAGAAGTCCGCCGACAACCCGCTGGGTATCGACCCGAAGGCCGGCATCGAGATTGTGATCTTCGATGGTGGTCTCGGTACGAAGTACGCCACCGATGTGGACACTCCGCTGTACAACAAGAAGTGGCCGGACTCGAAGGTCACGTACTCGGCGACGCAGCAGGTCGCGACGACGATCAAGCCGCGGCTGAACGCGGGGTCGCCGCCGGACATGATCAATAACTCGGGGTCGGACCTGATGGACTTCGGTGCGATCGTGAAGGCGGGTCAGGCGGCTGATCTGTCGGACCTGTTCGCGGCGCCGTCGCTGGACATCGCCGGGAAGACCGTCGCGGAGACTCTGGTGCCGGGTGCGGTGCAGCAGGGTACGTATGACGGTAAGCCGTTCGCGGTGAACTACTCGTTCACGGTGTTCGGGCTTTGGTACAACAAGAAGTTGTTCGAGAAGAACAGCTGGACGATCCCGACGACGTGGGCGGACTTCACCGCGCTGCTGGACAAGATCAAGGCGGCGGGGATCACGCCGTTCAGTTACGCGGGTGCGAACGCGTCGTATTACATGGTCCGGGCGATCATGACCAGCGCGGCGAAGATCGGCACCGAGCAGGTGCTCAAGGACATCGACAACCTGAAGCCGGGCGCGTGGACCAACGACGCGGTCAAGCAGGCCGCGGCGGCGTGGGGTGAGGTCGGCAAGAAGTACGCCAACCCGTCCCACCTGGGTCTGCGGCACACCGAGGTCCAGCTCCAGCAGAACCAGGACAAGGTCGCGTTCTACCCCTGTGGGTCGTGGCTGGAGAACGAGCAGGCGGCCTCGACGCCGGCCGGCTTCGAGTACGCCATGATGGCGTTCCCGAGCGTGACCGCCAGCGACAAGCTGCCGGCGACCGCGATCAACGCGGCGGCGGGCGAGATCTACTTCGCGGCGTCCAAGGGCAAGAACCCGCAGGGTGGCAAGGAGTACCTGCGGACGATGCTCTCCAAGGAGGCCGCCCTGGAGTTCACCAAGCTGACCAAGTCGCTGACCGTCGTGGCGGGCGCCGCGGACGGTGTGACCATCAGCCCCGGTCTGACCTCGGCGAACGACGCCCTGGGCAAGGCGGGTCAGGACGTGTTCATGGGTTACCTGTTCGACACCTGGTACAAGAAGCTCGACGACGCCTCCCGTGAGGCGGCGAACCAGCTGTTCTTCAAGGGCGGCGACGCGCAGAAGTTCTGCGACACCATGGAGGCCGCGTCGCAGGCGGTGGCCAAGGACTCGTCGATCACCAAGTTCACCCGCTCCTGATTCGCACTCGGACAACCCCTAGGTAGGCGTCATGCGGCACGGCAAGTATCCCTTCATCATCGGTTTCCTTGTCGTGCCGCTGGCGCTCTACCTGGTGTTCGTGGTCGGCGCGTACGTGCAGATGTTCCAGTTGTCGCTGACCGACTGGTCCGGCTACGGCGGCTTCACGTACATCGGTCTGGAGAATTTCCAGAAGCTGTGGGACGACCCGGTCTTCTGGATCGCGTTGCGTCACAACGTGTATCTGCTGATCGCGATGCCGATCATCACGATCGCGATGGCGTTGTTCTTCGCGTTCCTGCTCAACTCCGGTGGCCGTAAGGCCGGCGGGGTGTGGGGCTCGAAGGTGTACCGGGTGATCTTCTTCTTCCCGCAGCTCCTGGCCCTGGCGATCGTGGCGGTGATCTTCGGGCGGGTGTTCGGGTCGGACAAGTCCGGCATGATCAACGGTTTGCTGCCGGAGTCGTGGACGCCGTGGCTGTTCCTCGCCGACGAGCAGTGGGCGCTGACCTGCATCCTGGTCGTGCTGGTCTGGCAGGCGGTCGGTTTCTACGTGGTGCTGTTCTCCGCCGGGATGGGCTCGATCGCCGAGGAGATCTACGAGGCGGCGGCGCTGGACGGGGCGACGAAGGTGACCCTGTTCTTCAAGATCACGCTGCCGTTGCTGTGGGACACGCTGCAGGTCGCCTGGGTGTATCTGGGTATCGCGGCGTTCGACGCGTTCGCGCTGGTCAACATCATGTCGGTGAACCACGGCGGGCCGGACAACAGCACCCAGGTGCTGAGCATGCAGATCTATTTGAACGCGTTCCAGAACTCGCAGGCCGGTTACGCGTCCGCGCTCGGCGTGGTGCTGTTCTTCCTGACCCTGACGTTCGCCGCACTGACCCTGCGGGTCACCCGCCGCGACGCCGTGCAGGCCTGACCCGCGGAGAATGACGATGACCAATCTTGCCGTTAAGCAGTCCGCGGTCGTGACCAAGCCGAAGCCCGCGGACAGGTCCCGGAAGATCAACCCGCTCAACGGGGTCGCGCACGTTTCGCTGTTCCTGTGGGCCCTCGCTACGGCGGGTCCGCTGATCTGGGTCGTGCTGGCCTCGTTCAAGAACAACACGGAGATCTTCCTGGGCAAGCCGTTCGCGCTGCCCGAGTCGTTCTCGTTCAAGACCTACGCCGACGCGTGGAGCGAGGCGCACATCGGGCAGTACTTCCTGAACAGCGTGTTCGTGGTCGCGGTCAGCACCGCCGGCACCATGCTGCTCGGCTCGATGGCCGCCTACGTCCTGGCCCGCTACAAGTTCCCCGGCAACCGGGCGATCTACTACCTGTTCGTCTCCGGGCTGGCGTTCCCGACCTTCATGGCCCTGGCCCCGCTGTTCGGCATCGTGCAGAGCCTCGGCCTGCTCAACACGTTCACCGGCCTGATCCTGGTCTACATCGCGTACTCGCTGTCGTTCACGGTGTTCTTCCTCGTCGCGTTCTTCAAGACGCTGCCCCACGAGATCGACGAGGCCGCCCTGGTCGACGGCGCCGGCCACCTGCGCCGGTTCTTCCAGATCATGATGCCGATGGCCAAATCCGGCCTGATCAGCATCACCATCTTCAACATCGTCGGGCAATGGAACCAGTACCTGCTCCCCGTCGTGATCATGCAGGGCGCCGGCGCCGACTCCAAATGGGTCCTCACCCAGGGCATCGCGAACATCAGCACCTCGGCCGGCTACCACGCCGAATGGTCCACCCTGTTCGCCGCCCTCACCCTCTCCATCCTGCCCATGATCGTCGTCTACGCGATCTTCCAACGGCAGATCCAAGCCGGCCTCACCGCCGGCGCCGTCAAGTGAAGTGATTTGTCGTACCCGGCGAGCAGAATGACCATGTGCTCGTAGCGGTACTCCCCGACGGTCGGCTGCAAGACCTGCGTGCCGATGGCGGGCCGGTCGGTCCACCTCACCCGGTGGCCGACCTGCCCGCAGCCGTCGCCGCGCGCGAGGCCGCCGACCAGCCCCGCTGGGTCTGGACCGCCACCGCCGACGTCTACCCGGCGCTGCTGCGCGCCGGCGTCCGGGTCGCGCGCTGCCACGACCTGGAGCTGACCGAGGCCCTGCTGCTCGGCCACGCCGGTCGCTGGGGCGAGCCACGGGGGCTCGCCGCGGCGACCGCCCGGCTGCGCGGGCTCCCGGTCCCGCCGGATCGGCCCCGCCCCGAGGCCGAGCCGCCCGGTTTCGCCCAGGCCGCCCTCTTCGACGCGGTCCCGCCGCCCCTCCCGGCCTCCGCCGGGGATCTCCTTGCGGTCTACGCCGACCAGCAGCGCCGCCTCGCCGCGACCGAGCACCCCGGCCGGTTCCGGATGCTGGTGGCCGCCGAGTCGGCCGGCGCCCTGATCGCCGCCGAGATGGGCCACACCGGCCTGCCGTGGCGCGCCGACGTGCACGACGAGCTGCTGCGCGAGCTGCTCGGCCCGCCACAGCCGGTGGGTCCGCCGCGCCGCCTGGTCGAGCTGACCGCGGAGATCAACGCGGCGTTCGGCACCCACGGGCTGCACCCCGACCTGCCGGCCGAGGTGGTCCGCGCGTTCGCCCGGGCCGGCATCCAGATCCCGAACACGCGACGCTGGGTGCTCCGCCAGGTCGACCATCCGGCGGTCGCCCCGCTGCTCCAGTTCAAGGAGCTCTACCGGATCTGGACCGCGCACGGGTGGAACTGGCTCGACGCCTGGGTGCGCGACGGCCGCTTCCACCCGGAATATGTCGCCGGTGGCGTCGTCTCCGGCCGCTGGGGCGCCCGCGGCGGCGGCGCCCTCCAGGTGCCCAAGGTGATCCGCCGGGCGGTGCTCGCCGACCCGGGCTGGCGCCTCGTCGTCGCCGACGCCGGGCAGCTGGAGCCCCGGGTCATGGCCGCGGTCTCCGGCGACACCAAGCTGGCCCGCGCCGCCGCCGAGGGCGACCTCTACGCCGCGCTCGCCGCCGACTCGTTCGACGGCGACCGGGCCAAGGCCAAGATCGCCCTGATCGGCGCGATGTACGGGCAGACCGGCGGCGACGCGATCCCCGCCCTGGCCGCCCTGCGCCGGCACTATCCGACCGCGTTCGACTACGTCGAGCAGGCCGCCCGCACCGGCGAGACCGGCGGGCTGGTCCGCTCCTGGCTCGGCCGGACCTGCCCGCCCGCCGCCGGCGCGCAGCGTGACGCCGGCCTGGATCCACCCGATGAGGTGGCGCCACCACCCGGTCGGGCGAGGGGACGATTCACCCGTAACTTCGTGATTCAGGCGACCGCCGCCGAGTGGGCGCTCGTCCTGCTGGCCACCCTGCGCACCGCCCTGGCCGGGACGAAAGCCGAGCTGGTCTTCTTCGTGCACGACGAGGTGGTCGTGCACTGCCCCGCCGACCAGGCCGAACAGGTCGCCGAGGCGGTCCGGGAGTGTGCCGCGCGGGCCGGGCGGATGCTGTTCGGCGACACCGCGGTGCGATTCCCCCTCGACGTCTCAGTGGTTGGTTGCTACGCGGACGCCAAGTGAGGAGCCGGGTAAACTCAGTGGTCCGGCCGAGAGGCGCTGCAGCGGGGGGCCTACCCGTCACGCTCGACCGGTGATGAACCCGAAACAAGGGCGCCTCCGACTTCTCTCGGAGGTGTACCCGTGACTCAGACCGTCACCACGCTGCGCGAGCTCCTCGCCGAGCGGGTCCTGGTGCTGGACGGTGCCGCCGGCACGATGTTGCAGGGCGCCCGGCTCACCCCGGCCGACTTCCGCGCCGACCTCATCCCGGCCGACCACCCGCAGGACGTCACCGGCGACCCCGACCTGCTCAACCTGACCCGTCCCGACGTGATCCTCGACATGCACCGGCAGTATCTCGCGGCCGGCGCCGACATCGTCACGACGAACACGTTCACCGCGACCACCATCGCCCAGGCCGACTACGGGCTGGAGCACCTGGTCCCCGAGATGAACCGGCAGGCCGCGCGGCTGGCCCGGCAGGCCGCCGACGAGGCGCAGGCCGCGGACGGGCGGCGCCGGTTCGTGGCCGGCAACGTCGGCCCGCTGAACGTGACGCTGTCGCTGTCGCCCAAGGTCGACGACCCGGCCTATCGGGCCGTCACGTTCGACCAGGTCAAGACCGCGTACGCGGAGCAGATCTCGGCGCTCGCCGAGAGCGGCGTCGACCTCGTCATGATCGAGACCGTTTTCGACACGCTGAACGCCAAGGCGGCGATCGCGGCGGCCCACGAGGTCGCCCCCGAGCTGCCGCTCTGGGTCTCGGTCACCATCGTCGACCTGTCCGGCCGCACGCTCTCCGGGCAGACCGTGGAGGCCTTCTGGCGATCGATCGAGCGGGCCCATCCGCTGGTCGTCGGGCTGAACTGCGCGCTCGGCGCCACCGAGGCCCGCCCGCACGTGGCCGAGCTGGCCCGCCTGTCGGACACCTTTGTCGCCGCACACCCGAACGCCGGCTTGCCGAACGCGTTCGGTGGTTACGACCAGACGCCCGCGGAGACCGGGTCGCTGATCGGCGAGTTCGCCGACTCGGGCCTGGTCAACATCGTCGGCGGGTGTTGCGGCACCACCCCGGCGCACATCGCGGCGATCGCCGGCGCGGTCGCCGGGACACCGCCGCGCGTGGTGGACCCGCCGGCGCCGGCCACCCGGTTCAGTGGCCTGGAGCCGTTCGCGATCGGCCCGGACACCGGGTTCGTGATGATCGGCGAGCGGACCAACGTGACCGGCTCGGCCAAGTTCCGCCGGCTGATCGAGGCCGAGGACTACCAGGCCGCCGTCGACGTGGCCCTGGACCAGGTCCGCGGCGGCGCCAACCTGCTCGACGTGAACATGGACGCCGACCTGCTGGACAGCGAGCGGGCGATGACCACGTTCCTCAACCTGATCGCGACCGAGCCCGAGGTGGCCCGGATCCCGATCATGATCGACAGCTCGAAGTGGAACGTGCTGGAGGCCGGCCTCAAGTGCGTGCAGGGCAAGGGCGTGGTCAACTCGATCAGCCTGAAGGAGGGCGAGGCCGAGTTCCTGGCGCACGCCCGCCGGATCCGCGACTTCGGCGCCGGCGTGGTGGTGATGGCCTTCGACGAGCAGGGCCAGGCCGACACCCGCGACCGCAAGGTGGAGATCTGCGGCCGTGCCTACGACCTGCTGGTCGAGGACGGCTTCGACCCGACCGACATCATCTTCGACCCGAACGTGCTGGCCGTCGCCACCGGCATCGCCGAGCACAACGGGTACGCCAAGGCGTTCATCGAGGCACTGCCGCTGATCAAGCAGCGCTGCCCGGGCGCCCGCACCAGCGGCGGCATCTCCAACCTGTCGTTCGCCTTCCGGGGCAACGACATCGTCCGCGAGGCGATGCACTCGGCGTTCCTGTTCCACGCGGTCAAGGCCGGGCTGGACATGGGCATCGTCAACGCCGGCCAGCTCGCCGTCTATCAGGACATCCCGGCCGATCTGCTGGAGCTGGTCGAGGACGTGCTCTTCGACCGGCGCGAGGACGCCACCGACCGCCTGGTCACCTTCGCCTCCACGGTCACCGGCAGCGCCGCCAAGCGCGAGGTCGACCTGTCCTGGCGGGAGGCTCCGGTCGAGGAGCGGCTGTCGCACGCGCTGGTGCACGGCATCGTCGACTTCATCGAGGCGGACACCGAGGAGGCCCGGCTCAAGCTGCCCCGGCCGCTCGACGTGATCGAGGGCCCGCTGATGGACGGCATGGGCATCGTCGGCGACCTGTTCGGCTCCGGCAAGATGTTCCTGCCCCAGGTGGTCAAGAGCGCCCGGGTGATGAAGCGCTCGGTCGCCTACCTGCTGCCCTTCATGGAGGACGAGAAGGAGGAGGGCGCCCGCGGCCAGGGCAAGGTCGTGCTGGCCACGGTCAAGGGCGACGTCCACGACATCGGCAAGAACATCGTCGGCGTGGTGCTGGGCTGCAACAACTACGAGGTGATCGACCTCGGCGTGATGGTCCCGACCGCGCGGATCCTGGACACCGCGATCGCCGAGGGGGCCGACGCGATCGGGCTCTCCGGCCTGATCACGCCGTCGCTGGACGAGATGGTCGCGGTCGGCGCCGAGATGCAGCGGCGCGGGCTGAAGATCCCGCTGCTGATCGGCGGGGCGACCACGTCCAAGCAGCACACGGCGGTGCGGATCGCTCCGGCGTACGACGGGTCGACCGTCCACGTCCTCGACGCCTCCCGGGTCGTCGGCGTGGTCTCCGACCTGCTCGACCCGGAGCGGGCGCGCAAGCTCGACGAGGCGAACCGGGACGACCAGCAGCGCCTGCGCGAGCAGCACGAGAAACGGCACGCCCAGCCGCTGCTCACCCTGGCCCAGGCCCGCGCCAACCGGGAGACGGTCGACTTCGCGGAGCTGCCCACGCCCACCTTCACCGGGGTCCGCGAGGTGCAGCCGACCATCGCCGAGCTGCGCGAGCTGATCGACTGGCAGTTCCTCTTCCTGGCCTGGGAGCTGAAGGGGAAGTACCCGGCGATCCTCAAGGAGCCGGTCGCCAAGGAGCTCTTCGACGACGCCAACGCGATGCTCGACAAGATCATCGCGGACGGCTCGTTCCAGGCCCGCGGCCTGTACGGTTTCTGGCCGGCGCACGCCGAGGGTGACGACATCGTCCTGGAGAACGGTCACCGCTTCCCGATGCTGCGCCAGCAGACCGAGAAGCCGGCCGGCCGGGAGAACCGCTGCCTCGCCGACTACGTCGCCCCGGCCGGGGATCACCTGGGCGGTTTCGCCGTGGCGATCCACGGCGCGGAGAAGCTGGCCACGAAATACGAGGCCGAGCACGACGACTACAAGGCCATCATGGTCAAGGCGCTGGCCGACCGGCTGGCCGAGGCGTTCGCCGAGTACCTGCACCTCAAGGCCCGTCGCGACTGGTTCGAGCCGGACGCCAAGCCCAAGCTGGAGGACCTGCACGCGGAGCGGTTCCGTGGCATCCGCCCGGCCCTCGGCTACCCGGCCTGCCCGGACCACAGCGAGAAGAAGGACCTGTTCCAGCTGCTCGACACCGGCCGGATCGGCGTCGGCCTGACCGAGTCGTTCGCGATGACCCCGGCCGCCGCGGTCAGCGGGCTGATCTTCGCCAGCCCGGAGGCGAAGTACTTCACGGTGGGCCGGCTGGGTAAGGATCAGGTCGAGGACTACGCCGCCCGGCGTGGCATGCCGCTCGCCGATGTGGAGCGGTGGCTGCGGCCGAACCTGGCGTACTCGATCGACTGACGGGAGCAGCGGGATGGTGCCGATCGTGGTGATGGGGGTCGCGGGCTGCGGCAAGAGCACGGTCGGCAAGGCCCTCGCCGACCGGCTCGGCGTGCCCTACAAGGAGGCCGACGCGTTCCATCCGGCGGCCAACGTGGCCAAGATGCACGGCGGCGTGCCGCTGACCGATGAGGACCGGGCGCCCTGGCTGGCGGCGATCGCGGCGTCGCTGGGTGCGGGCGACGTCGTGGTGTCCTGCTCGGCGCTCAAACGGGCGTACCGGAATGTGCTTCGCGGGGGAAACCCGGACGTCTTCTTCGTCCACCTGGTGTTGTCGCCGGAGACAGCGACCGCCCGCGTCAGCGGGCGGGCGGGTCACTTCATGCCGAGCACCCTGGTCGCGTCGCAGTTCGCGATCCTGGAGCCGCTCGAGCCGGACGAGAGTGGCGTCGCGGTGGACGCCACGCTCCCGGTCGACAAGATCGTGGAGAAGGCTATTTCGAGGATGCCCACACGTCGAGGTTGAGCCGGTGCAGCAGGACCGGGGCGAACAGGCCGGCCAGCGACACCAGCGAGATCACGGTGAACGCGGTGGTCAGGACGACCGTCTCGGTCTTGCCGCCGACCTTCACCGCGAACTGGTTCGGGATGCCGACCATGCGCCACATCCGGTTGCGGCCGGTCGGGATCGGCCAGAAGATCGGTACGCCGTTCTTGGTGATCATGTCGCCGAGCAGGTGGACCACGCAGCCGGCGCCGACCGCGAAGCCGAGCAGCGGGTAACCGCGGTCGCCGGGCAGGTTGGCCGCGGTGAACCAGGCGATCGCGGCGGCGGCGAGCGTGACGATCAGCCAGCCGGCCCGCTCCGCCCACTTCTCGAACAGGCCGCGCAGCGCCAGGCCCGCCATGAAGAAGATGATGCCGACCACGGCCCACTTGCCGTAGTGCGCGGCCAGCTCGGTGGTGCCCCAGCCGACCAGCGCGGCGAACGGCAGGGTGTGGGTGAACGTCCGGTGCCCGTGGTCCCGCTTCGGGTCGCGCTTCTGCCGCGTCGCCGCGTAGATGCCCAGCGAGATCTTCTCGATCACCTCGGCCACGAACAGCGAGAACACGCCGAACGTCCGGGCGACGGTGGCGCCGCCCTGGTTGGTGGTCACCTTGCCGGACAGGTCGAAGTCGGGCAGCAGCGCGCCGCCGGCGGCCATCGCGGTGCCCACGCCGATCATCAGCGGCGTCTGGTGATAGCCGGCGAACTGGTCGACAGCCCAGCTGCCGGCCAGCCAGGCGGCCGCCCCGGACAGCGCGTGCGACGGACCCATCATGTGCGTCGTCCCTCCCCGAACAAACTGCGACACTGTCGCAGAGAGCGGGACGAAGATCAACGACCGGGCCGTCCACTGCGGAGTGGAGTCGGCCACCCGACAGGGCGGGGGTCAGTGGCGAGGGTGCGCCCGCGGCTCCCACCGGCCCTCGCGGGCGTGCCGGATCAAGCCCATCACCAGGAAGAACAGTGGGAACACCGGCCAGAAGAAGGGTGCTCCGGAGAGGACCCAGAGACCGGTCAGCACGCCGGCGACAATCAGGATGAAACTGGCATGCCGCTGCAGTGACCGGCGTGTCGCGGCGCGCCGGTGCGGCATCCGCGCGAGAGCCTGACGGCCGCCGTGCGGCAGATCGCGGGTCAGCACGTCCAGCTCGTCGCGGAACTTCGCGGCATAGGCCGTGGTCAGCCGTTCCTCGCCCTCGTCCAGGCTGAGCCGGCCCTCGGCCATCGCGGCCCGCAGGATCTCGGCGATCTCCTCGCGTTCGGTGTCGGAGGTCCGCAGCCGGGCGACCGGCCCGGACCAGGTGGCGTCTTCGGGATGCACGATGTCCTCCTCGGCGGGGTTTCTGCATCCAGGTTCGCCGCCCGGCGCCGGGTCCGCGTCGGCTCGCGGACGCATTCGCGCGCGGTGGTCCGCGGGTCACGATTCCCTTTTCGTACGACCTGAGGCGCAGCTCCGCGATCTTGTGTACGCCCGTGGTCGTAGTCCGTAATTCAGTTCCCGGGCCGATGCCACGGGGGTCGTGGTGCCGTAGTTTCGGCTGCATGAGCAAGCGTGGCCGGGATCGGCGGCGACCGCCGGGCGGCCGCCGAGCCGAGGGCTGCGCGTTCCCCGGCGGTGCGGTCGCCGACGATCCGGGTCAGGCCGGGCCGGACACCCCGGAGCAGGCCGGCCCGCCCTGGCGGCGCCGCATCCGGGAGGCGCACAACGGGATGCCGCAGAGCGCCGCCGTGATCACCGCGGTCATCCACTTCATCGGGCTCAACAACGTCATCAGCCACGGCGGGCTCTACCGGCCGTGGGACTCGCTCACCACCCTGATGCTGCTGGCCGGCCCGATCGCGCTGATCTGGCGCCGACGTGCCCCGATCACGGTCTTCGCGATCGCCTCGGCCGCCACCATCCTGTTCGCCACCCACGCCATGCCGCACGCGGCCTATGCGGCGGCCGCGGGCGTGGCGCTCTTCTCGGTGGCCCGGCAGGGCCGCCGGCAGGCCGCGCTGCTCTGCGGGGTCACCGCCTGGGCGGTCTGGATCGGTGTCACCGTCGGGCTGTCCGGCCCGCTCGGGCTGCCTCCCGGGGTGCGCCCGGTCGTCGGGCAGACCTGCCTCGCGGCGTTCGGGCTCGGCCTGATGATCCTGCTCGGCGGCGCCGCCCGGATCCGCGCGGAGAATTACGCCGAGCAGGCCCGGACCCGGGCCGAGCAGGCCCGCGCGCAGCAGGAGCAGCAGCGCCGGCAGGACTCCGAGGAGCGACTGCGGATCGCGCGCGAGTTGCACGACGTGCTCGGCCACCACCTGAGCCTGATCAACGTGCAGGCCGGGGTCGGGCTGCACCTGATGGATCAGCGGCCGGAGCAGGCTCGCGAGGCGCTGACCGCGATCAAGAGCGCGAGCGCGGAGGCACTGCGTGAGGTGCGGTCGGTGCTGGGCGTGCTGCGGACCGAGGGGGAGGCGGCGCCCCGGCAGCCGGCGCTCGGGCTGAACCGCTTGGCGGAGCTGACCGCGACGGCCGGCATCCCGGTGCGGACGACGATCACCGGCGAGCCGCGGGAGTTGCCGGCCGAGGTGGATCGGGCGGCCTATCGGATCGTGCAGGAGGCGCTGACCAACGTGCGGCGTCATCACGCCGGGCCGCAGCCCGAGGCGGACGTCGCGGTGGGCTATCTCCCCGCCGCGCTGTACCTGTCGATTCGCAACGACGGCCCGGTGATCGTGGAGCCGCCACCGCCGCCGGCCGAGGGCGGGGAGAAAGGTAGCGGCATCACCGGGATGCGGGCGCGGGCCGAGAGTCTGGGCGGGCGGCTCGAGGCCGGGCGTCCACCGACCGGTGGCTTCCTGGTCACGGTGATCCTGCCGACGGGGCGCTCGGCCACCGCCCCACCGGCGCCGGACCCGGCCGAGCCGCCGGCGGCCGGGGCGAGCGATGGGGTGACGGTGGGGGAGAGCGATGTCTCCGGTGATCGAGTGACTTCTGAGGAGAGACGATGATCTCGGTGGTGCTGGCGGACGATCAGGCGCTGGTGCGGGCCGGGTTCCGGGCGTTGCTCGACGCGGAGCCGGACATCCAGGTGGTCGGTGAGGCCGCGGACGGGTTGCAGGCGGTCACCCTGGTGCGGGCCACCCGGCCGGACGTGGTGCTGATGGACATCCGGATGCCCGGTGTGGACGGCCTGGAGGCGACCAAGCGGATCGCCGCCGACCCGGCCTGCGCCGACACCCGGGTGGTCATCCTGACCACGTTCGAGCTGGATGAGTATGTGTTCGAGGCGTTGCGCACCGGCGCTTCCGGGTTCCTGGTCAAGGACACCGAGCCGGTCGAGCTGCTGCGCGGCGTGCGCGCGGTGGCGGCGGGTGACGCCCTGCTGTCGCCGAGCGTCACCCGCCGGGTGATCGGCGAGTTCGCCGGCGCGGGTGCCGGCCGCCGGCCGGAGCCGCCGCGCGAGCTGGACCAGCTCACCGACCGGGAGCGGGAGGTGATGGCGCTGGTGGCCGAGGGCCTCTCCAACGACGAGATCGCCACCCGCCTGGTGATCAGCCCGGCCACCGCCAAGACCCACGTCAGTCGCACCATGATCAAGTTGGGCGCCCGCGATCGGGCGCAGTTGGTCGTCTATGCCTACGAGGCCGGGTTGATCCGTCCCGGCTGGCTCGCCTGACGCCTGCCGTGCGATTCGTGCGGCTGTGTCGGCGCCGGCCGGCTCGCCTGATGGGCGTGCGATTTGTGCGGTTGTGTCGGCGTCGGCTGGCTCGGCTGATGGGGCCGTGCGATTTGTGCGGTTGTGTCGGCGTCGGCTGGCTCGGCTGATGGGGCCGTGCGATTCGTGCGGTTGTGTCGGCGCCGGCCGGCTCGGCTGATCGGGGCGTTCGGTTGGCGTGGCTGTGTCGGTGCGGGGCGGCTTGATCCGGCCGTCCGGTGGCGGATGGCCGGGCTCACCGGGCGACTGATTCGCGTCGTTGCCGCGGGCCTGGGGTGGTGGGTCAGAAGCCGCCTTCGCCCGGCGCGGCGAAATACGGCGGGGCGTTGTCGTCCAGGGCCAGGGCCAGCATGCGGCGGGTGAACGGGTTGAGGTCGGGGAGGGCGTCGAGGGGGAACCAGGCGACGGCCAGGGACTCGGTGTCGTTGACCCGGGCCTCGCCGCCGACGGCGTGGCAGCGGAAGAAGATGTTGACCATCTGGCACTCGTCGCCGTTGAGGTAGGTGACGTCGTGGGAGACCACGCCGGCCAGGCGGTCGATCTTGACCTGGACCGCGGTCTCCTCCGCCACCTCGCGGACCACCGCGTCGGCCGGCTGCTCGCCCGGGTCCATCAGGCCGGCGATCAGGGTCCAGTGCCCGTTGTCGCTGCGCTGGTGCAGCAGCACCTCGCCACGGTCGTTCAGGACGATCGCGGAGACCGTCGGGAACATCAGCATCTCGTGACCGACGCGGGCGCGCAGGTTCCGGACGTATTCCGAAGCAGGCATGAACGGGACCCTAGCCGGGACCGGTTGCCGGTGCGCGAACGACGCCGGGAGGGGTCAGTGGGGTGCGGTTGCCGGGGTGAGGGTGGTGGGGGCGACCACTGACCGATTCCGGCCACCGGCCTTGGCGGCGTAGAGGGCCTCGTCGGCGGCTCGGAGCAGCTCGGCCGGGTCGGTGAGCGGGCCGGAGGTGGCGGCGGCCCCCAGGGAGGCCGTTACCGTGATCAGGTCCGTGGCGGTGACGTCGAACGGGAGGTCGGCGATCGCCTGGCGGGTGCGCTCGGCGATCAGCGGAAGGTCGCCGGCCGCGACGTGCGGGATCAGAGCGATGAACTCCTCGCCGCCGTAGCGGGCGAAGACGGTGCCGGATCGCTTGCCGGAGTTGAGGCGCCGGGCCAGTTCGCGGAGGACCCGGTCGCCGCCCGGATGGCCGTACGTGTCGTTGATCTTCTTGAAGTGATCGATGTCGATCATGAGCAGGCCGAAGTCGTAACCGGCCCGGGCGGCGCGGCGGCACTCGGCCGTGAGCGCCTCCTCGAAGTAACGGCGGTTGTGCGCGCCGGTCAGCGCGTCCGTGTCGGCGGCCCGCCGCTGCGCCGCCACCAGGCCCGCCATCCGGGCCAGGACCAGCAGGAACATCACGGCACAGGCGCTGCTGGTGAGCGGCACGTTCAGATCCTTACCGGCCAGGTGCTCGCCCAGCTGCAAGCCGGGCACCATCAGCACGGCGCCGGTGAGCATGGTGAGCCGGGCCGGGGTGGCGGCCGGGGCGGCCACCGGGCTGCGCGCGTCGAAGTCCCGCATGGCCGGATGCAGCGCGCAGGCGCCGATCATGCCGAGCGAGACGACCCAGAGCAGCGCGGTGAACGGCTCGGTGGTGTTCGCCCCGCCCAGCAGCCCGATCACCGCGTACGCGGTGTCCGCCGCGAACATCAGCCCGAGATAGCCGAAGAGCAGGTACAGCGCCGTGCTGCGGGCGCCCGAGCCGAACAGCAGCCGGACGGCCAGGATCAGCAGCATCAGGTCGAGAACCGGGTACGACACCTCGGTCAGCTTCGCGGCGAGTGGCAGCGTGGAGTCCTGCGCCACCGGTTCGACCAGGAACTCCCAGGTCAGCAGGCCGGCACTGAGCGCGATGACCAGCGCGTCGACCGCGGTGGCGAAGTCCCAGCCGGGGGTGCGCCGCCGGATGAAGATGAGCACCGCGGCGCCGGTGAACAGGTAACTGCACAGGTAGAGCACGTCGCCCGGGGTCGGCTCGGCCATGTTCCCGGTGCTCCACACGTCGAAGCTGTAGACCACGTCGGCGGCGGCGTAGGTGGCCTGGCCCAGCGCGAGCAGGTACCACCCGGTGGGCCGGGCCGGCCGGTGCAGGCGCATCCCGGCCAGGATCATGATCGGGACGCCACAGGTGATCACGACGTACGGGATCTCGTAGATCCGGAACGGCGCGCCGAGCAGCTGGCCGAGGCACCGGATCAGGGCGCAGACGGCCACGACGGCGAGCCAGAGCCGCCACGCCACGCTGCTGGACCTGGTGCGTTCCATCGGCTCATCGTCGAGGCTGTGGGTTGCGGATCGGGTGCATCCCCGGTTTCTCAGAGTTTCCGGGCCCGCAGGTGCTCGGCCACCGACCACGCCTGGAACGGGCAGCCGGTCGCGGTGTGCGGCGCGTCCCCGTCAGCCGTCTCGGAGATCGACCCGAGTCCGTATTCGGTCAGGTGCTGCTCGGCATCGGTGAGGACGTCGGTGACCTCGACGCCGAGCCGCCGCCAGGCCGTCACGTACGGCCCGGTGAGCCACGGCCAGACGGTGCCGGTGTGGTACGCCGTGTCCCGCTCACCCGGCCCGCCCCGATGCCGCCCGCGATATCCCGCCGTCCCGGGCGCCTGACTGCGCAACCCCATCGGGGTGAGCAGCGCCGCCCCGATCCGGGTCAGCACCGCCGGGTCGGGCCGCAGCGGCGCGTGCGGCAGCGACCAGGCGAGCAGCTGGTTGGGTCGCATGGTGTGGTCCCCGAGCACGTCCTGCAACTGCCCGGAGAGGGTGACGAACGACCGGGCGAAACTGTCCCTGGCCCGGTCGCGCACGGCCGCGAAGGTGTCGCCGAGGGTGGCCAGCCCGTTGACCCACAGGGCGTTGATGTCGACCGCCTTGCCCGCCCGCGGCGTCACCGGCACCCCGTCGACCCGGGCGTCCATCCAGGTCAGGGCCTCGCCGGTGGCGCCCTGGACGAGCAGGCCGTCGGCCGGGTCGGCGCGGATGCCGTACCGGGTGCCGGCCAGGTGGTGCTCGATCACGCCGGTCAGCGCGGGCCGCAGCTCGGCGCCGAGGTCGGTGTCGCCGGTGACCGTCACGTGCCGGTCGGCCGCGTGCAGGAACCAGAGGGTGCCGTCGGCGGTGTTGTACTCGACGCTGCCGGTGTCCGCGGTGTTCGCCAGCATCCCCTCGGAGAGCGTCGCGGCGTAGGACCGGAGCAGCTCGCGGCCGGTGTCGAAACGGCCGGTCGCGAGGAACAGCCCCTCGTAAGCGATCATCGTGTCCCGGGACCAGGCGCCGAACCACGGGTAGCCGGCGACCACGTCGGGGCCGGTGCGGGTGCGGACCACGAAGGCGTCGGCGGCGAGGGTGAGCGCGGCCTCGGCGGGATCGGCGCCGGCGGTCAGCGCCCGGTTGCGCGCGCGGGCGGCGTCCACCACCGCGGCGGCCGGTGGCGGTGGCTGATCCCGATCATCGGCCCAGGCCGTGATCTCGGCGATCGCCCCGGGGCGGTCGAGGCGGGCGTGGAAGCTCCCGGCGTACCATAAATTCTCTTGATCTTGAAGGCCGCGGGCCGCCTCCTCGCGGTATCGGACATCCCGGAACCACTCGCCGGCCGCGGCGAAGCCCGGCCCGGCGATCCGGTAGGCGTCCTCGACGACGCAACCGTCCGCGGTGGGTGTGACGGTGATCGCGGGACCCTGCTCCCCGTGGGCGTCGCGCCAGGCGCAGAGCGCCTCGACGGCGATCCGGACCGGACCGCCGGCGATCAGCCGATGGACGACCGCGACCGCCGGGCGCCCGGTCGCCATCGCGATCTCCCGCTCGATGACGATGTCGCCGATCCGCCATCGCCAGCGCGGGATGCCATCGATCAGGAAAAATCCTGACAAGTACGAATGCCCGGCAGGGGCGATGACGCCGCCCGCCCACTCGTGACAGCCCAGCCGCACCCGGGCGCCGGACGGCAGCGTGACCACCGCGTCGAGCGACGCCAGGCCCAGCATCCGGGACGCGGGTGTGGCGCCGGACACAACCAGCAGCCCGTGGTAACGACGTGTTCGCAACCCTGTGACAGTGCCCATGGCATAGCCGCCCACCCCGTCGGGTACCAGCCACTCTCGAGCCGATCCGGCACCCACATCGGTACACAGCTGCGGTCCGAACATGATCGGGCACACGGTGGACACGGAAGGGAACCTCCGACCTATGGGCAGAATCGGCGGAGCCGACACACTTGACACCAGACCATGACAGTCTCAGTGTGATCGACTCCGGGTCGTAATGGTGGGGATGGTGAGAACGCACGTGTCGGAGCGGGATCGGCTGGCCCAGGCCGACTCCGGCGAGCAGCCGTGGCGCGCCTGGGGTCCCTACCTCTCCGAAAGGGCGTGGGGCACGGTCCGGGAGGACTACAGCGAGCACGGGACGGCGTGGGACTACTTCCCGCACGACCACGCGCGGTCCCGGGCGTACCGGTGGAACGAGGACGGCATGGCCGGGGTCTGCGACGACCGGCAGACGTTCTGCTTCGCGCTCGCGCTCTGGAACGGCAAGGACCCGATCCTCAAGGAACGGATGTTCGGCCTCGGCGGCGACGGCGGCAACCACGGCGAGGACGCCAAGGACTACTGGTGGTACCAGGACTCCACGCCGACCCACTCGTGGATGCGCTGGCGCTATCACTACCCACAAGCCGAGTTTCCGTACGACCAGCTGGTCCGGGTCAACGGCCAGCGCTCGCGGACCGAGAGCGAGTACGAGCTGGTCGACACCGGCATCTTCGACCAGGACCGGTTCTGGGCGGTGACCGTCGACTACGCCAAGGCCGGCCCGCACGACATGTGCATCGCGGTCACCGTCTCCAACCGCGGCCCGGACCCGGCCACCCTGCACGTGCTGCCCACCCTCTGGTTTCGCAACACGTGGTCCTGGGGCCTGCCGAACCGGCCGATCCCGTCCCTGACCGGCACCCCCGGGCGTCTCGCCGGGCGGCACCGGTCGATCGGGCACGTCACGCTCGACGCCGAGGGCGCCCCGCCCGCGCTGGTCTGCGACAACGAGACCAACGCGCAGCGGCTGTGGGGCCTGCCCGGGCGCAGCCCGTACCCGAAGGACGGGATCAACGACTTCCTGATCTCCGACATGCCGACCGTGAACCCGAGCGGGACCGGCACCAAGGGCGCGCTGCACTACGAGATCACCCTGGGCCCGGGGGAGTCCCGGACCCTTCGGATGCGGCTCACCCAGACCGACGCCCCGGCGCCGCCGCTCGACCTGGCCGGCGACTGGGACGCGGTGATGCGCGACCGGCTCGCCGAGGCCGACGCGTTCTTCCGCGAGGTCATCCCGGCGGCCGCGTCCGAGGAGGAGGCCGCGGTGGCCCGGCAGGGGATCGCCGGGCTGATGTGGGGCAAGCAGTTCTACCACTTCGACGTGAAGCAGTGGCTGCACGGCGACCCGGGCAACTCGCCACCGCCACCGGGCCGGCGCTACGGGCGCAACAACGGCTGGTGGCACATGAACAGCTTCGACGTGATCAGCATGCCGGACCCGTGGGAGTACCCCTGGTACGCCGCCTGGGACCTGGCGTTCCACTGTGTCAGCATCAGCCGGGTCGACCCGGGTTTCGCCAAGTCGCAGCTGCTCCTGCTGCTCCGCGAGTGGTACATGCACCCGAACGGGCAGATCCCGGCGTACGAGTGGTCGTTCGCCGACGTGAACCCGCCGGTGCACGCCTGGGCCGCGCTGCGCGTCTTCCAGATCGACGGCGGCCGGGACTACGACTTCCTCGCCAAGGTGATGCACAAGCTGCTGCTCAACTTCACCTGGTGGGTCAACCGCAAGGACGTCGGCGGCAACAACGTGTTCGAGGGCGGCTTCCTCGGCCTGGACAACGTCGGCCCGTTCGACCGCTCGGCCGCGTTACCGGTCGCCGGGGTGCTCGAACAGTCCGACGGCACCGGCTGGATGGCCATGTACGCCCTCAACCTGCTCGACATGTCGATCATCCTGGCCCTGCACGACCGGTCCTACGAGGACATGGCCACCAAGTTCTTCGAGCACTTCACGTACATCGCGGAGGCGGCGTACCGGCAGGGGCTCTGGGACGACGAGGACAGCTTCTTCTACGACGTGCTGCGGCTGCCGGACGGGCACAAGGTGCCGCTCAAGGCCCGGTCGATCGTCGGCCTGCTGCCGCTCGCCGCGACCACCCGGCTCACCTCGGACACCCTGAACCGGCTGCCCGAGGTGAACGCCCGGGTCCGCTGGATGCTGCACAAGCAGACCGATTACGGCGACGTGATCAGCGCGCGCCGGCTCGGCGGCGCCGATCGGCGCCGCCAGCGGCTGCTGAGCATGGTGGGCCAGGACCAGCTGTTGCGGATCCTGGCCCGGTTGCTGGACCCCGAGGAATTCCTCTCCCCGTACGGCCTGCGCACGCTCTCCCGTGCCCACCTGGAGAAACCGTTCACGGTCTCGCTGGGCGGCTCGGACTTCACCGTCGGCTACGAGCCGGCGGAGAGCACCAGCGGCCTGTTCGGCGGCAACTCGAACTGGCGCGGCCCGGTCTGGATGCCGGTCAACTACCTGCTGGTCGAGGCGCTCCGGGAGTTCGCCGAGTTCTACGGCGAGGACCTGCGGGTGGAGTACCCGACCGGGGCACAGACGAAGATGTCGCTGTCCGAGGTGGCCGACGACCTGTCCCGCCGGCTGATCGCGCTCTTCGTCCCGGACGACGACGGGCGCCGGCCGATCTACGGCGCGACCGACATGTTCCACACCCACCCGGACTGGAAGGACCTGATCGTCTTCCCGGAGTATTTCCACGGGGACAACGGGGCCGGACTGGGCGCGTGGCATCAGACCGGCTGGAGCGCGCTGGTCGTCGACCTGATCCTCACCCTGCACGACAAGCCCCGCTAAGGCCTGTTTCATAACCCGGCCGAGTGCGAGGCGAGGTCAGGAGTGTGGCTGGCAACGGCCGCGATTTGCCCGCATACCGGTGTTGTATGCGGGCAAATCGCGGACGCTGCCAGGCGCGCTCCTGGCCACGCCGCAGCCCCGGTCGGGTTATGAAACAGGCCTTAGGTCTCTCCATGCGGGACGGGTGGCGCGGAGTGACGCGGACGCCGTTAGGCTGCAGGGCATGAACGCGCGACTGAGCATGTGGTGGCCCGCCTGACCGGCGGCCACATCCCCCGCGCGTAACCAACCCGCGGCCGCCTCCCCGAGGCGGCCGTTTCGCATGGTCCGGACTCGGTGGGCGCCCGCCCGGCCCGGAACGAGGACCCATGCCTTTCGCCTACCTGCACCGCGACGGCGCCGACCACGTCGAGGTGCTCACCGGTGACGTGATCACCGTCGACGCGCTCGCCGCCATCCCGCTCGACCCCGGGCGGCCGGTGCTCGCCGTGGTGCCCTACCGGCAGATCGCCGAGCGCGGCTTCGACTGCGTGGACGACGGCGCGCCGCTGGAGTGTCTGCTGATCGATTCCCGCGAGACCCGGCCGCTGAGCGACTTCCCGGCCGGTGAGCTGCGGGTCTCCGGCGGGAGGTTCGACCTGAGCGACGACGAGTACGGGCGGATCGTCGAGGACGTGCTGCGCGACGAGATCGGGCACGGCGAGGGCGCGAACTTCGTGATCCACCGGGTGTTCGAGGCGTCCGTCGACGGCGACCCGGTGGACGCGGCGCGGGCGGCGTTCGGGCGGCTGCTCGCGCAGGAACAGGGGACGTACTGGACGTTCCTGGTGCACACCGGGACCCGGACGCTGGTCGGGGCCACGCCGGAGCGGCACGTCAGCGTCACCGACGGCATCGTGATGATGAACCCGATCAGCGGGACGTTCCGGCACGGGTCCGGGCCGCTGCTCGACTTCCTGCGGGACCCGAAGGAGGTCGAGGAGCTCTACATGGTCCTCGACGAGGAACTGAAGATGATGGCGACCGTCGCCGAGCACGGCGGGCAGGTCGCCGGGCCCTACCTGAAGCAGATGGCGCACCTCACCCACACCGAGTACCTGCTGGCCGGGCGCGGTTCGCTGGACGTCCGGGAGGTGCTGCGCGAGACCATGTTCGCGCCGACCGTCACCGGCAGCCCGATCGAGAACGCGTGCCGGGTGATCGCCCGCCACGAACGCCGCGGGCGCGGGTACTACGCGGGCGTGCTGGCCCTGCTGGAGGTCGACGACGAGGGACGGCAGAGCCTGGACGCGCCGATCCTGATCCGGACCGCGGAGATCACGCCCGACGGCACCCTGCGGGTGCCGGTCGGGGCCACCCTGGTGCGGCATTCGACGGCGGCCGGCGAGGTGGCCGAGACCCACACGAAGGCCGCGGGCGTGCTGGCCGCGCTCGGTTCCGCGTCCTTTCCGGTACGCGACGCGACCGCTCCCGTGGCCGGCGAGCCGGAGCTGGCCGCGCTCGCCGCCCGCAACGTCGACCTGGCCCGGTTCTGGCTGGACTCCCGGGCGCCCGGCGCGCTCGTGGCGCCGGGGCTGGCCGGGCGGTCCGCGGTGATCGTGGACGGGGAGGACACATTCACCGCGATGCTGGCCCACCAGCTGAAGGCGCTCGGCCTGACGGTGTCGGTGGTGCCCTGGTCGTCGCCGGCGCCGGACGCCGACCTGCTGGTGGTGGGCCCGGGACCGGGTGACCCGGAGGACACCGGCGACCCGAAGATGGCGGTGATGCGCGGCATCGTCCGGGACCGGCTGGCGAGCGGGTCGCCGCTGTTCGCGGTCTGCCTCGGTCAGGAGATGCTGGCCCTGGAGCTCGGGCTGTCGCTGATCCGGCGGGAGTCGCCCTATCAGGGGCTGGCGCGGGACGTGGACCTGTTCGGCTCGGTGCGGCGGGTGGGGTTCTACTCCAGCTTCGCCGCGGTGTCCGCGGCCGCCGCGATCGACTCGGCGCACGGGCCGGTGGAGATCGCCCGGGACCCGGCCGACGGGGCGGTGCACGCGCTGCGCGGCGCGTCGTTCGCCGGGGTGCAGTTCCATCCGGAGTCGGTGCTCAGCCGGGACGGGATCGACGTGCTGCGGGAACTTCTGCCGCCGTTGCTCGCCGAGGTGGTTAGCCCGCTCACGAACGGGTAGCGATAGATACCGTCGGTGGTCCAAGGCGATCGAGAGCCTCTCCTTGGGCCACCGACCCGGTGCTCCGTGTGCTGGGACCGCCCCTGACAGCGGCACCGCCGCTGGTCACGGCGCAGATCCGGCCGCTGCTGACCCGGCTGCCGCGCCTGGCCCGGCGCGGCCTGATCGAGGAGGCCGTCAGCCGTGCCGCCTGACGCCCCGGCGGTCCCCCGTCCCGGGGAAACCCGGCGCGGGCGCGTGTCCGCACGGTTTACTGAGGGTTGGTCGACGGGTATCCGTACGGCGTCGTTGACCTCCGGAGGACACTTTGGCCGAGCCGCACGTCACACTCGACCCGCAATCGCTCAACCCGGTGGAGGAGAAACTGCGCGGTCCGCTGGAGGACCAGCTCAGTTCGGCGCTCCAGGCCGCGACCGTCAAGATCCGCCAGCGGTATGCCGGCGAGAGCATCGAGCAGGTCACCAGCATGCTGCTGGACCAGGCGAGAGCCGGGCTGCACCCGGACATCGCCGCCGGCTTCCGCCCCGACCACGACCAGCTACGCCACGTGGCCGAGGCGATCGTCACCCACGCACACTGAGTCTCCGGGCCGGGGTACGCGAGGTGCATCCTGGGCGTTCGCGCAGGGGTGCTCCGGGCGTACCCTGATCGGGTCTCAGGCGGCGAAGGCGTGCCGGACCGCCATCCGGGCCCACCGCATGCGGCCGAGGGCGCAGTCCGGGTGCTCGCCGAACTCCTGGGCCACCAGGGCCGCGCAGCCGTGGGCGCCGAGGCGATCGACGGTCGCTGTGATGGCCTCGCGGATCAGCTCCGGGGTCGGTTCCTGGGAGCGTTGCAGGTCCGATACGAACAGCGCTTCGGTACGGACGTCATCGATCACTGCGTTCATCGGGTCCTCCCCGGTCCGGTCGGTAGCTCGGCGGTCGCTCGGGAATCAGCACACCGCTGCCGGGATGCAACCGGGGCGTACCCCGGTTGCGAGCCGGTTGCTAACGGTGTGGCCGCTGGCATACCCGGGATTCGGCGCTGAGCGGGGCGCGGATGGGTCGGGAATCCGGTAGTCCCGCCGCCTCGCCCAAAATAACCGGATATCGTCGGACAAGTAGTGATGCCGATCGAGGGGAGCTGCCGTGACCACGGTCTTGGTGGCCGACGACGACGCCGACATCCGTGACCTGGTGGCCTTCAAGCTGGAGCAGGCCGGGCTCGAGGTGATCACGGTCGGTGACGGTCAGGCCGCTGTGGAGCAGGCCCGGGTGCACCGCCCGACCCTCGCCGTGCTGGACGTCTCGATGCCGCTGCTGTCCGGCATCGACGTGTGCCGGATGCTGCGCGCCGACCCCTCCACCGCCGGGATGCTGATCATCATGCTCACCGCCCGGGTGCAGGAGCAGGACGTCGAGGGCGGCTTCAGCGCCGGTGCCGACGACTACGTGACGAAACCGTTCAGCCCGCGCGAGCTCGTCTCCCGGATTCAGGCCCTGCTCACCCGCACGCGCACCTGAGAAGAAGCCGGGGCGCGATGCGCCCCGGCTTCCCGCGTGCTGTGAGATCAGCTGAAGTCGTAGCTGCCGCCGGTCCCGGGCACCCGCGTCGGGAGGCCGCGGCGGGCCCGCTCCGCCTTGACGAACTTCTCGACGACGTCCCAGAGCCCGCCCAGGACCAGGACCGCGATGGCGGCCATGCTGATCCAGTCCTTCACGTCCCCGCCGTTGACGTCGAGGAAGCCGTGGAACTCGGGGTTGAAGAACCGGTCGGTGGCCAGCAGCCACACCATCGGAACCGTGTAGGCCACCGTGAGCACCGCGTTCACCACCGCGGCAGCCCGGGTCACGGCGCCCAGACGGTAGACCCAGACGTGGTAGAAGGCGCGCAGCGTGAACAGGGCGATCAGCACCGGCCACCAGAACGCCCAGTTCGCCGGGTCGAGCAGCGGCACGTCGGTGAAGGTGAACTGCTGCAGCACCAGCGCGGCGATCAGCAGCACCGACCAGACGACACCGCTGATCATCTCGGCGAGGCCGGCCCGGTTGGTCTCGTATTTCGGCAGGTCGGACAGCTTCCAGTTGGCCTTCAGGTGCTCCCGGCTGACGCCGGTGCGCTCGATGATCGCGAAGACCAGCGTCACCCAGAAGCACATGTGCGCGCCGATCGTGAGCACGCCGGCGACCGCGCCGCCGATCACCTTGCCGATGTCCGGGTCGTCGAAGAGCTGCACCACCACCCCGATCGCCACGACCAGCGGCAGCACCGTGGCGAGCAGGATCTTGAGCAGCCGGCGCCAGATCGGGTAGAGGTCGGGGCCGATCAGGAAGTTGGGGCGGTCGGCGTACCGGTCGGCGAGCCGCTCCGGGTCGCCGAGCTCGGTGAGCGCGGACTCGACGGCCGCCTCCGGCGTCTCACCGGCGTCGATCCGGGCCTCGACCGCGTCGTCGATGGACGCCCGCAGCTCCCGGTCGATGTCGGCGCGCTGCTGCTCGGGGATGCGGCGCAGGGCGGTGAGCACGTATCGATCGACGAGGTTGGTCATTTCTCACTCCCGTGATTGGTCGTAACCGAAAGGTCGCCGATCGCGGTGTCGAGCCGCGCCCACTCTCCGCGCAGGGTGCCGGCGACGGCTTCGCCCTGCTCGGTGGTCCGGTAGAACTTGCGTGGCCGGGCCTCGTCGGTGTTCCACTCGCTGGTCAGCAGCCCCTGCGCCTCGAGCCGGCGCAGCAGCGGGTAGAGCGTGTTGGCCTCCACCTCGAAGCCGGCCCGGCTCAACGTCTCCAGCAGCGAATAGCCGTAGCCCGGCTCCCGCAGCACGGTGAGGCTGGCGACGACGACGGTGCCGCGCCGCAGCTCTTGCAGGTGTCCCGCAAGCGTCGCATCCATTGTCATGCCAGAAACGATAGTGTGTGTCGCACACTATGGCAAGTGGACACAGCAAAGTGGCCCGCAACCATATGGTTGCGGGCCACTGTCAAAGCGGTTACTCGTTCGCCGCCTGGATGAGTTTCTCCAGCGTGTCGGCGGTGACCGGGCTGCCCGGGAAGCTCGCCATCCGCTTGATCGGGATGCTGGCCATCATCAGCATCATGCCGGGGTCGGCGGCCATCGCGGCCATCGTCGAGTCCCCGGCCGACGCCATCGCCGTGGCGAACGCCTCGCCGAGCACCTGGGCGCCGCGCGGGTCGGCGAACCACTCGCCGATGCTGGACTCCTCGGTCAGCGGCACCCGGGCCTCGTCGCCGGTGACGTGCCGGGTGAGCGTGCCCCGGATGTCCCGGGACGAGGCGCCGACCTCGAACACGTAGTCGCCGTCCTCGACCACCCACCGGTTCAGCCGGGTGTCCCAGTAGGCCAGGTCGTCCCGGTCGACGTGCAGCGTGACCTCGACGGTCTCGCCGGCCGCGATCGCCACGTTCGCGAACGCCTTCAGCTCCCGCGGGGCCCGGCGCACCGCCGACCCGGGCAGGCTCACGTAGACCTGCACCACCTCGCGCCCGTCCCGGTCGCCGGTGTTGGTCACCGGCACCGTGATCTCCAGGCCGGAGCCGGTCGGCGTGCCGTAGGCGAACGTCGTGTAGGAGAGCCCGAAGCCGAACGGGTAGGCGACCGGGGTCTGCCGGGCGTCGAAGCCGCGGTAGCCGACGTGCAGGCCCTCGCCGTACCGGACATGCCCGTGCTCGCCCGGGAAGTCCAGGTAGGACGGGTGGTCGGCGAGCTTCACCGGGATCGTCTCGGCCAGCCGCCCGCTCGGGTTGACCCGGCCGAACAGCACGTCGGCGAGCGCGCTGCCACCGGCCTGCCCGAGCAGCCAGCCCTCCACGATCGCCGGCACGGCCGACTCCCACGGGCTGGTCAGCAGCACCGCGCCGTTGGAGAGGACCACCACGGTGTTCGGGTTGGCCGCGGCCACCCGCTCGATCAGCGCCAGGTGCTCGGCGGGCAGGTCCAGCGAGTCCCGGTCGGCGCCCTCCGTCTCGTGCGCCGAGCCGACGAAGACCAGCGCCACGTCGCTGCCCCGGGCCACCCGGGCCGCCGCGTCCGGGTCGTCGTAGCCCTCGGCGAACGTGACGGTGGCGCTGGTCGAGGCCTGGATCCGGGTCAGCGCGTCGTCCAGCCGGGTCGGCGTGATCTGCGAGCTGCCGCCACCCTGGTACCGCGGCGTGCGGGCGAACTCGCCGAGCACCGCGATCGTCTGCCCCTCCGCGCGCAGCGGAAGCAGCCCGCCGTCGTTCTTCAACAGCACGATCGCCCTCCCGGCGATCTCCCGGGCCAGCTCGTGGTGCGAGTCCGCGTCATAGCCTCCGGGTTCGCGCTTCCCGGCGTTCACCACCATTGTCCGTACGCGATCAGCCGACCTCCGCAGCACCGCGGCGTCGAGCGTGCCCGCCTCGACCGCGTCCACCAGCTGCTGGTCGCCGGCCGCGTCCGGGCCGGGCATGGTCAGGTCCAGGCCGGCCCGGATCGAGGCCACCCGGTCGACCACGGCGCCCCAGTCCGACACGACCAGGCCCTCGAAGCCCCACTCGTCGCGCAGCACCTCGGTGAGCAGCCAGTGGTGCTCGCTCGCGTACACCCCGTTGACCTTGTTGTACGCGCACATCACGGTCCACGGCTGCGCCCGGGTCACCACCCGGTGGAAGGCGCGCAGGTACATCTCCCGCAGCGTGCGCTCGTCGACGTCGGCGCTGACCCGCATCCGGTCGGTCTCCTGGCTGTTCACCGCGAAGTGCTTGAGCGACGCACCGACCCCCTTGCTCTGCACACCGCGCACCCACTCGGTGGCCAGCACGCCGGTCAGGATCGGGTCCTCCGAGAAGTACTCGAAGTTGCGGCCGCCGAGCGGGCTGCGCTTGAGGTTGACACCCGGGCCGAGCAGCACCGCCACGTCCATCGCCCGGCACTCGTCGCCGAGTGCCTCGCCCATCCGGCGCAGCAGCTCCGGGTCCCAGGTGGAGGCGGTGGCCACGGCCGGCGGGAAGCAGGTGGCCGGGACGCCGGCCAGCAGGTCGCCGCCGGAGGCCTGCATGCGGACGCCGTGCGGGCCGTCGGTCACGACGACGGCGGGCAGCCCGGCCGGCGCGATGCCGGTGGTCTGCCAGAAGTCGCTTCCGCTGGTGAGCGCCGCCTGCTCGGCGGTGGTGAGCTCGGAGGTCATGACGCAATCCGGTCCTTCCTCTCCAGCGAGCCGGAGAACGCGTTACTGAGTACCTACTAGGTATTAACTAATCGGTAACCTAGGGCACGCCGCGACCGCCCGGCAAGGGGCTGCTGGTAGGAAAGACGCTGTGAACAGCGCACCACCTCGCCGCCGGGACCGGGCCCGCCTGCCGGCCGCCGAGCGCCGCCGGCAGATCCTCGACGCGACCACGCGGCTGATCGCCGAGCGCGGCTTCTGGGGCCTGTCGATGCAGGACGTCGCCGACGACTGCGGCCTGACCGTCCCGGGCCTGCTGCACCACGTCGGCTCCAAGGACAACCTGCTGGTGGCCGTGCTGGAGCACCGCGACGAGGAGGACTACCGGTCGCTCTCCGCCGAGCTGGGGCTGACCGGTGACGAGATCGCCGAGCACCTCACCCCGCCGGTCACCCGCTTCTCCTCGCTGGCGACCCGCGTGGCCGCGTCGGCGCACCACATCACCCTGCCGGAGGTCTGCGCCGCCCTGGTCCGCCGCAACGCCGGCCAGCCGGAGATCGTCCGGCTCTTCGCGGTCCTGGAGGCCGAGTCACTGGCGCCCGACCATCCCGCCCACGACTACTTCCGGGTCCGGCAGGACAGCACCATCGCCCAGCTCAGCGTCCTCGCCCGGGACTTGACGCCGGAGCCGGAGACGCTGGCCCGCCAGATCATGGCGCTGATGGACGGCCTCCAGATCCAGTGGCTCCGTGACCCGGCCCGCGTCGACCTGGTCGCCGCCTGGTCCGCCGCTGCCCCGGCCCTCTTCCCCGCCCGGAAGTAGCGGACTGCCTGGCGAGCGGGGACGCGAGGTCCGCGAGGGTCCGGGCAGGCGGCGCGCTCCCGACCCGGGCTGGTCCTGGTGGCCCTATCCGACCCTCGAATAGGGCCACCAGGACCAGCCCGAACCGTGAGTCGCGTTGCGGTCCGGATTCGTGCGGACCTCGCGTGACCGGCCTGGACCGTGAGTCGCGTTGCGGTCGGGGTTCGTGCGGACCTCGCGTGATCAGCTTGGACCGTGAGTCGCGTTGCGGTCGGGGTTCGTGTGGACCTCGCGTGACCAGCTTGAACCGTGAGTCGCGTTGCGGTCCGGGTTCGTGCGGACCTCGCGTGACCAGCTTGAACCGTGAGTCGCGTTGCGGTCCGGATTCGCGCGGACCTCGCGCGACGGGCCTGGACCGTGAGTCGCGTTGCGGTCCGGGTTCGTGTGGACCTGGCGTGACCGGCCTGGACCGTGAGTCGCGTTGCGGTCCGGGGGCTCGGGGCCTCGCGGCGGGCGAGCCACGGGCGCGTGCTCAGGGCGTACCGTAATCGGGTTTCAAGCGGCGCCGAGCCAGGAGCGGACCTCGGCGATCTCGTCGTCGCTGAGGGCGATGGCGGCGGCCTCGGCCCGGTTCAGCACGTTGTCGGCGAAGGCCGCCGCGATCTCGGTGGCGTTCGGCGGGGGCTGGCGATAGAGCGGCGCGCCGCCGAACGCGGTGCCCCGGGTGACGAAGGCGATGGCGCTGCGGCTCACGTCCACGCCCTGCGCGGCGAGCTGGTCGCGGGCCCAGCGGGTCGCCTCGGTCAGGTTGAAGTGGTGGCCGGCCGCGTAGTCGGCGAGCGACTGGTAGACCGGCGGCCACATCTCGCGGGGCAGCCGGGGGAGGCTGAGCAGCGCGGACAGGCGGCCGACCGGCTCCGGCGCGGGACCGGTGCTGATCCCGGACTCGGGTGGCTCGTGCCGGGCGGAGTCCCAGACGAAGTGGTTGGAGAACTTGGCGCTGGGCAGGGCCAGGCTCTCCAGGGCGCGGACGAAACCGCCGTTGCCGAACCAGCTCGTCTCGTCGACGCTCGGGCCGAGCTGGCGGCGCAGGTCGTGGGCGAGCGAGGCCAGGTTCAGCGGGCCGGTGGCCGCGGTGTAGCGCCAGACGACCAGGTCACGGAACTGTTCGTAGGAGACCGGGGTCTCCGGGTCGCCGGGTGTCACCGGCGCCTCGTCGCTCTCCACCGGCTCGCCCTGCACCAGCTCCAGCAACTCCTGGCTGGTGATCAGCCGGTCGGCGACCGCGATGAACGCCTCGGCCGCGTCCGACGGCGACACGATCGTGGTGCGCCGGTCGGCCCGGCGCAGGCGCACCAGCAGCGGTGTCATGTCCGAGTCGCCGGAGGCGATGACGAACTCCTCGTACGGCACCGGGTCGGCGAGCGCGTCGACGGCGTCGACGACCATCCGGATGTCGGCGGCGTTCTTGGTGTGGGTCAGCCGCGGGCAGTCGATCACCTCGAAGCCGGCGTTCACGAAGAACGGCCGGAACTGCGAGTAGTAGAGCCGGGGCTGGGCCGCCTCGGTGTCCGGATTGGGCACCCAGCCGCCCGGGTTCATGTAGCAGCGCAGGATCAGCCAGCGGCGCGGGCCGTCGACGGTCAGCGCCGTGGTCAGCCGGACCAACCACGCGGCCGGGTCCTTGGCGAACTGGATCGCCACGTCCGGGTCCTGCTTGATCAGTCCGCTGAACACGTTGTCGAAGTCCAGGTAGAGTGCGGCGCGTACGCGGGCCATGACCGAAAACCTACCGTGCCCGCGTCGCGCCGTCTCTCAAGAACGTTTATCCGAGCCTGCGGCGGCTGCTCGCGCCGGTGACCAGGGCCACGCCGACCGCCGCGAGGCCGACCTGGAGGCCCAGCTCGATCCAGTCGATGCCAGGGGTCTCGTCCACGCCGAACACCGCCGCGAGGAACGTGCCGAGGATCCCGGCCACCACGCCGACCAGCAGCGTGACCCAGATCGGCATGCTCTGCTTGCCGGGCACGACCAGGCGCCCCAGGGCGCCGATGATCAGGCCGAAGACGATCCCGGTGAAGATGCCGTTGATTTCCATCCCAGCTCCTGTCCGTGCTCCTTGATGGGCCGACCGTCAGTCGGCGTCGACGATCTCCCGGCCGAGCGGCCAGAACGCCACGGGGACCAGCTTGAAGTTGGCGATCCCGAACGGGATGCCGATGATCGTGATGCACAGCGCGATGCCGGCCGTCAGGTGGGCCAGCGCGATCCACCAGCCGAACAGGACCACCCACAGAATGTTCGCCAGGCCGGAGCCGACACCGGCGCCCGGGCGGGACACCACGGTGCGGCCGAACGGCCACATCGAGTAGAGCGCCAGGCGGCCCGCGGCGATCCCGAACGGAATCGTGATGATCAGGATGAAACAGATCACGGCCGCGATGCCGTAGCCGATCGCGAGCAGGAACCCGCCGCCGAAGATGAACCACAGGACATTCAGGAGGAAGCGCACCCGCTCAGCATGAACCTCCGGGGCCACCCGTAGGGGTCACCCGTTCCGCCAAGGTCGCACAGTCTGGACGGCGGGTGCGGACCGGCTCCGGGTTGGGTACTGCCGTGCAGCTCGCTCAGGTGCTCGATGTCCTCCAGGAACTTCACGTCGCCGCCGGACACCCGGAGATCGCCGAGGTGGCCCGCTTCGGCACGGACGGCGCGCCCGGCGGGCCGTCGCCGGCCGGGCTCCGGATCCGGTATGTGACCGGGTCGGAGGCCTATCTGTGGGGTGCGGTCTGGCCGGGGGAGACGGCCGTGCCGGTGCCGGAGGTGCTGCCGCCGCCGAACCGGCGCGCGCCACGGGCCGCGGCCTTCGCCGCGCAGTTGCTGGAGGCGGCGCGGCCCGGCGTGTTCCGGGCCTGGGAACTGGTCGCGCTCCCCGATCTGGGCCCGGCCGGCGAGCGCGGCAAGGTGCCGCTCGGCTTGCGGATCAACTGCGCCGACGGTACGGCCTACCTGCTGCGCGCCACGGCGGCCGGCGGACCCACCGTCGAGCCGGACACCGAGCCACACCCCGAGTACCAGATCGTGCTCGCAAAACGCCGCCGGTGAGATGGGCTCGGCTTTTCCGACGCCGCGGGGTTTGCGGAGGCGGAAAAGACGCGCCCATCTCACCGGTTACAAGGCGTTTTGTGCGCGGAGCGAAGCGGAGCCAGTCAGCAGAGCCCGAACACCTCGCCGCGCGGGGTGAACGGCAGGCGGGCACCGCGCGGCATCAGGTAAGCATGCGGCCGGCGGATCCGCAGCACGTCGCACTCGCCGTCGGTGATCACCAGGATCGGGCCGTCCGGCGGGAAGTCCGGGGCGCGCTCCAGCAGGCTGATCGCCGGCTGCAGGGCGGTGCCACCTCGGCCGCGGACCCGGACCCGCCCGGCGATCTCGTCGACCGGCAGGTACCCGGCGTCGTACGCGGTGGCGTCGCAGAACACCACCCGGGCGGCCGGCACGTCCCGGGCGGTGGCGTAGGACGCGATCGCGCCGAGCGCCTTGCCCATCAGCTCGTGACTCATCGAGCCGGAGGTGTCCACCACCACGCCGAACGTCCCGCGTGGCACGAGCTCCTCCGGAAGGTGCCGGCCCGGTCGCGGAATGTCCGGGGTGGACGCCTGGCGGCGGGACGGGCGGGCGTACGACCGTCGCGGCTCCACCACCGGCACGTGTTCGTCGAACCACCGGGCCAGCCGTACGTCCCACGGCAGCGGCGGCTGCTCGAGCACCCGGATCTCCGCTTCCAGCCCGGCCGGCAGCAGCCCGCGGCCGCTGCTGTGGTGGAACGCGTACCCGGTCAGCAGCGCCCGCCGGTAGTACTCGTCCAGGTCGATCCCGCCGGCCCGGTGACCGGCCCAGGGCAGCGGCTCGCCCAGCATGTCGCCGGCGCCCCTGCCGCGCAGCGTTGCCAGCTTGCGCATCCGCCGCAGGTCACCGGCGATCCGGTCGTACACCTCCTCGGCCGACGAGCCGGCCAGCTCGGGGTCGTGCAGCAGGCCGTCCGGCATCGTCCCGACACCCATCTCGACCAGCCAGCCGTTGATCACATAGTCGCAGGCAACGTTCCACAGGTACGGGTCGCGTGGCCCCACCCGGTCGGCGTGCCGGAGCGCGGCGTGCAGCATCTCGTGGGCCAGCACGAACCGCCACTCGTACCCGCCCAGCCCGCACCGCGGGTTCACGTAGATCTCGCCCGCCTCCGCGGAGACCGCCGCCACCTGGATGTCCCAGCTCCGGGCCAGCTCCGCGTCGGCGACCACCCGGAAACCGGCCGCCACCGCGCCGAGCAGCGGGAACGACCCGATGAACCAGCTCATCGCGCGGTCCCAGGCGGCCTGCGGCCCGCGTCCGCCGCCGGCCTGGTCGACGGCCGCGGTGGCCGCCGCGGCCAGGCCCAGCGCGAACCGCTCCGGCCAGTCGCTGTGCTCGTTCGTCGTGGGCGGCCCGAGGTCCGGCATGCCGGCCCCGCAGGCCGCGAACTCGGCCGGCACCCCGGACCGCCGCCACTCGCGCAGCAGCCGCTCCTCGTCCGCGGTGGGCAGCACCGCCGGGACGGCGACCGGTTCCCAGCCCAGCTTGACCTCCCGCTGGAACCGGGTCACCCCGAGACAGGCGACATTTTCGTACGCCGGATCGCGCGCCGCCCCGGGCCCGAGGTGCCCGAAGCCCAGGTGCAGCAGGCAGTGCCCGAGCACCCAGGTCCACTCCTCGACCGCCAGCCGCCGTGCCCTGTTCGCCCGGATCCGGCCGGCGGCGTCGACCAGCGCGAAGCCGAGCGCCGAGTCCTCGACCAGGGTGGCCGAGGCGGCCGGCCGCTGCCAGGAACCGGTGGTCAGCGGCTGGAACATCGGGTGGTGGACGAGCGACTGCCAGGCCGCGGTGAACGCCGCGACGTTCGGGTCGATCCGGTCGCTACCCGTCCGGCGGGCCATCTCAGGCCGCCCGGGCGGCGATCAGCCGGGGCAGGTCGCGGCTCACCTCGACCAGGAACCAGGCGGGCAGCACCGGCGCGCCGCCGGCGTCCGCGGCGATCACCAGACGGCCGCACTCCAGGGAGAGCTCGGCCAGCTCCACCAGCAGCGCCTTGGCCCGGTGCGCGAACTGCCGCACGCTCGCCGGCGCCCGGTCCTTGGCGGCCGGCAGGTCCTTGATCAGCCGGGCCCGGAACGCCTCGGCCAGGAAGTAGAGCAGGTCCCGGTCGGCCGGGGCGGAGGGCCAGCCGGCGTCACCGCGGACGATCGCCTCCAGACCGTACCGGTGGCGGACGATCTTGACGTAGCCGCTGAACGCGGCGGCGTGCGCCGGGCTCAGCGTGCCGCCGGCCAGCAGCCGCAGGGTCTCGTCGCCGACGTCGTCGCCGTACGAGTGCAGCGCGTCGGAGAGCATGTGCCAGCTGCGCGGGGTGGAGAACGTCTCCTCGGTCTTGGGCGGGGCGGCCCACAGCTGGTCCGGGCGTTCGGCGAGGTAGCCGAGCACCCACGGGTGGATGCCGGCGCCTGCCGCCCAGTTCGCCCAGTCCGCGTACGCCGCCCGCAGGTGCACGTGGATCATCCGGTTGACCAGGGCCGACGCCATCGGGCGGGCGAGCGCGTTGTCGCTGCTCCGGTTGCCGGCGCCGACCACGATGGACCCGGCGGGCAGCTCGTACGCGCCGATCCGGCGGTCCAGGATCAGCGAGTAGAACGCCTTCTGCACGTCCGGGGCGGACGCGTTCAACTCGTCCAGGAACAGGCAGTACGGCTCGTCGCGGGCGATCGCCTCGGGCGGGGCGAAGCGGCTGCGGCCGTCGCGCAGCTCGGGCACGCCGATCAGGTCCTCGGCGGCCAGCTGGGTGCCGACCAGGGTGACGCACTCCAGGCCGAGCGAGGCGGCGAAGTCGCGGATCAGCGAGCTCTTGCCGATGCCGGGGGCACCCCACAGGAACACCGGCCGGACCACCGCGACGTGCAGGAGCAGGTCGGGCAGCTGGGCCGGGGTCACCGTGAGCGCGGAGTGCATGGCGCACAGTCTGCTGGCTCCACCCGCGGCGAGCAGCCGATTTAAACGAGTGCCTACCGACCCGATCGTTGCCGGGCGACCTCCGCCCAGTGCCGGGCGACCGCCGCGTACAGCGACCGGTCCAGGATCCGGAGGGCGACCCAGGTGAGGGCCGCGAGCACCCCGACGGCGACCCCGAGCGCGCCCATGACCTGGAAATACACCCGCTCGTCGGTGATGCCGGGAAGGCACGCGGCGGAGAGCACGACCAGGATCGCGAGCATCCAGCTGCCGGTCCGGATGCCGTCCGGGTCCCCGTTGAGGGTCATCCGGCCGGAAACCATCAGCCGGTTGCCGATCAGCAGCAGGATCGCCAGCGGGAACAACGCCAGCAGCGGGATCACCGGCCGATCGCCCTCCTCGGCCCAGAGCAGCGCCTCGACGGTCAGGCCCCCGGCGATCGCCGCCAGGCTGGTCGCGATCAGGACACCGCCGGCGGTCCGGCAGCGCCGCCGCATCACCGGGTCGGCGAAGGCGCCCCCGTCGTCGCCCCGCACCCGCCAGGCCGCCACCTCCCGGACCGCCGCCATGGCCAATCCCCAGAGGACGGTGCCGAGCAGCGCCAGCAATGCCAGCCCCACCAGCACCCTCATCATGCCGAGCTGCTGTCTCAAGTCCACGGCCGACCTCCCTGTCGGTCAGTACCTCAGGCGGCCGTTCCCGGTTCAGCGCGGACCCGGTCCCGGGTGATGTCCGCGATCGTGCGGGCTCCGGTCAGGGCCATGGTCAGGTCCAGCTCGGCGACCACGTTGCGGATCACCTCGGCCACGCCGTGCGCGCCGGCCAGCGCGAACCCGTACAGGTGCGGCCGGCCCAGCAGCACCGCGTCGGCGCCCAGGGCGAGCGCGGTGAACACGTCCGCCCCGGTCCGGATGCCGCTGTCCAGCAGCAGGGCCGGCTCCGGCCCGAGCGCCGCCCGGATCTCCACCAGCGCGTCCAGCGACGCCACCGCGTTGTCCACCTGCCGCCCGCCGTGATTCGACACCACCAGCGCGTCCACCCCGATCTCGAAGGCGCGCCGGGCGTCCGCCACAGTCACGATCCCTTTGAGTACGACCGGAAGACTGGTCCGCCGTTTCAGCGTCGCCAGGTGCTCCCAGCTCAGCCCGGGGTTGGAGTAGATGTCGAGGAAGGTCTCGACGCTGGCGCGCGGGATCGGTGACCGCAGGTTGTCCCAGAACGAGCCGGGGTGGTTGCGGGACATCGCGAGCAGCGCCCGGATCGCGCCGAGCGTCACCTTCGGCCGCTCCCGCGGCTGGCGGGCGCGTTCCGCGGCGATCTCCTGGAACACCGGGTCCGAGGTGTACTGGGCGATCCCCAGGCCCTTGGCGAACGGCAACGAGCCCAGGTTCAGATCCTGCGGCCGCCAGCCCAGCACCGTGGTGTCCAGGGTCACCACCAGCGCGCCCGCCCCGATCGCCTCGGCCCGGGCGATCAGGCTGTCGACCAGCCGCTCGTCCTTGCTCCAGTAGAGCTGGAACCAGCGCGGGGTCTCGCCCATCGCGGCCGCGCACTCCTCCATCGGGTTGCAGCCCTGGTTGGAGAAGATGTACGGCGTCCCGGTCGCGGCCGCCCCGGTGGCGATCGCGATGTCCGAGTCCCGGCCCATCAGCGCGCCGGCGCCGACCGGGGCGAGCAGCAGCGGGCTGGGCAGCCGGGTGCCGAGCACCTCGGTGGACAGGTCCCGGTCGACCGCGCCGGCCGCCATCCGGGGCACGATGGCCCACCGGTCGAAGGCCGCCCGGTTGCGCCGCATGGTCCGTCCCTCGCCCGCGCCGCCGGCCACGTAGGCCCAGGCCTCGGCGCTGCTGGCGCGCTTCGCGCGGCGTTCCAGCTCGGCGAAGTCGGTCGGCACCACCGGGCGGCGGCCCAGCGTGCCGGCCCGGTAGATCGTCGACTGGCGGGACAGTCCGTTCTCCGGCATCGCGGGCTCCTTAACTTGTCGTACCCGGTGCGTAGGCTGCGGGTCGTGAGGGGGGATCGTCGTGCGGGGGATCCGAGCATTCTGCACGTGGACCTGGACGCGATGTTCGCCGCGGTCGAGCAACGCGACAAGGTCTCGCTGCGCGGAAAACCCGTGGTGGTCGGTGGGCTGGCCGGCCGGGGCGTGGTCGCCACCGCCTCCTATGAGGCGCGCGCCTTCGGCGTGCACTCGGCCATGCCGATGTCCCAGGCGCGGCGGCGCTCCCCGCCCGGCACGGCCTATCTCGTCCCGCGCTTCGCGGCGTACAAGCGGACCAGCGAGGTGGTGATGCGCCTGCTCGCCGAGGTGTCCCCGCTGGTCGAGCAGGTCAGCATCGACGAGGCCTACGTCGACCTGGCGGTCACCGGGCACGATCTCAGCACCGCGGGCGTCACCGAGCTGGCCCTGCGGATCAAGGCGGAGATCGCCGCGGCCACCGGCGGGGTCACCGGCTCGATCGGCGCGGCCTCCTCCAAGCTGCTCGCGAAAATCGGCTCGGACCTGCACAAGCCGGACGGTCTCACGGTGGTGCCGGCCGGGCAGGAGCTGGCCGTGCTGCACCCGCTCCCGGTGAAACGGCTGGGCGGCGTCGGCCCGGCCACCGAGCAGCGGCTGCACCGCTCCGGGGTGCGCACCGTCGGCGACCTGGCCCGGGTGCCGCTCGACGACCTGGTCGACTGGTTCGGGACGGCGCACGGGCAGGGGCTGTACAGGCTGGCCCGGGCGCAGGACGACCGGCCGGTGGTGAGCGAGCGGGAGGCCAAGTCGGTGTCGGCCGAGGAGACGTTCGACGTCGACCTGACCGATCCGGTGCGGCTCAACCGGGAGCTGGACCTGCTGTCGGCACGGGTGGCCGGGCGGCTGCGGGCCGGCGGGGTGACCGGGCGGACGGTGAACATCAAGGTGCGTCATCACGACTTCACCACGGTGACCCGGGCGGTGACCCGGGACCAGCCGACCGACGACGGGCGCCTGGTGGCACAGCTGGCCCGGCGGCTGCTCGCCGAGGTGGACACGTCGGGCGGCATCCGGTTGCTCGGGGTGGGCGTGTCGACGCTGGCCGACTTCGCGCAGGACGACCTGTTCTCGGGATCGTTCCCGGAGTTCGGGGCGGCCTTCGCGGGAGCGGCGGAGCCACTGGGCGAGTTTCCGGGTGCGGGCGGTGGATCGTCGGCTGAGGCCGGGTTCCCTCCTCCCGCGGAGCGGTCCGATTCCGCCGTCGTCGATCTGTTGCCGGTCGTCGCCGCGCCGGAATCATCCGACACATCGGAAATGCCCGCGAAATGGCCGGCGGGCGCGGGACGGGACGAGGCGGTGGTTCCGGTGTGGCGGACGGGGCAGGACGTCCGGCATGAGGAGTTCGGGGCGGGGTGGGTGTGGGGGAGCGGGCTCGGGTTGGTGACCGTTCGGTTCGAGGGGCCGCTGACCGGGCCGGGGCCGGTGCGGACGTTCGCGGTCACGGATCCGATGCTGCACCCGGCCGATCCGCCGGATTGGACGACGGACGGGGCACATGATCCTTGAGCCGGGATTCAGCCCGGCGCGGCCTCGCGGTCCGGGCCCGCGGCGGCGTGGGCGTCGAGGCACGGGACTCTGCGAGGGCGTACCAAATCGGGTTTGATCTTGTGAGGCGCACTCGGGGGCGGGGAGCGGGCTGCCGGGTTGTGCATTTGGTGATTTTCGGTGGGGTTGACCGGAACCGATGGGTGTGGCGCGGGTTGGCAAGGCGATTTGGGGGGAGTACGAACGGATCGAGTGTGTCCTCGCAGGAGGCCTGAATGACGACCGTCGCGCCGCGTCCGGTGCAGTCCCGTTCCTGGCCGGTCCGCCGGTCGGTGCGCGGGTCGTGGCTGGCCCGGACCATCCGCACCACCGATGCCAAGCAGATCGGCATCATGTACATGGTCACCGCCTTCGCCTTCTTCATGGTGGGCGGGCTGATGGCGCTGCTGATGCGCGCGGAGCTGGCCCAGCCGGGGATGCAGATCCTCTCGCCGGAGCAGTACAACCAGCTGTTCACCATGCACGGCACGATCATGCTGTTGCTGTTCGCGACGCCGATCCTGTTCGCCTTCGCGAATTTCGTGGTGCCGCTCCAGATCGGCGCGCCGGACGTCGCCTTCCCGCGGCTGAACGCGTTCGCCTACTGGCTGTACCTGTTCGGCGGGACGATCGCGGTGCTCGGCTTCGCGACGCCGAACGGGGCGGCCGACTTCGGCTGGACCGCCTACGTGCCGCTCAGCGGCGGGCAGAACTCGCCGGGGATCGGCGGCAACATGTGGGTGGTCGGGCTGGCGCTCTCCGGCCTCGGCACCATCCTCGGCGCGGTCAACATGATCACCACGATCCTGTGCCTGCGCGCGCCCGGGATGACCATGTTCCGGATGCCGATCATGACGTGGAACATCCTGCTCACCAGCCTGCTGGTGGCACTGGTCTTCCCGTTCCTGGCGGCGACGCTGTTCGCCCTGGCGGCCGACCGGATCCTGGGCGCGCAGGTCTTCAACGTGAACACCGGCGGCCCGTTGCTCTGGCAGCACCTGTTCTGGTTCTTCGGGCATCCCGAGGTCTACGTGGTGGCGCTGCCGTTCTTCGGGATCATCACCGAGGTGATCCCGGTGTTCAGCCGCAAGCCGGTGTTCGGCTACAAACCTCTGGTCGCGGCCACCCTGCTGATCTCCGGGCTGTCGATGAGCGTGTGGGCGCACCACATGTTCGCCACCGGGCAGGTGCTGCTGCCGTTCTTCAGCCTGCTCAGTTACCTGATCGCGGTGCCCACCGGGATGAAGTTCTTCGTCTGGATCGGCACCATGTGGCGCGGGCAGCTGTCCTTCGAGACGCCGATGATGTTCGCGCTCGGGTTCATGATCACGTTCCTGCTGGGCGGGCTGACCGGGGTGCTGCTGGCGTCCCCGCCGGTCGACTTCCACGTGCACGACTCGTACTTCGTGGTGGCGCACTTCCACTACGTGCTGTTCGGGACGATCGTGTTCGCGGTGTTCTCCGGGATCTACTTCTGGTTCCCGAAGATGTTCGGCCGGATGCTCGACGACCGGCTGGGCAAGGTGCACTTCTGGCTGACGTTCATCGGGTTCCACATGACGTTCCTGGTGCAGCACTGGCTGGGCGCCGAGGGGATGGCCCGGCGGTACGCGGACTACCTGCCCGGCGACGGCTTCACCACGCTGAACACCGTCTCGACGATCGGCTCGTTCATCCTCGGGGCGGCGACGCTGCCGTTCCTCTACAACGTGTGGAAGTCGTACCGGGCGGGGGAGCCGGTGACGGTGGACGACCCGTGGGGACACGGGAACTCGCTGGAGTGGGCCACGTCGTGCCCGCCGCCGCTGCGGAACTTCGACAAGATGCCGCGGATCCGGTCGGAGCGGCCGGCGTTCGACGCGAAGTTCCCCGAGCTGGCGGTGTCGGCCCGGGGCGGGACGCCGGAGGAGGGGTCGCTGGTGCGCGGGGAGAACCCGCTGCTGGAGGAGAATTCAGGCGAAAATAGGAAATAGCAGTATTTGCCGGTATGACCGGATGGTGAGTGAAGGCTGAGGCGGCCGTAGCCGGGCTCAGGGGGCGTCCGATGAAACGTCAGACACTTCCTCCTTTGTCCGGAAGGATGCTTCATGCCGCCTGCTCTTGCCCGTTCCCTCGGCGCTGCCACCGCCGCCCTCGCGGCCCTGGCGGTGCCGGCGACACCCGCCTGGGCCGGCGGCTCCGCCTGCGACCTCGGCCGCTTCACCGCCACCTCCCAGGCCGACCTCGCCAAGATCACGGTGCTCGACCCCGGCCCGCTCGCCCCGGAGCTGCCCGCCCTCGCCGACGTCCGGCTCGCCCCCGCCCGCAGCGACGTGGACAGCGGGCGGCGTCTCGGCAGGGCCCGGAGCACCGCCGGGTACGGCGACGCAAAGCTGCTCGGCATGAACCTGCCCGGCCTGCCGCTGCGCGACGCCGAGGCCACCCACCTGGCCCCCGGCCAGCGCCCCGGCCCGGTCACCGTCGCCCTCGCCGCCCTGAACGCCGGGGGGCTCGCCACCGCCCAGGCCGGCAAGGCGACCGCGGCGGCCAGCTGGGACGACAGGTATGGGTGCGGAAAGACCGGCCCGCTGACCCGCGGGGCCGCCATGATCGAGGGCCTCAGCCTGCTCGGCGGCGGTCGCGCGGGCGGGCCGGCCATCCAGGCGGTCAGCGAGCTCACCCGGGCGGCGAGTCCGACCAGCCTGCTCAAGGTGGGGCCGACCGGATCCACGCAGAGCGCCACCGACCTGGTGAAGCTCGGGGGCGGGCGGATCGGCGTACGGGCCGGGGCGGGCCTGGCGCTCAGCGACCTGACCCTGTTCGCCGGAACCCCGCAGGAGATCACCGCCAAGGTGCTCACCCAGCCGACGCTGGAGGTGGTGGCCGGCGGCGACGAGAAGCACTCCCGGGTCACCTATCAGCCCGCGGTCCTCTCGGTGCGCTCCGGCGGCAAGCTGGTCGAGAGCCTGGACGCCAAGCACGCCGACGTCTCGCTCAGCCTGCTCGGCCGGCTCACGGCGGACCGGCCCGCGTCGCTGCTGTCGGTCCGGCTGTCGCTGGGCACGCCGACCCAGAAGGTCGACGGTGCGTCGGTGTCGGCGACGGCGGCCTCGCTGCGGGTCGAGGTGAAGCTCGGGGCAGTGCACCTGCTGGACGTGGCGATCGGGTACCTGTCGGTCTCGGCGACCGCGCCGTGCCGGGTGGGCGCCTCGACGCCGCGTCGGCAGGTGTCCGATTCCGATACTCCGGTGGGCTCGGCACCGTCCTCCGCCGAGGTGCCCTCCGGCCGGTCCGCCGCGTCGCCGCGCGCCGCCGCGCGGCACACCTCGCCGGCCTCCCCGGCCGCGGGCCGCGACGCGACTTCCGGTCCGTTCGGCAAACCCGATTCGGGTACGCCCTCAGCCGGCGGTCTCGCCCTGACCGGGTCGAACGTGGCGGCCGTCGGCCTCGGCGGGGTCTCGCTGATCGTCGTGGGTCTCGGGGCGCTCTTCCTGACGCGCCGCCGTCGCCGGGCGTAGGTGGTTGCCTTCGGCCGCCGGACGTGGCCGGGTCCGCGTCCACGCCGCCGTTCGGGTCGTTGTGCCGGGTGATGCCGTGGGTCGTCCGGTGATTGCTCCGGCGGTCGGCCGCCGCCCCACCTCGCGTGGGGATTCGCTCCGGCGGCCGGCCGCCGGTGTTCCCGGTTCGGCCGCGGTGAGCCGGAGGGCCCGGTTAAGAGTGCCTATGGGGCGGGTGGGCAGTTCCGGAAGCGGCCATAAGATTGATCGTGTGCCACCGCAAAACCTCCCGCCCCGCGACGCGATCCATCGCGCGGCCGGGGAGATGTTCGTCCGGGATGGTTACGGCGCCACCACGGTCCGGGCCATCGCGGCGGCGGCCGGGTGCGACCCGGCACTGGTGATCCGGCATTTCGGGTCCAAGGAGGGGTTGTTCCTCGCCACCGTCTCGGTCTCCGGAGACCTCACCGGGATCCTGGCCGGCCCCCTGGAGTCGATCGGCCGTGAGCTGGTCCGCTACGTCCTGGACGGGGCGGGCAGTCCGGTCGCCGGGGTCTACCGTGCCCTGCTGAGCGCCTCCGACCGCCCGGAGATCAAGGAACGCATCCGGGCCTCCATGCATGACGTTTTCGTCGGCCCGCTGGCCGAGCGGATCGGCGGCAACCTTCCCGAGCTGCGTGCCCGCCTGGCGGCTGCCCAGTTCGCCGGGCTGATCAACGCCTACTGGCTGGTCGGCGATCCGGTGCTGGCCCACGCCGACCACGACGCGGTGATCGCGCTCTACGGCGACGCGATCCAGCGCCTGCTCACCTCCGACGACCCGCTGCCCGCCGGCTGATCCGGTGGTCGCTCACAGCCGGTGGGGTTGTGGGCGGCGGCTCGGTGCCGTCGGTCTTCCGGCGCGGGTGGGCCGCTGCGGGCGGCGCGGGTCGGGCGGCCCGGCGTGGCGCGGTGAGTGACGCAGGGCGGTCGGCGTTGCGGCGAGGGCGTCGGCTGCGGGTGGTGGGGTGCTGGCGGCGTTGCGGCGGGGCGGTCAGCTGCTGGCGGTGTTCCGGCGCGGCGGTTAGCTGCGGGCGGTGAGGTGCTGGCGGCGGTTGCGGTGCCAGGTGCGGAGGCGGCCGGGCGGACGCTGGTTGAGGACGCCGGAGTTGGGCTGCCCGGTGCAGAGGCGAGCCGTCGGGATGGGCGCCAGGGTCCCGAGGCAGGCCAGCGCCGCGGTGAGGTTGCCGGTCGTGGGGAAGGCCGGCATCGACGGCGCGGCGAAGGTGTCGGCCGGGGTGGCGCGGACAGCCGTGGCGGGAGCGCTGTTCGCGCGGGAGCGGACCGTGCGGCGGCTCGGCGTGGTGCGGCGCGGGACGGTGGTGTCCGGGCCGCCGGTGCGGACGGCCGCCGGCGAGGTGGTGACGAGCGGGGCCGGCGACCGGACGGGTTCCGGCTCGGCGGGCGGGGTGTGCCGGTGGGCCGCGAAGACCCATGTGCGCAGGACCAGGTAGCGGGCGCCGCCCACCAGGCTGCCGGTCAGGGCCAGGATCATCGACTCGGTCAGCGCGGACGGGTGCGGGCCGGCGACCGAGGCGAGCCAGGGGGAGACGGCGAGGTTGGCCAGGTAGACGACCACCGAGGTGAGGCCGGCCTCCCAGTGCAGGCGGCCGATCGCGGAGGTGGTGACGCTGAAGGTGATCCGGCGGTGGGCCTCGGTGTTGGCCGGGGTGACCACGAGCAGCGCCAGCCAGCTCGCCCAGGTGGCGGCCAGCACCTCACGGACGGAGACGTAGACGACCGTCTGCAGCACCGTGCTCAGCGCGCCGACCAGCATGAACCAGAAGAGCTGGCGGGGCACGGTCGCGTTCCACGCGGGTGGGCGGGCGAGCCGTCCTGCTGGTTGTGGCATGACTGAGCGCTTTCGGACAGCGATGGTTACCGCCGTAGTGTCAACACCGTTGACGGCCCGTGTCAACGACGTTGACACCGTGATGCGGGTTACCCTGCGCCATCGTGCGGTGGCGGTGCGAGGTGGCTTCTGTCCGTTTTTGTGGACCAGTTCAGGGTAGAAGATCCCGTTTTGCCAAGGCGCTTTCCGGGGCGCGCCACGCGGGCGGGCCGGGGATCTGCAACCTCGCCGTTACCCGGCCGTTTCCGATCGGCGATGCCGCCCGGCGATCGCGGGCGGGATCACCGGGCGGGTCACGCTCAGGTCTGCGGAAGGCGTGGGACGTGGCCGCTCATGGCCAGGTCGACCAGCTGGTCGACGGTGTGGCCCGGGAGGGCGGCGGGGCGGCCGCTGAGCCGGTACGCCACCAGCCCGTGCCAGAGGTCGAGCAGCGCGTCGATGTCGATGTCGGCCGGGAGGTCGCCGCGGGCGATGCCGCGTTGCAGCACGTTGCGGGCGATGTCCCGGCGTGGGGTGAGCACCTGCTCCCGCACCCTGGTCAGGGTGCCCGGGTCGTCGTGGGTGGCGGCGATCAGCAGGGTCATGGTGCGCCCGTGCCCGGCGGTCAGGTACTCGATGATCATCTGGAAGAGCGTGGCCAGCTCGCCGCGGGTGTCGCCGGTGTCGGGGACCGGCATGATCCGGGAGCGTTCCACGATCAGGTCGCTGATCAGGGCCGGCTTGTGCGGCCAGAAGCGGTACACCGTCTTCTTCGAGACACCGGCCCGGCTGGCCACCTCGTCGATCGTGACGCCCAGGTAGCCGGCCTCGTCGAGGAGGGACTCGGCCGCGAAGAGGATTCTGGTGCGGGAGTGCGGATCCGGCGGACGGCCCCGCCGGCGGGCGGCCGGGACGGCATCCACGGCGCTCGTCGGGATCATGGATCTCCTCGGGGGCTTCGGGAGTTCAGGGCTGCGTGGGGTGGAGCCGGTGAACATCTTGCCGATGTGTTTGCCGGTGTCAATAAAGGAACGTCGTGTTTCCCCGGGCTGTCTCAAGCCTTGGAAAATCCCGCGGGTTTGCGAAACTTGGCGTTCCCTTTATAAGCGCGGCTTTTGAGGTTCGGTGTCCGATGAGGACCGAGAGGCCAGGTAGTCACCGAACGAGCGGGTGGGCTCCCAGCCCTGCGCCCTCGCACGGGAGATGTCCAGGACGACCGGGGCGGTGAGTTGCTCCAGGGCGTACCGGGAAAGGGCCGGCTCGCGGCGCGTGAGTCGCGAGACGGCCGTGGCCAGGGCGGCGGCCGCGCGGGTCAGCGTGATCGGCACGTGCCGGACCGGCACGCCGCAGGCCGCGGAGATGGCCGCGTCCCGGCTGTACGGCGTGGCGTCGGCGATGTTGTAGGCGCCCGGTGGCCAGGCCGGGGCCCGCAGGCAGGCGTCGGCGAGGTTCTCGACGGCGGTGAGGCTGAGCCGGATGTCCGGCCCGGGCATCAGGACCCGGCCGCCGCGCACGGCACGGCGCAGGCGCGGCAGCAGGTGCGGATCACCGGGACCGTAGACGGCGCGCGGTCGCAGGATCACGGCTCCGGCGGCCAGGGCGAGGCTTTCCCCCGCGGCTTTGGTCTTTCCGTACGCGGTGAGCCCGCCCAGTGGGTGATCCTCGCGGATCGGGGCGGGACCGGGTGCGTAGACGCTCGCGCTGCTGACCCAGACCAGCGGACGGCTGCCGGCGGCTTCCAGGAGGCGGGCGGTGCCGTCCACATTGACCCGGTGGAAGACGGTGGCGGCGGCGCGGCCCGGTCGCGGGTCGCCGACGGCGGCGGCCAGGTGCAGGATCAGGTCGGCGCCGGTCAGGTCGGGGATGCTCCGGGTGGCGTCCCAGGGACGGTGTTCGCCGAGCGGGCCCGGACGGCGGCCGAGGCAGATGACGTGGGCGCCGGCCGCGGCGGCAGCCCGGGCCACGGCGGAGCCGCAGAAGCCGCTCGCCCCGGTCACCGCGATCCGCAGGCCACGAAGCGATCCGGGACGCGGCGGTGCGGGGGTCATCGGGTGGGCGCCAGGATCAGGCGGGACCAGCCGGGGAGCGCGCTGCGGCGGTCGACCCGGGCGGTCACCACGCGGGGGCGGTGCCGGGCCAGGGCCTGGAGGGCGTCGGTGAGCTGGAGGCGGGCCAGCCGGGCGCCGGGGCAGGCGTGCGGGCCGACACCGAAGACCAGCTGGGCGGTCTGGGGCGGGGCCGGGTCGGCGGGGCACGGGTCGGTGCGGTGGGCGTCGACGGCGTGGCGGGCCACCAGGATCAGGCGATCACCGGCTCGGACGGGGCAGGTGGCCAGCGTGCCGGGGGCGGCGGCGACCCGGGGGAGCAGCGGGGTGGGAGCGGTGACCCGGAGGAGTTCGGAGGTGAGGGCGTCCGGGGCGGTCTCGGCGTAGGACCACAGGCCGGCGTCGGCACACCACGCGGCAGCCCGGGGCAGGGCGGCGACAGTGGTGTTGATCGCGGCCACGGCCAGCATGGCAGCCAGCGCGGCGCCGTCGGCCGGGTGTGCCGCGCGCTGCGGTGCGGTGAGCAGGGCGGTCAGGTGGGCGGTCGCGGCCCGGGCGGCGCGGCGGGCGCCGGGGCGGGGTGGCCCGGGTAGGTGTTCGCGCGCGGCGGCGGCCGCGGCGGCCCGGGCCGCCGCGGCCAGGGCGCGCGGGTCGGCGCCGGTGCCGAGCAGCGCGGCGGCGGTGGCGCCGGCCATCTCGGCGGTCACGTCCACCAGGTCGATCGGGACGCCGGCGGCCAGCGGGGCGAGGCGGCGGTCGAGGACCTCGGTCCAGATCGGACGGAGCCGCTGCACGCCGTCGGCGCTGAGCGCGTCGGCGAGGCCGCGCCGCGAGCCGCGGTGATCGTCGCCGGACTGGTTGAAGAGGAGTTCCCCGCCGGTCAGGTCGCCGGCCGCGCCGCCGGTGGTCCCGGCCGCCGTGCGGTCCAGCGGGATCCGGGTGAGGCCGTCCCGGACGGCTTCCCGGGAGTGCGCCAGGACGGTGCCGCCCAGCTTGCGGGCGGGCGCTCGCCGGGTCGCCGCGAGCAGCGCGAACAGCACCGGATGGCTGAACAGGTAGACGCGCCGGTCCCGCCGCCGGGCACGCCGCATGCCGTCCGGCGAACCGTGCTCGTGTCCCCGCCGGTCGATCATCGGACGTGGACCTGCGATGACGTCGGGGGAAGCCAGCGGCGGTCCCAGTACCAGAGCAGGGTTCGCCGCGCGCCCCAGGCCCGCAGCCGGCGCAGGCTGGACTCGACCACCAGGTCCTCGGCGCGGACGATGCGGTCGGTGTGGCGGCGGGCCCGGTTCAGCAGGGTGACGTCCTCCGAACCGGCTTCCAGGGGCTCCCGGGCGGTGCCGCCGCAGCTGCGGTACAGGTCCGCGGTCAGGGCCAGGTTGTGCCCGTGGACCAGAACGTACGGCGTGCGGAACCCGGCCGCGCGGTGGGCGCTGCGATATCGGCCGTAGAGGGCGGCGAGGCGGACCACGGCCGGGAACACGTGGCGTTCGGCGAACGTCGGCTGCTCGTCGCGGCGCGGGACACTGCGTCCGCAGGCCAGCTCGGTGCCGCTGGTCAGGTAACGGCGGGCGGTCGCCACCCAGTCCGGGGCCGGACGGCAGTCGGCGTCGGTCCGGGCGAGCAGGACGGCGCCCTGCTCGATGGCGTGACGGAACCCGGTGTCGGCCGCGGTCCCGGCCCCGCGCTCCGGCTCGGTGATCACCTCGACCGGGAACGGCGCGGCGTACCCCCGGACCACGCCCGCGGTGTCGTCAGTGGACGCGTTGTCGACCACGACCAGCGTGAAGTCGGTGTCGGTCTGCGCGGCGAGCGCGTCCAGGGTGCCGCCGATCGACGCGGCCTCGTTGAACGCCGGAACGATCACGGCAAGCGGCTTCATCGCGGCGCCCCGGACGAGGCGGGTCCCGAGGCGGCCTCGGCGGAGGCGGACCGGGAGGCGAGCCGGGTGGCGGCGGCACGGTCGGGTTTGCGGGAGCGGCCGGAGAGCGGGATCGGCGCGAACAGCACGCGGTCCGGGCGGGCCGAGCCCATCCGGCGCAGCGGTTCCCGCAGCGCGGCCCGGACCGCGGCCCGGACCGCGGCCCGGTCCGCCCCCGGCGCGGTCTCGACGATCGCGACCACCTCCTCGTCGCCGTCGCCGGCCGGGACGCCGACCAGCACGGCGAGCGAGACCCCGGGAACGTGCAGGGACGGCTCGTAGAGGCCCGGATAGATGTTCTCGGCGCGGCGCAGGATCATGTCCTTGGCCCGGCCGGCCAGCACCACCCGCCGGTCGTCCAGGCGGGCGATGTCCCCGGTGGACACCCACTCGTGCGGTTCCGCGCCGAGGTAGCGATCGCACACCCCGGCCCCGGCCAGCAGCAGCTCCCCGGCCGGCGACAGCGAGGCACGGACACCCGGAAGCAGCTCACCGACCAGATCCCCGGCGCCGGTGTGCGCGGCCTTCTCGGTGGCCTCGACCGCGGCGGCCGGGAACACCTCGGTCAGCGCGTAGACGCACCACGCCTCGTCCGCCCCGGCCGCCCGCACCCGGCCGAGCAGCGTCGACGACACCGGCGCCGATCCACTGTAGACCCGCCCGCGGAACGGCACCCCGGCGTCCAGCGCGGCCCGCAGCTGCGGCGGCGTCAGATAGGTGGCCTGCGGCCGCAACGAAATCACCTGCCGCCCCAGCGCCCGCGGCCGCCGCGACGGCATCGCCACCGGCGCGCCCGAGGCCAGCGACGGGACCAGCACGAAGAACATCCCGCCCAGGATCGGCTCCCCGGCCCGCGGACGGACCAGCTCGGCCACCGACCGCAGCCCGGTCGCCAGCCCGGCCCGAGTGTGCACCACCGCCCGCGGGCTCGCCGTCGTCCCGGACGTGAAGATCACCACCGCGTCCCCGTCGCCGTCATGGGGCCGGGGCGGCGGTCCGCCGGGTGCCAGCGCCGGCGCGGAGCCGGGCAGCCGCCGACCCACGGTCACCGTCGGGGCGAGCCGCGACAGGTCGGGCAGCGCGAGACCGGCCCGGCGGGCGAGCGGCGCGGCCCAGGAGGCGACCGCCTGCGCGGCCGCGTCCGCGACGATCAGGGCCGGCTGCGCCAGCCCGAGGCGGGCACGCAGGACGTCCGGCCCGGCCGACGGGTCCAGCACGGCGACGCGCAGACCATTTCGGTACGCCGCCAGCAGCACCGCCAGGGCCCGCGCCCCGGGACGGACCGCGATGCCGACCGTGTCCCCCGGACGCAGCCCGCGGGCGTGCAGCGCGCCGGCGTACCGGAAGAGCAGGTCGGCGAGGTCTCCCCGGGTGACCCGGCGGCGTCCCAGCAATGCCGTGGTGTCGTCGCCGGGCCGCAGGCCGGCGATCAGTTCATCGAGCACGACCGGTCACCTCGGGTCCGGGGTGAGCGGGCCGCTGCCCCGGTCCAGGTACCACTTCGCGGTGCCCAGCACGCCGTAGGCACGGATCCGGCGGGTCGAGTTCTCCACCACCATGTCGCGGCTGCGGGTGATCGACGCGGTGGTGCTGCGTACCCGGTTGAGGAATAGCCGGTCGGTCGGCGACGGCCGGCGCGGCATCCCGCCGCAGGCCTGGTAGAGGTCGGCGGTGATGGCCATGTTGTTGCCGGCGTGCATCCGGTACGGCGCGAGGTACGCCGCGCCGCGGTGCGCGGGACGGATCCGGCCGAACGCGGCGGCGATCCCGACCAGCCCGGCGAAGACCGCCCGCCCGGCCGGACCGTGCTCGTCGTGCCGGGCGGTGATCCGGCCGCAGACCATGCCGGCCCCGGCGTCGAGCGCGGCCCGCGCGGCAGCGACCCAGCCGGGCCGGGGCAGGCAGTCGGCGTCGGTGCGGGCGATCCGGGTGGCGCCGGCCGCGATGGCGTGCCGGACCCCGGTGTCGACCGCGCAGCCGACGCCTTTCTCGGTCTCGACCAGGACGTGCACCGGGAACGGGGCGCAGCCGGCGAACGACCGGACCGCGTCGGCCGTGGTGTCGGTGGAGCCGTTGTCGACCACGAGCAGGGTGAAGTCGGTGTCGGTCTGGGCGGCGAGGGCGTACAGGGTGGCGCTGATCCGGGCCGCCTCGTTGTACGCGGGCACCACCACCCACAGATCCGTGCTGGTCACGAGCGCTCCCACACCATGGTCATCATGCTGACGCCGCCGCCCAGGCCCATCAGCAGCACCCGGTCCCCGGGGTTCAGCGACGGGGCGATCCGGGCGAGCTGCACGCCGAGCGTGGCGCTGGCGACGTTGCCCAGCTCGGTCACGGTCACCTCGAGCCGGTCCCGCGGCACCCCGGTGACCTCGACGAACCGGTCCAGATAGGGCAGCGTCACCTGGTGCACCAGCACCTTGGCGTAATCGGTGTGGTCCAGGCCGGTGCGGGCCCGGACCCGGTCCAGGATGCTGGCCCCGACCTTCTCGAAGACGCCGCGCAGCCGGTGGCCGTCCCCGGCGAAGTAGGTGTGCTCGTCGCCGCGCGGGTGCCGGGAGCCGCCGCCCGGGATGCCGCCGACCGTCCAGTGCTGCGAGTGCGTCTCGGTGTCGACGTCCAGGATGCCGCCGCGGGCGACCGGCTCGACCACCACGGCCGCGCCCGCGTCGCCGAAGGTGAACCCGGCGAACGAGCGGCGGGCCTCGGCCAGGCTGTCGATCCGGTCGCGCATCACCCGGCTCGGGGTCTCGCCGGTGACGACCAGGGCGCGGCGGGCCCGGCCGGACAGGATCATCGAGCGGGCCAGGTCGATGCCGTTGAGGAAGCTGTTGCAGGCGTTGGTGACGTCCAGCGCGTGCGCCCGGCTGCCCAGCTCGGCCTGCACGATGTGCGCGGTGGCCGGCTCGACCATGTCCCGGGACGCGGAGGCGAACAGCAGCAGGTCGAGGTCGAGCGGGTCGAGCTCGGCCTGCGCCAGGGCGGCGCGGGCGGCGTGCACGGCGAGGGTGGACGCGTACTCCTCCGGGCCGGCGAGCCGGCGCCGCTGGATGCCGGTGAGCCGGGCGAACAACCCACGCGGCAGGCGGACACCGCCGGCCCGGGCGATGCCCTCCTGGAGCTCTCCCGTGGTGATCTCGCGTTCCGGAAGGTACGCGCCCACCCCGGTGATCCCGACATACATGGCTGCACATTCTGCCTCAGCCGAAACTCGCTCTGATTTCGGTGAGTTTCGGCAGGCTGGTGGCCCAATCGGCACGTGGTGTGCGCCACTCCACGAGGTAGGCCCCGCCGACGAGCTGGCGCAGCACGTGCATCGCGCCGGCCTTCGGATCGGTATAGGTGAACTCCCACAGCGGCGCCGGCACCGCCTCGATCCGCACCCGCCGGTAGCTGGGGAGTTTCACCGCGCGCTCCTGGGCGAGCAGGTCGGCCAGCACGTCCCGGTGCGGGTGCGTCCAGCGGGTGATCCGCAGGGTGATCCGGTTGGCCGGGTCGGTGAAGGAGAGGGCGCCGGCGGCGCTGTGCACGGTCCAGCCGGTCGGCACCGCCAGCCGCAGGCCGGCCGGGTCCTGCCACCACATGAAGCCGGCCGGCAGCGGGGCGGGCGGGGTCTCCACGCCCTGCGCGCTGCCGCCGACGGCGAGCGCGGCGATCAGGGTGAGCGCGGCGGCCAGGGCGGGCACCCGGCGGCGGATGGTGGACGCGGCCGGCCGGGCGACCTGGCGCAGCAGCTGCTCGGCGGCGGCCGGGTCGAGCCGGTCGGCCGGGGCGTGACGCATCAGCCCGGCCAGCAGCGGGGTGAGCGGGCCGGCCCGGCGGGGCGGGTCGGGTGGGCCGGCGGCCAGGGCGCGCAGGGTGGCCGCGGTGCTGCCCCGTGCGTACGGCGGGCGGCCCTCGACGGCGTGGTAGAGGGTGGCGCCCAGCGACCACAGGTCGGAGCGGGCCGACGAGGTGCGGTCGAAGAGGCGCTCCGGGGCGATGTATTTGGGCGAGCCGAGCACGACGCGCGCCTCGGTCAGCGCGGCGATCCCGGCCGGGGTCACCGCCGGGCCGAAATCGATCAGGACGATCCGGCCGTCGTCGGCGATCAGCACGTTGCCCGGTTTGACGTCGAGGTGCAGCAGCCCGGTGCGGCCGGCGGCGGCCAGCCCGTCCAGCACGGCCAGGCCGATCTCCGCGACCCGGGCCGGCGGCAGGGCGCCCCGGTCCTGGATGACCTGTTGCAGGGAGCGACCCGGCACGTACTCCATGACCAGCCAGGGGCCGTCCGGGTCGGGGAGCACGTCCAGGGTGCGGATCACGTGCGGGTGCCGGACCCGGGCCGCGGCCTGCGCCTCGCTCAGCGCCCAGGTGCGGATCACCTCGCGCTGCTCGGGGTGCAGACCCTCGGGCACGGTGCATTGCTTGATCGCGACATCGACGTGCCGGACCTCGTCGCGGGCCAGCCAGACGTGGCTCATCCCCCCGGAGCCGAGAGGCCGGATGATCCGGTAGCGCTCGGCGATGGTGACCGCTTCCACCGTGACCAATTTCGGCCCCCACCCATAGGCCAACAGTAATCAAGACGCTACTGCAAGTAGGCGGCCGGTGGTTGTCGGATTTCGGGCGGGACGGCGAACGGTGTGCGGCGTAGTGTCGACTGTGGCCTGGCGTGCGAATGTCCCGGGCGGTGAGGCGGATGCGACGTTGCCGGTTCCGGCGGATGATGCCGGTCCTGCTCGCTCTCGCCCTGCTCGCCGCCACCCCGGTGCAGGCGGCCGCTCCGGTGAACCCCGCCGCTCCGGTCGACGCGGCCGCTCCGGTGCCCGTGGCCGCCCCGGTCAGCGCGCCCGACTCCGCGGTGCGTCTGCAAGCGCTGATGGGGCAGCACGCGGTCCTGGCCGCCGACATGATGCGCAGCCGGATCCGCGGCGACGCCGATTTCGTGCAGGCCGCCAACGCCGCCCTCGGGCAGAACACCGACGCCATGACCGGCCTGCTGCGCGAGCTGTTCGGCGCCGGCCTGGCCGGGCGGTTCGGTCCACTCTGGTCGGAGCATGTGGTCGAGCTGGCCGCCTACGCCAGCGCGGTCGCCGACCAGGACGAGGCGGCCAAGGACCACGCCGAGGAGGAGCTCGCCGAGTACGAGGAGGAGCTCAGCCAGTTCTTCGCCGGCGCCTCGCACGGGCGGTTGCCGTCCGGCAAGGTGCGCGCGGTGCTCGACATGCACGCGCACCACCTGATCGTCCAGGCCGACGCGTACGCGGTCCGCGACTACGCGCGCGCCGACCGCACCTATCGGGAGAGCTACGAGCAGACCTACGACCTGGGCCGCACCCTGGCCGACGGCCTGCTACCGGCCGGTGACCGGGACGCGTTGCGCGAGCCGGTCTGGCGGCTGCGGTCCCAGCTCGGCCGGCTGCTCGCCGAGCACGTGGTGCTGGCCGAGGACGTGACCCGGGCCGCGGTGACCAACACGCCCGACTTCGACGCGGCCGCCCAGCAGATCAACGCGAACACCCGGGACCTGACGACGGCGATGGACACGCTCTTCGGCGCTCCCACGGCACGCCGGTTCCAGGAGGTCTGGGGCTTCCACGTGGAACAGCTGGTCGGGTACGCGGCGTCCACGGCCGGCCGCGACGAGAGCGGGCGCGAGCAGGCGAAACTGCACCTGCACGACTACGAGCAGCGGATGGGGGCGCTGCTCAGCGAGGTCACCGGGAAGAGGATGGACGCGGCGCGGCTGTCGGCGGCCTTCCGCGGGCACGACGAGCTGCTGCTGCGGCACGCCGACGCCTACGCGGCGCGGGACTACGCGACGGCGCACGAGCTGGCGCAGGAGACCTACGAGCACGGGTTCGCCATGGCACGGGACCTCGCGGACGCGTTCGGGGCAACGGTCGCCGGGCGGCTTCCGGTGGGCGGTGCGCAGACCGGATACGGCTGGCTCGCGGTGGGTCGTTGAGATGCTTTCCGGTACGCGGCGGGGCGCGCTCAGGGCGTACGGTAAATGTCTTGTTGTTGTGCTTTTGATCGGTTTTGCCGTGACGGGCGAGCGGACCGTGACGCGCGTCGTTCCCGGGCCGCCGCCGGCCGTCGTGGGGCCGCTGGTGGCCGACGGGTTCCGGTCCGAGCGGACGTTTCCGCTGGTGGCCGAGCCGGTGCGGCTGCGGATCCCGGCGCTGCGGGTGGACAGCGGGTTGCAGCCGCTCGGGTTGCGCCGGGACGGGACGATCGCGGTGCCGGACCGGGTCGAGGTGGCGGGGTGGTACCGGTTCGGGCCGCGGCCGGGGCAGCCGGGGCCCGCGGTGATCCTCGGGCACGTCGACTCGAAGACCGGGCCGGGGATCTTCGCGCGGCTCAGCGGGCTGCGGGCCGGGGCGCTGGTCGGTGTCGAGCGGGCGGACGGGAGCAGCGTGACGTTCCGGATCACCGGGCTGTCGCGGGTGCCGAAGGTGGAGTTTCCGACGGATCTGGTCTATGCGCCGACGCTGGATCCGACGTTGCGGCTGGTCACGTGCGGGGGCAGTTTCGATGCCGCCCGGGGAAGCTATCGGGACAATGTCATCGCCTTCGCCGATCTCGCGTAGGTCCCGGGCCGGGGTGGCGGTGGCCGCTCTCGCGCTGGTCGCGGTGCCCGGGTTCGCGGTTCCCGGCCCTTCGGGAGCCGCGGGTCCTCGGGCGTCGGCTTCTCGGGCGTCGGCTTCCCGAGCGTCGGCTTCCCGGGACGTGGCTTCTCCGGGCGTGGCTTCTCCGGGCTCAGCTTCTCCCGGCGTGGCTTCTCCGGCGGCGGCCCCGGTGCCGCTGCCGATCGACGCGGTGCTGGCCGGGGCGGGGGAGACGACGCTGGTCGTGGACCTGGGTGCGGCGCCGTCGGCCGGCCGGGGAAGCGTGGCGGTCAGTGTCGACGGCCGGCCACAGCGCGCCGAGTTGACGCCGGTGGTCTCCTCGAAGCTGGCGGTGTCCATCGTGGTCGACGCGTCGGCGGACGGTGCGGCGGCGCTGCCGGGCTGGCTCAGTGCCGGGGCCCGGTTCAGCCTGGCGGCGCCGGCCCGGACCCGGACCGTGGTGATCGCGGACCGGGCGCCGGCCGGGGTGATCGCCGGGCCGGTGCGCGGGCCGGCCGGGGTGGTGCGGGCGCTCGGCGCGGTGCGGGCGGGCGGGACGCGGGACACCGCGGCGGCACTGACGCTGGCCGCGGGGCAGTTCCCGGCGGAGCCGGTGGGGCAGCGAATCGCGGTGCTGTACACCACGGCGACCGGGATCGACGGGCTGAGCGCCGCCCGGTTGGCCGACCGGTTCCGGACGGCGGGGACTCTGCTGGTGGTGGTGGGCACCGCGGATCCGCGGCGGTACTGGTCGACGGCGGCCGCGGCGACCGGGGGATTCTTTGCGCCGGCCGGTGACCCGGTGGTGGTGCCGGCGCTGGACCAGGTGGAGACGGCGTTGCGCGGCCGGGGCCTGGTGCGGTTCGCCGCGCCGGCGTCCTCGCCCGCCCGGGTGTCGGTGTCCGTGCGCTCCGGTGACCTGCTTCTCTCCGGCGAGACGGTGCTCGGCGCGGCGCCACCCGCCGGCTCTCGCCGGTATGAGCTGCTCGGCGCCGCGGCCGGCCTCGTCCTGCTCGTGCTCCTGGCGGTCCTGATCCTCGTGGTGGTGCGTCGTCGCCGGTCGCGGACCGCGCGGGTGGGGCCGGCCTCGCCCTACGCGGTCCTGCTCGGCGGGCCGCCGCTGCCGCCGCCGCTGTCCCCGCCGTCTCCCGGCGTCGAGCTGCCGCCCGCGCCGCCGTCGGCCGGGACGATGCGGCCGGCCGCTCGCGGTCGCGCCCCGATCCCCGATCCCCCTCCCGGCGACTGACCGGGCCGGGGTCCCGGGTCGTCAGCGCAGCGGCACGTCCACGTAGGAGCCGCCGGTGACGGTGACCGAGCCGCCGGACGCGTTCTCGTCGTAGTAGAGCGGGTCGACGGTGTCCACGACCAGGGTCAGCGAGTGCCCGGCCGGCAGGTCGTACGCGGTCGCGAACAGGTCCACGTCGACGCTGCTCGTCCGGCTCAGCCAGGTGACCGGGGCGTGCGTGATCAGCTTGGCGTTGCCCAGGTTGTCCAGGTCGTACAGGTAGGTGACCAGGGTGCCGGTGTCGGCGGCGCCGGACAGCTCCAGGTGCACCTTCGGCACGCCGCGGATCAGCTGGGCACGGGACGGGCGCTCGGCCGCCCAGACGCCGGCCCGGCCGCGGTCGACGAACGGCAGCCAGATGCTCGGCTGCTGCCCGGTGATCGCCGAGGCGCCGTTGGTCAGCAGCACCACGCCGCCGTTCGCCACGGTGTCCTTGTCGGTGGGCAGCTTCTTGGTCCAGCCGCTGGAGACCGCGCCGCCGAGCAGGCCGGTGCCGTCCAGCAGACGGATCTTGCCGAGGCCGTAACGACGGGTGGTGCCGGCCAGGGCGGACCAGGTCGGGTACGACTCGCCGTCGGCGTTGAGCGGGTCGATGTGCACCGCCGGCCGGCTCTCGATGCCGTTGTCGGTGCCGGCCAGGTAGTGGTCGAACCAGTCGTACAGGCTCTGCCAGGCGTCGTTGGGCAGCCCGAGCACGCCGGTGAGCTCGGCGATCGCGTGGTCGCCGGGCCGCAGTTCGAGACGCTTCGGGGTGGTCAGCTTGCCGAAGAAGTCGGTCAGCTGGTTCGGCGGGAAGAAGGAGTCGCCCCAGCCGTTGGCCAGGAGCACGGCCGGCTGGTTCGCGTTGATCGCGGACAGGTAGGTGCTCGCCGAGCGGGCCCTGCCCCACGCCTTGATCTGCTCGACGTTCGTGTTGCCGTTGAAGTCGCCGAGCATCCGGGTCAGCTCGGGACTCGGCTTGCCGACCAGTTGCGCCGCCAGCTGGAGCAGCCCGGACGACTGGAGGTGCCGGGTGTTGCCGGAGTACAGCGAGTAGACCAGGTCGGACCAGCCGCTGAGGGCCGCGACCGCCCGGATCCGCTTGTCCGCGCCGGCGCCGAGCAGGCTGATCCCGGCCCCGTACGAGATCCCGGCCGCCCCGATCCGGGTGGCGTCGGCGGGCGTGTTCGCGATCGTCCAGTCCAGCACCCGGGACAGGTCGGCCATGTCGAGCGGGCCGGCCGTGTCGATCGTGCCGCCGGAGAACCACCAGCCGCGAGGGGTGTACGAAACCACCACGTAGCCCTTGCCGGCCAGGATCTTCGCCTGCGCGAGGTACTCGGCGTCGTTGAGTCCCCAGCTGGACGGGAAGACGATCACCGGATGCCGGCCGTCGCCGGCCGGGGCGATCCAGTTGGCCTTGAGTGTTACGCCGCCGTCCCCGGATATGTCCACGGCCTGGAAGCCCGTGGTGGAGGCTGCCCGCGCCGGGCTGGCGAGGCCGGCCACGATGAGTATCAATCCGATGAAAACCGAAAAAAGGCGGCGTAGTGCCATAGCGCACTCCTGGGGCGGATCGGGCGGGTATGGCGACGCGTCGTGGCGGCAGCGTAGGAAGCCGTACCGAGAAAGTGAAGGTGATGACATTCTCGTTACCGACCGGTAACGTGACTGGTCGGTAAGGGGGCGATGAGGATGCTCTACGGAACCCCGACTGCGCGTCGCCGCGACGCTCAGCGCAACCGTGCGGCCATCGTCATGGCCGCGAGCGAGGTGCTCACCGAGGCCGATCCGGTCTCGCTGATGCCGGAGATCGCCCGCCGCGCCGGTGTCGGCCAAGCCACGCTCTACCGGCACTTCCCGGATCGGCACGCCCTCACCGTCGCGGTGCTGGACCACCAGATCGACCGGCTCGAACAGGCCGCCGCCGAGCTGGCCGGGCACCCCGAGCACTTCGTCGAGCTGCTGCGGTCGGTGCTGCACACCCAGATCGCGATGCGCGGCCTGGTGGTGCTGATCCGCCGGCTGGACAGCGCCACCCAGAACCGTTATCTCCAGCGCGCGCTGACCGCGCTGGGCGGCCCGCTGCGCCGGGCCCGCGAGCACGGGCACGTCCGGACCGACCTGGTCCCCGACGACCTGGTGCTGCTGTTCACCATGGTGCAGGGCGTCGCCGAGGCCACCACCGACACGGCCGCCGCCCGGGCCGCGGCCGACCGCTCGGTGGACCTGATGCTGGACGGCGTCTGCCGCGCGCTCCCGGAGCAGTCTCAGCTTCGCTGACCGCCCGCCGAACAGCCCTTGACGGGAACGGAGACGCGGGGGGCGTTGCGGGTGCTAGGGCAGCTGGGTCAGAAACGGGTACTGGAGATCATCCCGACCGCGGTGATCGTCCGGGACCTGACCGGCCGGATCCTCTGGTGGAACGGCGGTGCCGAGCGGCTCTACGGCTGGCCGGCGGACGCGGCGTACGGCCACGTCACCCACCGGCTGTTCAGCACCACCTACGTCGACGGCGGCTCGCTGGCCGAGCAGACCGCGGCGCTGGAGCGGGACGGGCACTGGGACGGCACCATGCAGCACCTGACCGCCACCGGGCGGACCGTGACGGTGCTCAGCCGGCAGGTGCTCTACCGGCCGGAGAACGATGACGCGCCGGTCCAGGTTCTCGAGATCAACACCGACGTCACCGCGGCCCGGGCGGCGCAGCAGGCCCTCGGGCTCAGCGAGCAGCGGTTCCGGGCACAGTTCACCCAGTCGCCGGTCGGCCAGGCGATCCGGAGTCTGGACGGCGCGCTGATCGCGGTCAACACCGCGTTCGCCGGGATGCTCGGCCGCCGGCCGGAGGAGGTGATCGGCCGGATCACCGGTGACGAGTTGCTGCACCCGGAATCGGTGCCTGGGGTGCAACGGCAGTTCGCCCGGTTGTTCGCGGGGGAGGCCGACTCGTACACGCACGAGGCGCGGCTCCGGCACGCCGACGGGCACTGGGTGGACGTGGAGGCCACCGTCTCCCTGGTGCGCGACGCCGAGCAACGGCCCGAGCATCTGATCGTGGTGATCACCGACATCTGTGCGCGCGCGACCGCGGAACGTGCCCGGGACCAGGCGGCGGCCGCGCTGGCCGAGCGCAACGCCGAGCTGGAAGCGGCCGACCGGTTCAAGCTCGACATGATCGGGATGCTCGGCCACGAGATCAACAACCCGCTCCAGTCGATCCTCGGGTTCACCGACCTGCTCGCCGCCGAGATGGACCCGGAGACCCCGCACGGCCGCCTGGTCGGCATCGTGAACCGGCAGGCCGAACGCCTCGACGAGATCGTCCGTGAGGTGCTGTCCCTGGTCAGCCTGGACACCGGCAACATCGCCGCGGTCCGCGAACGGCTGTCCCTGCGCGCCGAGCTGGCCCGTGCCCTCGAGGCGACCGGCCGGCGGGACGTCCCGGTGCTCGGCCCGGACGCCAAGGTGCTCTTCCACCCCGCCCACTTGCAGCAGGTGGTGGTGAACCTGCTCTCGAACGCGGACAAGTACGCCGGCGGCGCCAGTGTCCTGCGGATCGAGGCGGACGGCGACCGGGTCCGGCTGCGGGTCGAGGACCGCGGACCGGGGGTGCCGGAGGAGTTCCGGCCCCGGCTGTTCGAACGGCTGGCCCGCGCGGACCAGACCGCCGGCACGGTTCGCGGGACCGGGCTGGGCCTGTACATCGTGCGCAGCCTGGCCCAGGCCAACCACGGCGACGTCCGGCACGAGCCGCACCCGGACGGCGGCTCGGTCTTCGTCGTCGAAGCCGACGCCGCCTGACCCCGGAGGTGCTGGTGGGGGCGCGGCACGGCGTACCGGAAAAATGGGGTGCATGCCAGTGATGCGTAAGCATGCGACGGATCGGCGTTTCCTGGGAGTGTCATTCAGGTTGGCTGGGTACCTTGACTGACTCGGGTGCCGGATCCCGGCGCCCGCTTCGCACTCTGTGAGGGAGTTGATTTCCGCCGTGGGCGGATACGGGTGGCAAGTTGTCCTCGTCGTGGTGCTGGTGCTGCTCAACGCGGCTTTCTCCGGCAGTGAGATGGCCCTGATCTCGCTCCGGGAGAGTCAGCTCCAGCGTCTGGAGCGGCAGACCCGCACCGGGCGCACCCTGGCCCGGCTCGCCCGGGACCCGAACCGGTTTCTCGCCACCATTCAGATCGGCATCACGCTGGCCGGGTTCCTGGCGTCGGCGGCCGCGGCCGTCTCGCTGGCCCAGCCGCTGATCGAGCCGCTCGGGTTCCTCGGCACCGCCGCCGAGCCGGCCGCGATCGTGCTCATCACCATCGTGCTGACGTTCTTCACGCTGGTCGTCGGCGAGCTCGCGCCGAAACGGATCGCCATGCAGCGGGCCGAGGGCTGGGCGCTGCTGGTGGCCCGCCCGCTGGACGTGCTGGCCACGCTGAGCCGCCCGGTGGTCTGGCTGCTCGGCAAGGCGACCGACCTGGTGGTCCGGATGGCCGGCGGCGACCCGGACGCGGGCCGCGAGGAGGTCTCCGCCGAGGAGATCCGCGACATGGTCGCCCAGCAGCAGGAGTTCACCCCGGAGCAGCGGACCATCATCAGCGGCGCGTTCGAGATCGCCGACCGGACCCTGCGGGAGATCCTGGTGCCGCGCCGCGACGTGCTGATCCTGCCGGCCGACCTGCCGGCCGCCGAGGGCCTGCGGCGGCTGGTCGCCGGCGCGCACTCGCGCGCCCCGGTGACCGGCCCGATGGGCCTGGACGACGTGCTCGGCGTGGTGCACCTGCGGGATCTGATCGGCGCCGAGGGCCCGGTGCGCGGCCACATGTTCGACCCGCTGTTCCTTCCCGAGACGTTGAAGATCGCCGACGCGATGCGCCAGCTGCGCACCCAGCGCCAGCAGTTCGCCCTGGTGGTGGACGAGCGCGGGGCGATCGACGGGATCGTCACGATGGAGGACCTGGTCGAGGAGGTGGTCGGCGAGATCTACGACGAGACCGACCGGGACGTGCAGTCGGTGGTGCGCGAGGAGGACGGCGCGATGCTGCTGCCCGGCACCTTCCCGATCCACGACCTGCCGGACATCGGCGTCGAGCTCGACGAACAGGACGAGGGCGACTACACCACGGTGGCCGGCCTGGTGCTGGCCCGGCTCGGGCACATCCCGACCGCGCCGGGCGAGACGGTGGCGATCGACGGGCACACCGCCGAGGTCGTGGAGATCACCGGGCGGGCGATCACCCAGCTGCGGCTGCGGGCGGTGCCGAGCGAGGAGACGGCCCCGGTCGGCTGAGCGGCCAGGTTTAGTTTCCGATGCGGATCGGGCAGGCTGCGGGCATGCCCACGATCATCGCGCTCGTGTTGCTGGGCGCGGTGCTCGGTTTCGCCGTGGCCCGGCCACGCGGCCTGCCCGAGGCGGCCGCCGCGCTCCCGGCCGCGCTGCTCTGCGTCGTCCTCGGCCTGGTCACCCCGTCGGCGGCGGCGCACGAGATCCGCGAGCTGCTGCCGACCGTCCTGTTCCTGGCCGCGGTGCTGGTGCTGGCCTATCTGGCCGAGAAGCACGGGGTGTTCGAGTACGCCGGAGCGGCCGTCGCCCGGTTCGGCCGCTGCCGCCCGCGCCGGCTGCTCACCGCGGTCTTCGCGACGGCCGCGGTGACCACCGCGATCCTCAGCCTGGACGCCACCATCGTGCTGCTCACCCCGGTCGTGCTGACCGTCGCGGCGCGCGCCGGGGTGGCGCCCCGCCCGCACGTCTACGCCTGCACGCACCTGGCGAACTCGGCGTCGCTGCTGCTGCCGGTGTCGAACCTGACCAACCTGCTGGCGTTCGCGGCCAGCGGGCTGAGCTTCGCCGGGTTCGCCGCGCTGATGGCCGTCCCGTGGCTGGTGGTGGTCGCCGCCGAGTACCTGATCTTCCGGTTCTTCTTCCGCCGCGACCTGGTCGGCCGGGCGGCGGAGCCCGCCCCGCCCGGCCCGGCCCCGCGGTACGCCCTGGTCGTGCTCGCCGCGACGCTGGCCGGGTTCGCCGGGTTGCAGCCGCTCGGCGTGGATCCGGCCTGGGTGGCGGCGGCCGGCGCGCTCGCCCTGGCGGTGCCGCTGTTCCGGCGCGGCGAGGAGCGGCTCCGCACGCTGCTCGACGAGGCGAACCCGCTGTTCTGCGCATTCGTGCTGGCGCTGGGCGTGGTGGTGCTCGCGGTCCGGTCACACGGGCTCGGCGACCGGATCGACGGCCTGGTCCCGGCGCACGCCGACCTGCTCGGGCTGCTGGCCGTGGCCGGGCTGGCCGCGCTGCTGGCCAACGTGCTGAACAACCTGCCGGCCACGCTCGTGCTGCTGCCGGCCGCCGCGCATTCGCCGGGGCTGCTGCTGGCGGTGCTGATCGGGGTGAACGTGGGACCGAACCTGACCTACGTGGGGTCGCTCGCGACCCTGCTGTGGCGGCGGATCCTGCACAGCCGGGACGCGGCGCCGCGTACCTCGGAGTTCCTCCTGCTGGGCCTGGCCACGGTGCCGTTGTGCCTGGTCGTCGCGGTGGTGGCGCTCTGGGCCGCGCTCCGCGCCGGAGGCGTCTCCTAAGCGGTCACGGCTCGCAGGGAGGTGAGCGTCTCGCGCATCAGCCGGCCCAGGTCGGCCGGCTCCGGCGCCTCGACCCACCGGTGGAACGCCACCCGGAACACCACGATCCCGGCCTCCGCCGCGAGCGTCGCCGCCGGGTCCGGAACCCCGCGCCGCCGCAGCCCGCCGGCCAGCGCGGCGCCCAGCCGGGCCATCTTGATCAGCTCACGTTCGCGCAGCTCGGCGTTGGCGTCGACGACCGACTGCCGGCGCCGGGAGTACGCGTGGTCGCGCCCGAGCGGCCCGGCAGCCGCGTCCAGCGCGGCCGCCACCACGGCCAGCGGCGCCGCCTCGGCCGGCGCCGACGCCAGCCCCTCCAGCAGGGCTTTCTCCAGGGTCTCGGAACCGCCGAACAGCACCTCGCGCTTGTCCGCGTAGTGCCGGAAGAAGGTGCGCGCGGTCACTCCGGCCCGCTGGGCGATCTCGGCCACGGTCGTCTGCTCGTAGCCCCGCTCGACGTACAACTCCATCGCCGCCTCGCGGAGGCGGCCGGCGGCCCCGGGTTCCCAACGCACCATACGGGTGATCGTAGTCATGTCACTTGATGACATCGCCTGCGCTACAGTGATGTCATCAAGTGACATCACGTCCACGGAGGCTGTCATGCGTGTTCTCGTCACCGGCGCCAGCGGCTGGATCGGCTCCGCCACCGTCGCCGCCCTGCTCACCGCGGGTCACCAGGTCACCGGCCTGGCCCGCTCGGACGCCTCGGCCGCGCGGATCACCGCGCTCGGCGCCACCCCGGTCCGCGGCGACATCGAGGATCTCGACGGCCTGCGGACCGCCGCCGCGGACGCCGACGGGGTCATCCACCTCGGTTACCACCACGACTTCTCCCGGATGGCCGAGGCCGCGCAGACCGACCGCGCGGCCATCACGGCGCTCGGCGCGGGCCTGGCCGGCACCGGCCGCCCGCTGGTGGTCGCCGCCGGGGTGCTCGGCCTGGCCGGCCACCCGGTCGCCACCGAGGCGGACGGCCCGGTGCCCGGCGTGCACCCGCGGGGCGCCAACGGCGCGGTGGCGCTGGCGCTGGCCGAGCAGGGCGTCCGCCCGGTCGTCGTGCGCTTCGCGCCGACCGTGCACGGCCCCGGCGACAAGGGGTTCGTCGCGGCGCTGGTCGCGGCCGCCCGGCGGACCGGCGTCGCCGGCTATGTCGCGGACGGCGCCAACCGGTGGCCCGCCGTGCACGTCCGGGACGCCGCGGCGCTGCTCCGGCTCGCGATCGAGGACGCGCCGGCCGGGTCGGTGCTGCACGCCACGGCCGAGGAGGGGGTGTCCGGCCGGCAGATCGCCGAGGCGATCGGCGGCGGTCTGGGCCTGCCGGTGGAGTCGGTGCCGGTCGAGCGGGTCGACGAGCACTTCGGGTGGATCGGGCGGCTGTTCTCGCTCGACAGCCCGGCGAGCAGTGAGGCGACGCGCCGGCTGCTCGGCTGGAAGCCGACCCACCCGACCCTGCTGGCGGACATCGCGGCGGGACACTACTTCGGCTGACGTTCCGCGTCCATCAGCACTTTTTCCCAGGTCACGGTCTTGCCGAACACGTACGCCGTAGTGGCGATGAGGGTCGTCCCGGCCAGGAGGATCACCGGCCCCCAGGCCGTCGCGTCGTAGGAGCAGTAGTCCTTCAACGGTGTCGTCGGCAGCGACAGTGTCCACACCAGATACGCCGCGGTGGCGGCGGCCGGCTCGACCAGCGGCACCTTGAACCGGGCGGCCGGTGCCACCTGCTTCTGACTGCGATATGCCAGCCCCAGGGTGAGCAGCACGGTCGCCACCCCCAGCAGGGCCAGCCAGACCCAGCGGGAGGTGTAGTTCGCGTCGCACTCCCGAGCGCCCGGCGGGGCGCTGACCGTGCCGAGCGCGGCCTGCACGGCCAGGTAGATCGAGATGGTCTCGGTCGGCACGTACTTGACCAGTTGGGTGAGGACCGACCCGGTGACGCTGGTGCCGGCGTTGGTCCTCGCCGCCAGTTCCCCGGCGATCTTGGCGTCGTCGGGCGGTGCGCCCTTGGCCATCTGCTCGGCGGTGACCGCGGCCGCGGTGGCGGCCGCGGTCTGCGGGGAGGCGCCGGGCGTGCCGCGCAGACGCAGCGCACTGTCCTCGGCCATCGACGACAGGCTCATGCCGGCCCTCCGGGGCAAGACTCAGAACGGAAAATTGAGGCGACATTAGGCCCGGAAGCCACCCGGGTCAATGAATACGAAGTGTCCGGAAGGCGACCTGGGAAACAATGGATAGATCGGCTGATTGACACTGGTGAAGTGACCGGCGTTGACTTTCCGGCATGCCGATAAAACGGTACGGCGTGCTGCGTGCCGCCGTCATCGATTGCAAGATCGAAACCACCGACACTCCGCATTACCAGATACATCTGCGCGCGGCCGGCGTCGATTACCGGGCCGCCGTCAACGTGCGGTCCCAGCAGTCGCCGCCCGAGTTGCTCTACCTGGCCGTCGACCCGTTCACCCACCCGGTGCTGGAGCAGCTGAAAGCGCTGCCGGACGGGTTCACCGAGCTGGAGAGCCGCCCCGGCGGCGCGGCCCTGGACTACATCCGGGGCAACCTGTTCCAGCGCCAGGACATGCGCCCGGTCCCGACCGCCGCACCCGGCCCGGAGAACGATCTCGGCGATTTCCTAGATCATTATGTACGCCGTGCGCTGGCCGATACCGAGGCCCGGGTCCATCTATTCGGCCAGGCCTGGGGACCGGAGCCGCAGCCCGACAAGATTTTCCATTTCTCGCCCGGCAACGGCGTCCACGACATACACATGAATCAGGGCAACGACGGCCGCTTCACCGGTGACGACGGCGTTTATCAGGACGGCGGTCTGCTGCTGCGCTTCGGCGACGCCTGGGTGGCGATCTTCCTGGCCTTCCAGTCGCAGGCCTGGCACACCGACGACATCACCGGCCACCGCCTCCCGGACGTGCCCACCCCGGGCCCCACCCCCGGCCCCGGCGAGCCCGACCACCTGGTCCGCATCGTGGGCGCCCTGGCGAACCCGGTCGGCCCGGCCCCGGAGGCGGAGTCGGTGACGCTGCTCAACGCGTCCCCGTCCGACCTCGACCTGACCGGGTGGGCCCTGCTCGACCGCGCCAAGAACAGGCAGCCGCTGAGCGGCCTGCTCGCGGCGGGCGCGACCCTGCGGGTGGCGGTCGCGGCCCCGGTCGCCCTCGGCAACCGGGGCGGCACGATCACCGTCCTGAACGCCGACGGCCTGAAGGTGGACGGCGTCGCCTACACCGCCGACCAGGCCGCCACGGAGGGCTGGACGATCGTCTTCTGACCGCCCGCCCCGGCCCCTGCGCGGGCTGCGGCACGCTTCCGGTCAGGATTGGCGGTCCGCTGCTGCGCCGGGAGTTGCCCAAGTGCGCGCGCCGGGTGGCGGGCGGCGGGAGTGGCTGGGAGCCTCACACCATGGAGGTGCTGGTGTGGGTGCGGGAGGGAGTCTGGCCGGCGGCGATCGACGCGGCCGGCGAGGCCGCCGGGGTGGACGACGCGGTGACGATGGTGCACGTGCTGGATCCGGCCATCGCGGCCGGGGCGCACGGGGCCTACGCCGGATTGCTGGGGCGAGGCGGGTGGCCGCACCGGGGACACCCGGATCCCGGGGACGCCGTCGAGGCGGCCGGGGTGGCGGCGGAGGCCGAGCTGATGGCCGCGGCGGTGGAGCGGTTCGGGCGGGACGTGCGGACCGTGTTCCGGCGCGGGCGGGTCGAGCACGAGGTGGTCGCGGCCTGCGCCGGGATGGACCTGCTGGTGATGGCCCGGGACGGGGAGACCGGACGGGCCGGGCCGAGGAGTCTGGGGCCGGCCGGGCGGTTCGTGCTGGACCACGCCCCGTGCCGGGTGCTGCTGGTCTGGCCGTGAACAGGGCGTCAAAAACGGGGCCGGGGCCGTCTGCGAGACGTGAACAGCTCTCGTAACGGGATCGTCGGCGAGGTTGAGTTCGGGCGTACCCGAAAAACCTCTACTGAGGAGTCCCCGTGGCTGATCTCGGCTTCGTCCTGCTCACGGTGGCGCTGTTCGCGGCGCTGACCGTGCTGGTCCGGGTGGTCGAACGCTGATGAGCGCCGTCAACCTCGCCGGCCTCGTCGTGGCCGTGCCGCTGGCCGTCCTGCTGGTCGCCGCCCTGCTGTTCCCGGAGAAGTTCTGATGGTCCTCGTCCTGACGCTGGCCATCGCCCTCGTCGCCGTCCACCGCCCGTTCGGTGACTACATGTATCGCGTGGTGACGGGCAAAAACCACAACTTCCTGGAAAAAGCGATTTACCGTACGGTCGGAGCGAACCCGGCAGCCGATCAGTCCTGGGGTGTCTACGCCCGCTCGGTGCTCGCCTTCTCCGCCGTCTCGATCCTCTTCCTCTATCTGCTGCTGCGCGTGCAGGACAGGTTGTGGCTGTCGCTCGGCATGGACCCGGTGACGAGTCACATCGCCTGGAACACCGCCGTCAGCTTCGTGACCAACACGAACTGGCAGGCCTATGCGGGCGAGTCCACGATGGGCCACCTCGCCCAGATGGCCGGCCTGGCGGTGCAGAACTTCGTCTCGGCGAGCGTCGGCATCGCGGTCGCCGTGGCCCTGGTCCGGGGCTTCGCGGCCAGGCGGGCGACCACGCTGGGCAACTTCTGGGTCGACCTGACCCGGATCACGCTGCGGATCCTGGTGCCGATCTGCGTGCTGGCCACGCTGATCCTCATGGTCGGCGGGGTGGTGCAGAACCTCTCGGCCGGCACGGACGTCACCACGCTGACCGGCGGGACCCAGCACCTCACCGGTGGACCGGTCGCCTCCCAGGAGGCGATCAAGGAACTGGGCACGAACGGAGGCGGGTTCTACAACGCCAACTCGGCTCACCCGTACGAGAATCCGTCGGTCTGGACCAACTGGCTCCAGATCTTTCTCCTCCTCCTGATCCCGTTCTCGCTGCCCCGGGTCTTCGGCCGGATGGTCGGGCAGAACCGGCAGGGCTACGCGATCGTCGCGGTGATGGCGCTGCTGGCGCTGGCGAGCGTCGCGCTGACCGTGGGCCTGGAGACGCACGGGGCCGGCACGGTCCCGCAGGCGGCGGGCGCGGCGATGGAGGGCAAGGAGACCCGGTTCGGGGTCACCGGCTCGGCGGTCTTCGCGGCCGCGACCACGCTGACCTCGACCGGGGCGGTCAACTCGTTCCACGACTCGTTCACGTCGCTGGGCGGGATGATGCCGATGGCCGACATGATGCTCGGCGAGGTCGCTCCGGGCGGCGTCGGCTCCGGGCTGTACGGCCTGCTCATCCTCGCGGTGCTCACGGTGTTCGTTGCCGGGCTGATGGTCGGCCGCACGCCGGAGTACCTGGGCAAGAAGATCGGCGCCCGGGAGATCAAGCTGGCCTCGCTGTACTTCCTGGTCACCCCGGTGCTGGTGCTCACCGGTGTGGCCACGGCGTTCGCCACCGGCAACAGCGCGACCGCGCTGAACAGCGGGCCGCACGGTCTCGCCGAGGTGCTGTACGCCTTCACCAGCGCCGCCAACAACAACGGCTCCGCCTTCGCCGGCATCACCGTCAACACGCCGTGGTGGGACGTCGCCACCGGGCTGGTCATGCTGCTCGGCCGCTTCCTGCCGCTGGTGCTCGTGCTGGCGCTGGCCGGTGCCCTGGCGAGGCAGCAGCCGGTCCCCGAGTCCGAGGGCACGCTCCCCACCCATCAGCCGCTGTTCGTCGGCATGGTCGCCGGGGTGACCGTCGTCCTCGTCGCGCTCACCTTCCTCCCCGCTCTCGCTCTCGGACCCCTCGCGGAGGGCCTGTCATGACCGTCGTTCTCGGCCACCCGGCCACCCCTGTGCGGCCGGCCGGAGTCCGGCGGGCGAGCCTGCTGGAGGCGCTGCGCAAACTCGACCCCCGCGTCATGTGGCGCAACCCGGTGATGCTCGTCGTCGAGGCCGGCGCGGTCTTCACCACCGTGCTGAGCATCGCCGCGCCGAGCGGGTTCGCCTGGCTGATCACCGGCTGGCTGTGGCTGACCGTGTTCTTCGCCAACCTGGCCGAGGCGGTCGCCGAGGGCCGCGGCAGGGCCCAGGCCGCGGCGCTGCGGTCGGCCAAGCGGGACACCGTCGCCCACCTGCGGGACGGCCGGGAGATCGCGGCCACCGAGCTCGCTCTCGGCGACGTGGTGGTGGTCGAGGCCGGGCAGACCATCCCCGGCGACGGTGACGTCGTCGAGGGCATCGCCAGCGTCGACGAGTCGGCCATCACCGGCGAGTCCGCCCCGGTCATCCGCGAGTCCGGCGGCGACCGGTCGGCGGTCACCGGCGGCACCCGGGTGCTCTCCGACCGGATCGTCGTCCGGATCACCCAGCGGCCCGGCCAGAGCTTCGTGGACCGGATGATCGCCCTGGTCGAGGGCGCGAACCGGCAGAAGACGCCGAACGAGATCGCCCTGACCATCCTGCTCGCGGCGCTGACGATCATCTTCCTGCTGGCCGTGGTCACCCTCCAGCCCCTGGCGATCTTCTCGAAGGCCTATCAGTCGGCGGCGCCGGACACCGCGGCGATCACCGCGGACGGGGTGACCGGGATCGTGCTGGTCTCGCTGCTGGTGTGCCTGATCCCGACCACCATCGGCGCCCTGCTGTCCGCGATCGGGATCGCCGGGATGGACCGGCTGGTGCGACGCAACGTCCTGGCGATGAGCGGGCGCGCCGTCGAGGCCGCCGGTGACGTGAGCACCCTGCTGCTGGACAAGACCGGGACGATCACCTTGGGCAATCGGCAAGCCGCTGAGTTCGTACCGGAAACCGGGGTCGATCCCCGGACGCTCGCGGACGCCGCGCAGCTCAGCAGCCTTGCCGACGAGACGCCCGAAGGGCGGTCGATCGTGGTCCTGGCGAAGAACGAGTACGGGCTGCGCGAGCGCGAGCCGGGACTGATGGGCGACGCGGTCTGGGTGCCGTTCACCGCGCAGACCCGGATGAGCGGGGTCGACCTGCCCGGGCGGACGATCCGCAAGGGTGCGGCGGCCGCGGTGCTCGCCTGGGCCGGCGAGACGTCCGGCGAGGTGGACGAGATCGTCGACCGGATCAGCGCGAGCGGTGGGACGCCGCTGGTGGTGGCCGAGAACGGGCGGATCCTCGGGGTGATCCACCTCAAGGACGTGGTGAAGTCCGGGATGCCGGCGCGGTTCGCCGAGATGCGCCGGATGGGCATCCGGACCGTGATGATCACCGGGGACAACCCGCGGACCGCGGCGGCGATCGCGGCCGAGGCCGGAGTCGACGACTTCCTCGCCGAGGCGACCCCGGAGGACAAGCTCGCGCTGATCAGAAAGGAACAGCGGGGCGGACGCCTGGTGGCGATGACCGGCGACGGCACCAACGACGCGCCGGCCCTGGCCCAGGCCGACGTCGGCGTCGCGATGAACACCGGCACGTCGGCCGCCAAGGAGGCCGGCAACATGGTCGACCTCGACTCCGACCCGACCAAGCTGATCGAGATCGTCGAGATCGGCAAGCAACTGCTGATCACCCGGGGGGCGCTGACCACGTTCAGCATCGCGAACGACATCGCCAAGTACTTCGCCATCATCCCGGCCGTGTTCGCCGGGGTGTACCCGGGCCTGGACACGCTCAACGTGATGCGGCTGCACTCGCCCGGCTCGGCGATCCTGTCCGCGGTCATCTTCAACGCCCTGGTCATCGTGGCGCTGATCCCGCTCGCCCTGCGCGGGGTGCGCTATCGGCCGTCGTCGGCGAGCGCGCTGCTGCGCCGGAACCTGCTGATCTACGGCCTGGGCGGCGTCGTCGCGCCGTTCCTCGGCATCAAGCTCATCGATCTCGTCATCCAGCTCATCCCGGGGATCTGATCCACGATGCGAACTGTCTACCCCGCGGCGCTGCGCGCGCTGCTCGTCTTCACGGTCCTGCTGGGCCTGGTCTATCCGCTGGCCTTCGTCGCGCTCGGCAGGCTGCCGGTCTTCGCGGCGGACCGCCACCTGATCGGGCAGTCGTTCACCGACGCCGACGGCAATCCGGTGCCCCGCTACTTCCAGAGCCGGCCGTCGGCGGGTGACTACGATCCGACGGCCACCGGGGCGAGCAACCTCGGGCCGGAGGACGTGGTCGACACCCCGGAGCGCACCAGCCTGCTCACCCAGGTGTGTGCGCGCAGCCTGGCGATCGGCAGGCTGGAAGGTGTGGACGGGAGCCGGCCCTACTGCACCGCCGGCGGGGTCGGCGCGGTCCTCGAGGTGTTCCGCCGGGACGGGCTGACCGGGCCGGTCGTCCGGGTGATCGCGGTCAACGGGCCGGCCTTCGTCAGCACCTACGCCGGAGTGCCCGTCGAGCCCGGTTCCGGCCGGGTCCCCGGTGGGGTGATCACGCCGATCCGGGGTGACGCGCCGTCGCGGCCGGTGGTCCCCGCGGACGCCGTCACCGCCAGTGGCTCAGGGATAGATCCGGACATTTCCGTTGCATACGCTGAGCTGCAGGCCGCTCGTGTCGCGCGGGAAAGGGGGCTCGCCGTCGGACTCGTGCACGATGTGATCAAGGAGAACGCCGAAGGTGGGGTCGTCAACGTGCTGAAGCTCAACGAAGCCCTCGACGGCCATGCCTCGCGGTGAACTGCGGATCTACCTGGGCGCGGCCCCCGGTGTGGGCAAGACCTACGCGATGCTGGAGGAGGCACACCGCCGGGCCGACCGGGGCGCCGACGTCGTTGTCGCCCTGGTCGAGACGCACGGCCGCAAGCACACCGCCGCCATGCTGGGCGACCTGGAGGTGGTGCCGCGCCGGGAGATCGTCCACCGCGGTGTGGCCTTCACCGAGCTGGACCTCGCGGCGGTCCTGGCCCGCCGGCCCGAGATCGCCGTCGTCGACGAGCTGGCGCACACCAACATCCCCGGGGCCGGGCACGCCAAGCGCTGGCAGGACGTCCAGGAGCTGCTGGACGCCGGGATCAGCGTGCTCACCACGGTGAACGTGCAGCACCTGGAGTCGCTCAACGACGTGGTCGCCCGGATCACCGGCGTCGAGCAGCGGGAGACCGTCCCGGACGCCGTGGTCCGCGCCGCCGAGCAGGTCGAGCTGATCGACATGACCCCGGAGGCGCTGCGCCGGCGGATGGCCCACGGCAACGTCTACCGGCCCGAGCGGGTCGACGCGGCGCTGGGCAACTACTTCCGGACCGGGAACCTCACCGCGCTGCGCGAGCTGGCCCTGCTCTGGCTCGCCGACCAGGTCGAGGACCAGCTCGACCGGTACCGCGCCGACCACGACATCGACACCACCTGGGAGACCCGGGAGCGGGTGGTGGTGGCGCTCGGCGGCGGGCCGGAGGGCGAGACGCTGATCCGGCGGGCCGCCCGGATCGCCGCCCGGACCAGGGGCGCCGACCTGCTGGCCGTGCACGTCACCCGCAACGACGGGCTGGCCGGCGCCGACCCGGCCACGCTGGCCCGGCAGCGGGTCCTGGCGGAGAGCCTCGGCGGGACGTATCACCAGGTCACCGGCGGGGATGTGTCCGGTGCGCTGCTGGCGTTCGCGCGCGGGGTGAACGCCACCCAGATCGTGCTCGGCGCCTCCAGCCGCGGCCGGTTCGCCCAGCTGTTCACCGCCGGCGTCGGGGTGACCACCACGGCGCTGTCCGGCTCGATCGACGTGCACCTGGTCACCCACGAGCGGGCCGGGCGGGGCCGCGGCCGGGAGCGGATGCCCGCCGCGCTGTCCCGCGGCCGCCGGATCGCCGGATTCGCCGTCGCGGTGCTCGGCCTTCCCCTGCTCACCGTCGTCCTGACGATCGTGCCGGACCCGCCGCTGGTCAACGACATCCTGCTCTTCCTGGCCGCGGTGGTCGGGGTGGCGCTGATCGGCGGCCGGTGGCCGGCGCTGCTCGCCGCGGTGGCCGGATCGCTGCTGCTCAACTGGTTCTTCACGCCGCCCTACGGCCGGCTCACCATCGCCCAGTCGCAGAACCTGCTCGCCCTGATCATCTTCGTGGTGGTCGCGGTGGCGGTCAGCTGGGTGGTGGACACCGCGGCCCGGACCACCCGGCAGGCCGCGCAGGCCGCCGCCGAGGCGCAGACGCTGGCCGCGGTGGCCGGGGGAGTGCTGCGCGGGCAGCGGCCGCTGACCGCCCTGCTCGACCGGCTGCGCGAGACGTTCGCGCTGGACTCGGTGGCGCTGCTGGAGGACGGCACGGTGGTGGCCGCGGTGGGCGAGCCGGTCTGCGCCGACCCGGCCGGGGCGGACGTCGCGGTGCGGGCCGACGACCGGCTGCTGATGCTGCTCAAGGGGCACACTCTGGAGGCGTCCGACCGGCGGATCGTGGAGGCGTTCGCCGCGCAGGCCGCGGTCGCGCTGCGCCAGGAACGGCTGGCCGCCGAGGCGGCGACCGCCAAACCCCTCGCGGAGGCGAACAGGTTGCGGACCGCGCTGCTCGCGGCCGTCAGCCACGATTTGCGTACGCCGTTGGCCGGCGCCAAGGCAGCGGTGGCGGGACTCCGCAGTGCGGAGGTCGAGTTCGACGAGGAGGACCGGGCCGAGCTGCTGGCCACCGCGGACGAGTCGCTCGACCGGCTGGATCGGCTGGTCGCGAACCTGCTGGACATGAGCCGGTTGCAGGCGGGGGCGCTGGGCGTGACGCGGATCGTGGTCGGGGCGGAGGAGGTCGTACCGAAAGCGCTTGATGATCTCGGGGATGCCGGGCGGACGGTGACCGTGCGCGTGCCGGACGACCTGCCGCCGCTGACCACCGACCCGGGGCTGCTGGAACGCGTGCTGGTCAACGTGATCGCCAACGCGCTGCGCTACAGCCCGCCCGGCAAGCCGCCGACGGTCACCGGGAGCAGCCACGGTGATCTGGTGGAACTGCGGATCATCGACCACGGGCCGGGCATCCCGGCGGACCGGTGGGACGATGTGTTCCTGCCGTTCCAGCGCCTCGGCGACCGGGACAACCACAACGGGGTCGGTCTGGGACTGGCGCTCTCCCGCGGGCTGACCGAGGCGATGGGCGGCACGCTCACGCCCGAAGAGACCCCCGGAGGCGGCCTCACCATGATCCTCGCCCTGCCGGTCGCCCCATGAGCGAGGTGGCGCCATGAGCTCCCGGGTGTTGGTCGTGGACGACGATCCGCAGATCGTCCGGGCGCTGCGGATCAACCTGAAGGCGCGGGGTTACCAGGTCGAGGTGGCCGGCGACGGCGCGGCCGCCCTGCACGTCGCCGCGCACTTCCACCCCGAGCTGGTGGTGCTCGACCTGGGCCTGCCGGACATGGAGGGCGCCGAGGTGATCGCCGGGCTGCGTGGCTGGACCACGGCGCCGATCATCGTGCTCTCCGGCCGGGCCGGCAGCGCCGACAAGGTCGACGCCCTGGACGCCGGCGCGGACGACTACGTGACCAAGCCGTTCGGCCTCGACGAGCTGCTCGCCCGGATCCGGGCGGTGACCCGCCGGGTGCAGCCGGCCGGCTCCCCGCTGGTCCGGCTCGGCGTCTTCGAGATCAACCTGGCCGAGCACGCGATCAGCCCGGACGTGCGGCTCACCCCGACCGAGTGGCAGCTGCTCGAACACCTGGTCCGGCACCCGGGCAAGCTGGTCACCCAGCGGGAGCTGCTGCACGAGGTGTGGGGACCGCAGTACTCGACCGAGACGAACTACCTGCGCCAGTACATGGCCCGGCTGCGCCGCAAACTGGAGGACGATCCGGCCCGGCCGCGGCATCTGCTCACCGAGCCGGGTATGGGATACCGCTTCCAGCCCTGAGATTTCCGCTACATCTCTCCGGGAACAGGCCGATACACCGGGTGACGGCCTGTTTTTCAACAGAGGAGAAGCGGCGTGCGGTTGTTCGGTTCCCGGCAGGCGAGCACGGAGGTCACGCGGCCGATCCCTCGCGATGTCGAAGCGCTGGAGGAGTTGGTGCTGGCCCTCGAGTCGGCGATCGACGAGACCACGGCCTGGCGGATCACGGTGGCCAGCACGGTCGAGTCGTACGATTTCGGGTACGGCGCCGTCTGGATCCCCGAGGGTGGCCAGCTGCGGCTGCTGCACGAGGTGGGGCGGATCAGCCCGCAGGTGCAGGCGGTCGGCACCGGTGCCAGTGTGCGGCCGGAGAGCGGGTTGATCGGGCGGGCGTACCGGACCCGGCAGGCCGCCGTCGCCGAGTCGCCCGACGAGTGCGGCGACTGCCGGCGCTGCGAGGCGGCGATGCGGGCCGGGATGGCCACCGGGGTGGCGCTGCCGGTCACCCGGGGCAACGAGGTGCTGGCCGTGCTGGAGTACTACTCGGCCACGCCGCTGTACCTCGACGCCGCGCGCCGGGAGAAGTTCGGCGCGATCACCCGGATCGCCGAGCGGGCCCGCAGCAGCGCGGTCGCCGCGGCCGAGCTGCGGCAGGCGGCCGACGACCGGGTGGCGGTCACGACGGTGGTCAACCGGCTGGGCGCGGCGCAGGAGAGCCAGACCGCGCTGCGGGCGGCGCTCGACGCGGTGCGCTCGGCGTTCGGGTGGGCGTACGGGTCGTACTGGGAGGTCGACCCGACCGACAACGTGCTCAAGTTCCAGGTCGAGTCCGGCTCGGCCGGCGACGAGTTCCGCCGGGTCACGCTCGCGGCCACGTTCGCCGAGGGCGTCGGGCTCTCCGGGCGCGCCTGGCGCTCCCGGGACCTGGTCTTCGTCAAGGACCTGGCCGAACTCACCGACTGCGTGCGGGCGCCCGCGGCCGGCCGGGCCGGGGTCCGCTCCGGCGTCTGCTTCCCGATCATGAGCGGGGACCGGATCGTCGGCACCATGGACTTCTTCACCACCGAGTACATCGACCTGTCCGAGTCCCGGGCGGCCGCCCTGCGCAACGTGCAGCAGCTGGTCAACCAGCGGCTGGACGTGCTGCGCGGGCAGGAGCGGGCGTCCGCCAACGCGCGTGCCCTGCTGGACACCGTGGAACGGCTGCGCAGCGCCAGCGGCGACGCCACCGAGGTCGCCGAGCAGGCGGTCACCCGGGCGTCGGCGATGACCGCCGAGGTGGCCGCGCTCGGCCAGGCGTCCACCGCCATCGGCGACGTCATCAAGATCATTGAGTCGATCGCCGAGCAGACCAACCTGCTCGCGCTGAACGCCACCATCGAGGCGGCCCGGGCCGGTGAGGCCGGCAAGGGCTTCGCGGTGGTCGCCGGGGAGGTCAAGGACCTGGCCCGGGAGACCGCCGAGGCGACCCAGAAGGTGGCCGAGCAGATCGCCGGGATCCAGGCCAGCGCCGAGACCGTGGCGTCCGGCATCCACACCACCAGCGAGACGATCGGGAAGATGGACGCGGTCCAGATCCGGATGAACGAGGTCCTCGCTGAACAGGCTGAAATGGCTCGGGCTTTGTAGGGCCGGTCCGCACCGGATGCGGCACAGTAGGCGAATGACTGGCGTTCGGTTACTGGTAGGCACACGCAAGGGCGCGTTCATCCTCACCTCGGACGGGACGCGCCAGGACTGGACGATCGACGGCCCGCACTTCGCGGGCTGGGAGATCTACCACCTCAACGGTTCTCCGGCCGACCCGGACCGGCTCTGGGCCTCCCAGACGTCCGGCTGGTTCGGCCAGATCATGCAGCGCTCCGACGACGGCGGGAAGAACTGGCAGGCGGTCGGCAACGACTTCGCCTACAGCCCGCCGGTCGGCGACCACCTCTGGTACGACGGCACCCCCCGCCCCTGGGAGTTCAAGCGCATCTGGCACCTGGAGCCGTCCCGCACCGACCCGGACGTCGTCTGGGCCGGCGCCGAGGACGCCGCCCTCTACAAGTCCACCGACGGCGGGCAGAAGTGGGAGGAGCTGACCGCGCTCCGCCAGCACCGCACCGGCCCGCAGTGGCAGCCCGGCGCCGGCGGCATGTGCCTGCACACGATCCTGCTGCACCCCACCGACCCGGACCGGATGTACATCGCGATCTCCGCGGCCGGCGCCTTCCGCACCGACGACGGTGGCGCCACCTGGCAGCCGATCAACGCCGGGCTCCGCTCCGAGGGCATCCCGGACGAGGACGCCGAGGTGGGCCACTGTGTGCACCGGCTGGCCATGCACCCGTCCCGGCCGGACACGCTCTTCATGCAGAAACACTGGGACGTGATGCGCACCGACGACGCCGGCGGCCGGTGGCGGGAGATCAGCGGCAACCTGCCCACCGACTTCGGCTTCCCGATCGCGGTGCACGCGCACGAGCCGGAGACGATCTACGTCGTCCCGATCACGAGCGACTCGCTGCACTACGTGATGGACGGCAAGCTCCGGGTGTACCGCAGCCGGACCGGCGGCGAGGAGTGGGAGCCGCTCACCGCGGGCCTGCCCCAGTCGCACTGCTACGTCAACGTGCTGCGCGACGCCATGGCGGTCGACACCCTCGACGACTGCGGCATCTACTTCGGCACCAGCGGCGGCCAGGTCTACGCCTCCGCCGACAGCGGCGACAGCTGGACCGCGATCGCCCGCGACCTGCCGGCCGTCCTCTCGGTCGAAGCCCAGGTGCTGCCGTGATCCGGGTGATCCTCCCGGTCCACCTGCGCACCCTGGCCCGGACCGGCAAGGAGGTGCAGGTCGAGGTGCCGGAGCCGATCACCCAGCGAGGTGTCCTGGACGCGGTCGAACGTGACTACCCGATGCTGGTCGGCACGATCCGGGACCGGGAGAGCGGGCGGCGGCGGCCGCTGGTCCGCTTCTTCGCCTGCGAGGAGGACCTGTCGAACGATCCGCCGGACGCGCCGCTGCCGGACCGGGTGGCGCGCGGCGAGGAGCCGTTCATGGTGGTCGGCGCGATGGCGGGCGGTTGAGCTCGGAGCCGCGGGTGGTCGCGGAGAGGTCCCGGGCGGCGTCGGCGCCGCCCGGGCCTCCCGCACCGTTCAGTGCGGGCGCGCTTTCGGTGGCACCGGGACGGTGACCGCCCCGGCCGGTCCGTTGACGTTCACCACGCGCGGCAGGTCGATGGTCAGCCCGGTGAACGGCCAGCCCTGGAAGTCCAGGTCCGCGCCGCCGCTGATCGCCGTCCGGGTCACCGTCCCGTTCTGCCGCACGATCGTCACCGAGGCGTGCTGATCCGCCCGCCAGGACGAGCAGTCGTGATGCTCCCAGAGCCCGGTCTGCGCCCCGACCCGGTTGAACGTCTCACAGGCGGCCTTGACGTCGTCCCGGTCCCCGGCCGGCGCCGCCTGCGCCGCCCCGGCCGTCATCACCAGCGTGACCAGCATTCCGCCGCCGGCCACGGCCAGCCTCGTCGTCGTGTTCATGTCATCCCTCCCTCGGCTGCGTGCCATGACAATCCCCAGCTCAGCACGCCGGCGGCGGCCACCCTCCCGCTTCCGGGAAAGCGGCCGCCGCTTGATGTCCCGTTACCGCTGTCAGCGCCGCGCCGGAACGGCGGCGCTTGCGCCCGGCACCGGGGTCCCGGCCGGCTCGGCCGTTATGACCAGCGGCGTCTCAGCGCTGGGAGCAGGCCCGGTCATGGCCAACCCGGCAACCGGTGCTTCCGTCGCCGGAGTGGTCCCGCCTCCGGCAGCCTCAGCACCGGCAGCGGGTCCGCCGGTCTCGCCCGGTGCCGGCTCGGCACCCGTAGTCGGCCCGCTCACCTCACCGGCGGCGGGCTCCGTGGTGGCGGCCGCCGGTCCGGTGGCCTCACCGGCGGTCGGCTCGGTGGTGGTTGCCGGGCTCGGCTCAGTGGCCGCAGCGGGCGCCGGCTCCGTCGTTGCCGCTGGGGTCGGTTCGGTGGTTGCGGCCGGAGTCGGTTCTGTGTTCGCGCCGGCCGTGGGTTCTGTGGTGGTTGCCGGGCTGGGTTCAGTTGCCGCGCCGAGCGCCGGTTCCGTGGTTGCGGCCGGGGTCGGCTCGGTGTTCGCGCCGGTCGTCGGCTCGGTGGTTGCGGCCGGGGTCGGTTCGGTGTTCGCGCCGGTCGTCGGCTCGGGGGTTGCGGTCGGGCTCGGTTCGGTAGTCACGGCCGCAGCCGGCTCGGCGCCCGCCGAAGGGCTGGGCTCGGGGGTAGCCGCGGGCTCCGGAAGTGCCGGCCCGCCAGCAGGTTCCTGCGTTCCCTGGCCGGGAGCCGGTGCTCCGGGCTGAGCGCTCGGCGCGCCGGCGGCCCCAGGGCTGCCGGGTGCCTCAGGCCCGGCACCGGGTGTTCCCGATCCTGCACTCGGGCCGCCGGGCGTGCCGGACGCTCCAGGTCCACCGGGCGCCTCGGGCCCGCCGTTCGGGCCGGGCGCAGCAGCCCCGACGTTCGGCCCGTTCGAGCCCGCAGGTCCGCCGGGCGCGCCAGGTCCGCCGGGTGCGCCGGGTGCGCCGGGTGCGCCAGGCCCGCCGGGAGCGCCAGGTCCGCCGGGCGCGCCAGGACCGGCATTCGGCCCGGCCGGTTCTCCGGAACCGGCGTTCGGTCCGCCGACTGTTCCAGGTCCACCGGCGGTGCCCGGCCCGGCCGGTGCCCCCGGCCCGGCGTTGGGCCCGGTTGGATTCTCGGGCCCGGCATGCGGACCGGCGGGTCCACCCTGACCGGCGGGGCCGGTGGTCGTTCCGGGGCCGCTGGGGGCGCCTTGTCCGGTGGGACCGGTCGGTGTTGTGCCGGTGGCGCCGCGGTCGCTGGGGAACGGCAGTTCGGGCAGTGCTGGCCGGTTGCCCTGATCGAAGTCGACCACCAGCACGAATATTCGCCGTACGCCGTGGAATAGCTGCCTGCAATCGGGGGCATCCCAGGCGCCGAGCGCGGCCCCGACCTGACTGATCTGGTCGCAGGCCGCCTTCGTGTCGTAGACGCCGACGACGTCGTCCGGGCGATGACTCTGTGTCTGACTCGAACCGCCGCTGTCGGGCCAGTTCGCCGGCGCCGCCTGAGCCGGCCCGGCCAGCGTCGCACCGGCCAGCAGTCCCGCTCCGGCAAGGGTCAGGCTCCGTGTCGTCTTGCTCATTTCATCCCTCTCTGGCAGTGGACACAACCGCCAAAGCTGACCACGCCTCCCAGCCGTATTTCATTCGATCGAAGGAATCAAAGTGCTATTTCCGGAAATGAGGGCTCTGATGCGTTATACGCGGCCCGGCCGGTCCCGTCCCGCTCACCCGCGACAGCGGTACGGCGAGCGCCTGGTCAGCGAAAAAGCGGCACGCGGCGGAGGTCGGGACGGGGCGGAGGGCGTACCGAAAGAATGGGTTTGGCGATAGCGGCCCGGGCGTGCGGGGCGGACCGTAAGACTGACGTCATGGCCGGCGGTGACGCGCCGCGCGGCATCAGACGATCGTGGCGGACCTCGCTGGAACGGGCGATCAGTGACACCATGCGCAAACCCGGACATGACCGCACGGCGCTCGACGAGATTCCGGCCGACTCGGGCGGTGGCCGAGTCCGGCGCGGCCCGGGCCATGGCCGGACGCATCCGCACACCCGCGCCCGGGGCGCCGCCGAATCCGGGGCGATCACCCGGACCCGCTGGGTGCCGCGATCCGCTCCCACCGACTTCTGCCAGGCTGGACACGGCGGCCCGGCCCGGCTCCCGAGGCCGCGCGGGAACAGGCCGACCGCGCCCCGGCACGCCCGGCGGCAGGGGATGGACGCCGCCTGGAGGACTTCACGATGACCCTTGACGAGGCGCTCACCACCATCGCCACCCGCCCGGCCGGCGAGCCGGTGCCGGCCGGTTCCCCCGGTCGAGACTGATCCCGGTGCGCCGGGTCGGCTAGGGTTCCGCCGTGGGATTGCTCGACCGGTTCGTGTCGCCCCGGCGCCGATTCGCGGCGCTGGCCCTCCGCGTCGCCCGGAGGACTCCGGGGGTGGAGCGCGCGGTGCACCGGCCGGAGGACTTCGCCATCGCGATCTATCGCACCGGCGCGTCCGGCCCGGCACATCTGTACCTGGCGAACATCTTCCGTGAGACGGCCGACATCCCGGCCGCGGAGCGCCGGGAACGGCTGGCCAAGCTGGTCCGGATCATGGCGGCGCCGCCGTCCGACGACACCTGGGAGACGGTACGCCCCAAGCTGCGCCCGGTGCTGCGCCCGGTCACCTTCGGATCGGCCGGCCCGCCCGGGATGCGCCCGCCGATCTCCCGCCCGGCGCTGCCGTATCTCAAGGAGCTCGTCGTGGTCGACCAGCCGGAGGCGATGGCCTACGTCGTCCCGGACCGGGTGGACGAGTGGGGCGTCTCCGCCGAGGAGGTGTTCAGCACCGCCCGCGCCAACCTGGCCCAGATGGCCCGCACCTCGCTGGAGCACCCGTGGCCGAGCGGGCAGCCGCTGATCAGCATGCTCGACGACGGCGACGCGTATTTCACCTCGCTGCTGCTGGCGCCCGGCTGGCTGGCCGAGGTCGGTGAGCGGCTCGGCGGCCCGGTGCTGGCGTTCGCGCCGGACAACAACACGCTGCTGCTCTGCCCACTGCCGGAGAGCACGGCGGAGCCGTTCTACGCGCTGGTCGACCAGCATTTCAAGGAGGCGCCGCGGAGCCTGTCGCCGGTCGGTTACGTGGCCGGGCCGCAGGGACGGGCGGTCGCCTACACGCCGCCGCCGGGTCACCCGCACCACCTCTCCGCGCGGCGTGCCGAGACCCTGCTCGCGCTGACCGAGTATCACGGGCAGACCAACTGGCTGGCCGGCCAGTACGCGCAGGCCGGCGTCGAGGTGCACGTCGGCGGCCTGCTCGCGGCCGAGCCGGTGGGCGGCCCGCCGGAGACGATCGCGGTGTGGACCGCCGGGGTGAGCACGCTGCTGCCCAAGGCGGACACCATCGCGTTCGTGCACCCGGACGCCGGGCCGCAGTTCCAGGCGCCGTGGGACGCGGTGGCCGAGCGGGTCGGGCTGGAGGCGGAGCCGTTGCTGGCCCCGGCCCGTTACCGGGTCGACGACTGGCCGCCCGCCGAGGTGCTGAACGAGCTGCGGATGAACGCTTAGTACTGCAACTGTTGACGTCGAGGTCTGGCGTGCTGAGCTGGACGGCCTGCCGGTCCGGATCGGTCCACGTTTCGCCAGGTCGAAACCGCGGGAGCGAGTCGGTCGCTAGGTGCACGGTCTGGTCGCTGGGCTGGAACGCAAGAATGGCTGGACCCTGGCGGAGCACGCCGGCGACGTGTCTCCGGACGGGATGCAGCGGCTTCTGCCCTCACTCTGCCCTCACATGTCGTTGCCGCCGGTCCCGGGTGAGGACCGTGGTGAACGCGGCCCGGACGCGATCGCGCAACCAGATGTGTGCCGGGTCGGTGTCGTAGCGCTGGTGCCAGCAGCAGACGATCGGCGGAGCCGGCAGCTCGACCGGCAGCGGCACGGCGACCAGGTCGAACGCCCGGATCAGCGGCTGCCAGGTCAACTCCGGTGCGGTCAGCACCGCGTCGCCGGACGCGACGATGTGCGCGGCGCTGGCGGTGGTGCCGGTCGCGGCGAGCACCCGGCGGTGCAGGCCGTGCGATTCCAGGATCGCGTCGACCGGGTCGCTGAGCCGGCCGCGGCGGGAGATCAGGACGTGCGGCCGGGCGGCGTACGCGGCCAGGTCCAGGCGGTCCGCGTACGGATGACCTCGCCGCATGACCGCGACGAACCGGTCGTGACCCACGGTCTCGTGCCGGATCTCGGCGGCGGCCGGGATCCCGGCGCCGATCTCCAGATCGACGCGGCCGTGCCGCAGCTCGTCGGTGTCGACCGCGCCCTCGGCGAGGAACCGCAGGCGCACACCGGGAGCGAGCTCGGCGACGTCGGCCAGCAGCACCGGTGCGAGCGCGGTGGCCAGCGTGTCGTGGCACTGCAGCGTGAAGACGCGGTCGAGCTCTGCCAGGTCGAGCTCGCCGTGCGGGGCGAGCACCTCGCGGGTCTGCCGCAGCAACTCGCCGACCCGATCCCGGACCGCCGTCGCATACGGCGTGGGGGTCATCGTCCGCCCGGTGCGCACCAGGATGTCGTCGCCGGTGAGGCGCCGCAGCCGGCCGAGGCTGCGGCTGACCGCGGGCGACGACAGGCGCAGCCGCTGCGCCGCCCCGGCCACGCTCCCCTCCTCGAGCAGCGCGTCCAGCACGGTGAGCAGGTTGAGATCCAGTTGCACGACGGTAAATCGTACCTTAGCAAGGTTGCATTTGAATTAATCGTTGTCTGGCCGCAGGCTTTGACGCATGACCTCGAACCAGCAACTCCTGGCCGTCGCGACCGCCGCCGTGCGACAGGCCGCCGGCCTCGTCACCCGCCCCGAGCAGACCCCGGTCACCACCAGCGAGCTGTTCGCCGCCCTGCGCGCCAACGACGACGCCGTCACCGCGAGCCTGCGGCCGGCGCTGCTCGACGCCCTCCCCGGATCACAGTGGACCTCCGACGAGCACGGCTCCGGGCCGATGCCGTCCGGCGACTGGTGGGTGGTCGACCCGGTCGGCGGCAACATGAACGCGGTGCAGGGCATGCCCGACTGGAACGTCGGCGTCAGCCTGGTCCGCGACGGCCGCCCGGTGCTCGCCGTGCTGCACGCACCCGTCGCCGGCGAGACGTTCACCGCGATCGCGGGCGCCGGGGCGTGGGTGAACGGCGTACCGCTGCGGGTCTCCCGGAAGACCGACCTCACGCTGGCGCTGACCGGAACCGGTCAGGCCCAACCCGGCCGGGACGCGGCCACCGCCGAACGCGCCGGCGCCGCCGTCGCCACGATGATGCGCCATGCACTGTACGTACGGGCGTCCGTCCCGGTCGGCCACCAGCTCGCGCAGGTCGCCGCCGGGCGGATGGACCTGCACTGGCAGTTCGACAACCTGCGCTCGCACATCGCGCCGGTGCTGCTCGTCCAGGAAGCCGGCGGTGTCGTCACCGGGCTGGACGGCGAGCCGTGGCAGGTGACCAGCGACGGCTATCTGGCCGCCGCGCCCGGAGTGCACGGCGCCGCCCTCGACGTGCTGCGGCCGCTGCGATGACCGGGATGGAGATCACCGTGCTGGGCGCGACCGGCGCGACCGGGCTCGAGCTGACGCGGCAGGCCCTCGACCGGGGCCACACGGTGGTGGCGATCGCCCGGTCCCCGCAGCGCATCGCCGTCCCGGACTCGCCGCGGCTGATCCGGGTCGCCGCCGATGTGCGCGACCCGGCCGGCATCGCCTCGGCCCTGAGTGGGCGGGCCATCGTGGTGTCCGGTCTCGGCGTCGCCAAAGGCGACAAGCCGGGGGTGCTGACCGCCGGCGCGCGGGCCGTGGTGGCCGCCGGGCCGGCTCGGATCGTCTGGCTGGGCGCGTTCGGCACCGGGCGCTCGGGGCGGGCGGCCGGGGCGCTCACCCGCACCCTGTTGCGGATGCTCGGCGACCTGGACGACAAGGTCACCGCGGACGAAACCATCCATGATGCGGGCGGCACGGTCTTCCACGCCGGGCCGCTGGGGAACGGGCCGCTGAGCCCGGCGCGGCGAACGGTCGCCCTGGACAGCGTTCCGCGGCGGCTCTTTCCCGCCCGCGTCAGCCGCGCCACGGTTGCCGCCGCCATGCTCGACGAGGCCGAGAATCCGCGGCACGCCGCCGGCATCGCCGTACCCCTGGACCGTTGACCGTCCCCCGCACAGGCAGCCCGGCTGCCACCTGTAGCCGCGGCCTTCGTGCGAGCCGCATCAGCCCAGCGTTGATCGACGTAGTCACGGATGTCGTCACGAACAGCGTCGACATCCCGGTCCGCGCGGCGCAGCGGTATTAGTCCGCCGATCCCGCCGGACGCCGGGCGGAGGGTGGAGGGCAGACTGGCCGGGTGTCGCCGATCGATGACGAAGAGCGCCGGTTGCGGGTGGGTCCGCCGGCCGACCATGCCGCGGGGCTCCAGGCCGTCCGGCTCAGCCTTACCAACGCCGTGCGGCAGATGGGCGTCCGCAAGTCGGTCCGTAATCTGCGCACGCTCAACCAGCACGACGGCGTCGACTGCATGAGCTGCGCGTGGCCGGACCCACAGGGCCACCGGCACACCGCCGAGTTCTGTGAGAACGGGGCCAAGGCGGTCTCCTGGGAGGGCACCCGGTCCACCGTCGGGCCGGAGTTCTTCGCCGCCCACTCGATCGCCGAGCTGTCCGGCCGGACCGATCACTGGCTGGAGAAACAGGGTCGGCTCACGCACCCGATGGTCCGGCGCGCGGGTGGCACGCACTACGAGCCGATCTCCTGGGACGAAGCGTTCGCGGTGATCGGCGCCGAGATGAAAAAGCTGAAAAATCCGGATGAGGCCGTTTTTTACACCTCGGGCCGGGCCAGCAACGAGGCCGCGTTCGTCTATCAGCTCCTCGCCCGGGCCCTGGGCACCAACAATCTGCCCGACTGCTCGAACATGTGCCACGAGTCCACCGGCACCGCGCTGATGCGCACCATCGGCGTCGGCAAGGGCTCGGTCACCCTGGACGACCTGCACCAGGCCGACCTGATCGTGGTCTCCGGGCAGAACCCGGGCACCAACCACCCGCGGATGCTGACCGCGCTGGAGATCGCCAAGCGGGACGGCGCGAGGATTCTGGCGATCAACCCGCTGCCCGAGGCCGGCCTGCTGCGCTTCGACAACCCGCAGAAGGCGCGCGGCCTGGTCGGCAAGGGCACCGGCCTGGCCGACCGCCTGCTGCGCATCCGCTCCAACGGCGACCTGGCCCTCTGGCAGGCGATCGGCAGCCTGCTGCTGGAGCGTGGCGTGGCCGACCGGGAGTTCATCGCGTCGTCCACGGTCGGCTTCGACGCCTGGGCCGCGCACGTCGCGCGGGTCGACCGGGAGGCCGTGCTGGCCGCCACCGGGCTGGAGTGGAGTGAGATCGAGGCCGCGGCCGACATGCTCGCCTCGTCGCGACGGATCGTGCACTGCTGGGCGATGGGCATCACCCAGCACCGCAACGCGGTCGCCACGATCAAGGAGTTCGTCAACGTCGCCCTGCTCCAGGGCATGATCGGCAAGCCGGGCGCCGGTCTCTGCCCGGTCCGCGGGCACTCGAACGTGCAGGGCGACCGGAGCATGGGCATCTGGGAGAAACCGCCGGCGCTGTTCCTGGACCGGCTGCGCGACGAGTTCGGCTTCGAGCCGCCCCGCGAGCACGGGGTGGACGCCGCCGACGCGGTCCGGGCGTTCCGGGACGGCCGGGCCAAGGTCTTCGTCGCGCTGGGCGGCAACTTCGTGGCCGCCATGTCGGACACCGAGGTGACCGCGGCCGCGATGCGCAACGCCGAACTGACCGTGCAGATCTCCACCAAGCTCAACCGCAGCCACCTGGACGCCGGGCGGACCGCCCTGATCCTGCCCACCCTGGGCCGGACCGAGCGGGACCTGACCGGCGGCCGGGTGCAGCGGGTCACCGTGGAGGACTCGATGTCCGCGGTGCACGCCTCCCGTGGCCGCTCCGAGCCGGCCGGGCCGCTGCTGCGTTCCGAGGTGGACATCGTCTGCTCGATCGCGGCGGCCGCGCTGGGCGACCGGCACCAGATCCCGTGGGACGAGTTCGCCGCGGACTACGGCCGGATCCGGGAGCGGATCGGCAAGGTGGTGCCGGGCTGCGACGACTACGCGACCAGGGTGGACAACGGCGGGTTCACCATGCCGCACCCGCCGCGGGACTCGCGGACCTTCCCGACCCGGGAGGGCAAGGCGGTCTTCACGGTCAGCCCGCTCGAGGTGCTGACCGTGCCGGAGGGCCGGCTGGTGCTCCAGACCCTGCGCAGCCACGACCAGTTCAACACCACGATCTACGGACTCGACGACCGGTACCGGGGGATTCGGTCCGGCCGTCGGGTGGTCTTCATCAGCGCCGCCGACCTGGCCGAGCTCGGCTTCGCCGACGGCGACCTGGTCGACCTGATCTCCGAGTGGGCGGACGGGGAGCGGCGCGCCGACCGGTTCCGGCTGGTCGAGTACGACACTCCGAAAGGGTGCGTGGCCGCCTACTACCCGGAGACCAACCCGCTGGTCCCGCTCGACTCGCAGGCCGAGGAGAGCGGCACGCCCACGTCGAAGTGGGTGATCGTGCGGCTGGAGCGAGCCTGAGGCCTGTTTCCTGACCTCGCCCGCATTTGCCAGTACCGGTCGACATCAGCATCGGTGGCGTCGATCCTGGACCACCACGGCCCGAGCGGCTTCGGCTCGTCGCGGCTGGGCAGGTGCTCGACGGTGAGCCGGACGACCGTGCCGGCGATGATCGGCAACGGACCGTCATGGTCAACCCAGGCCGCGCGGCGGGTCATGCGTCGGTAGAGCTGCTCACGGAACTCCGCCAACACATCGATCGCACGGATCTGCCGAGAGAGTGCGTTCAGTCCTCCACGCCTGAGGAGGCCGGCTGGCCGTAGGCTGCGTGATCATCTCCGTGGGAGGCGAAGGGTTCGATGGGCGCGAAAACCGCACTGCTTGCTTTCACCAAGGGCGATCTACGCCCGGCGCTGCGGGAAGCGGTTGACGCCGACCCCGCCGAGGTCCTTGCGCTGGTGCGCGGAATACACCCCGGCTACGACGTGACACCGATCGCCGACGGCGTGCTGGGGGACGATACGTACCCGCCGGATGACACCAGCTACGCGACGGTGCTGGCCGGGGCGGAGTTGTTCTGCGATCGCCGCCTCGTCTGTGACCGCCCGTCGCAGCTGCCGTCTCGGCTGCTTCGTGCTGGCGATGGCCGTCGGATCATCATGCACGGGATGCACTCGGTCTCTGATTGGCTGTGCTTCGCGGTGTGGGAGAACGGTTCGCTGGTCCGCTCGCTGAGTCTTTCTCCGGATGGCGGCATCGTGGAGGACATCGGCGAGCCGTATGACTTTGAGCGGCCGTATTGGGCGGGCGAGCGGCCTGTCGAGTCGACGTTGTCAGGAGATCCGTATCCGCTGTCGTTTCACCCGTTGGAGCTGGGTGAGGACGCGTTGCGGGCGTTGTTCGGCTTCGTCTTGGAGGGTCTTCCCGACCCGGGCGATGTCGATCCGTACGAAGTTCCGTTGCGGGGATTCCGCGTCGCTGACCCGACAGGCCGGGAACAGGCGGAGCGCGAGGCCACGATGAAGCGGCTACTGCAACAGATGGGACCGCCACGCCGTTACCGCATGAAGTCCGACGGCACCTTTGAGGAGATCCGCAACGCTGAGGCGTGACCCCGCGTCGACATGCCCTGCGCCAACTTACGGATCTGTCGCCGAGCGGACGCCCGAGCCGCGTCACGGAGTCACCCTCGTAACGAAGCCTTCGCGGTTGTCTGGCCTCGATACGGCACGATGGCGGTCATGGTCCGGCGGTTGAGCCCACGACCTACAACGGCCTAGCCGGAGGAGTCAGGGTGACTCAACGATCGCGGCAACAGCGAGACCATTGCCCCGTCTGCAAACGTCTCGTGGCCCTCACCGCCGACGGAAAGGTCGCCCGGCACAACGGCACCATCCGTGCCTATGCCCCGCCCGAGGACTGCCCAGGCGCGGGACAGCCAGCGGAATCCAAAGGTCATCAGTGACTGTCGAGACCATGCCCGGCTGCGATGGTCGCTTCATACCCCGGATCTGCCACAGAGCGTCATGAGTCTCCCGGCAAGTTAGGGGCGGCCGGTCAGGATCCGCGGACCCGACTCGGTGATGGCGACGGTGTGCTCGGAGTGGGCGGTCCGGGAGCCGTCCGCCGAGCGGATCGTCCAGCCGTCGTCGTCGAACTTGATCTTGTCGGTGGTCTTGCAGAACCACGGCTCGATGGCGATCGTCAGGCCCGGGTCGAGCTTCATGCCGCGGCGCGGGCGGCCACTGTTCGCCACGTGCGGGGCCTCGTGCATGGTCCGGCCGATGCCGTGGCCGCCGAACTCGCCGTTGACCCCGTAGCCGTAGGAGTGGGCGACCTCACCGATCGCGGCCGAGATGTCGCCCATCCGGCCGCCGGGCTGGGCCGCGGCGATGCCGGCCGCCAGGGCGACCTCGGTGGCCTCGATCAGCTTCAGGTCGGCCGGGTCGGGCTCGCCGACGATCACCGAGAGCGCCGAGTCGGCGACCCAGCCGTCGATGCTGACCGCCATGTCGATGCTGACCAGGTCGCCGTCGCGCAGCACGTAGTCGTGCGGCAGGCCGTGCAGCACCGCGTCGTTGACCGACAGGCACAGCACGTTGCGGAACGGGCCGCGGCCGAACGACGGGGCGTAGTCCCAGTAGCAGGACTCGGCGCCGCGCTCCTTGATCCGGCGGCGGGCGTGGTGCTCCACGTCCATCAGGTTGACGCCGACCGCCGCGACCTCGCTCAGCTCGGCGAGCAACTCGCCGACGAACTGGCCGGTCACCGCCATCCGGGCGATCTCCGCGGCGGACTTGAGCTCGATCACGACAGCCTCCCTCTCCGGTGCGGTATTTTTATACCACGGGCGGATCGGGGGATATCCTGCTGGCATGGTTCGCCAACCGCTCACCCCCGCACAGATCGCCGCGGGCCGGCGCCTCGGGGCCGCGCTGCGGGTCGCGCGATCCGGCCGCAGCCTCGTCGAGGTGGCGGTGGCGGCCGGCATCTCCCCCGAGACGCTGCGCAAGATCGAGGGCGGCCGGCTGCCCGCGCCGGCGTTCGGCACGGTGGTCTGCCTCAGTCAGGCGCTCGGCGTTCCGCTCAGCGACCTGGCCGACGTCTGGCTGGCGGACACCGCGGTCGACCAGGCGTCCTGACCAGGCGCCACCGGCTGACCAGGCGCCACCGGGATCAGTCGGCGGTCGGCTCCAGCACTCCGGCGAGTGTCTCCACGCCGCCGCCCCAGGCCGCGGCGAGTACCGCGGCGATGACCGTCACGGCACGCAGCGCGTGGAAGCCGCCCCGCCCCATCAGCGCGTCCAGCAGGCCCCGCCCGAACGCCCGCGGCAGCGTGCGCTTCAGGTAGTCGGCCTCGGCGCCGAGCTTCTGGTCCTTCGGCATCAGCCCGGCCATCTGCACCTTGCCGCGGCCCTCGTGGTAGCAGCGCGACATCAGGAACCTGAAGGTCGACCGGGACATCGGCACCTCGTGGTCGATCACCGCGTCCGGGACGTACATCCAGTGCCCGCCGTTCACCGCGCTCATCCGCAGGCACAGTTCGGTGTCCTCGGGCCGGTTCTGGTCGCCGAGCTTGCCGAAACCGGTGCGGAATCCGCCGACCGCCAGGAACGCGTCGCGGCGCACGATCATGCTGGCCGACCAGACGTTGCGGATCGGCGCCGTGGTCGTCGGCATCCCGGTGTACGACACCCCGACCGCCCAGAGCAGCTCGTCCGGCCACCAGCGCGGGCGGCGCCCCTCCCAGTTCGGGATGATGCCGCCGCCGGCGCCGACCACCCGCGGGTCCCGGAACGGCGGGATCAGGCCCTGCAACCAGGTGGGCGCGGCCACGGTGTCGTCGTCCAGGAAGGCGATCAGCGGGGTACGCGTGTGGAACGCGCCGGTGTTCCGGTTGCCGGAGGCGCCCCGGGCGTACGCGTTCTCCAGCACCGTGATCCCGGGGAACTCGTGCCGGACCCGGGTCGCCATGGCCGGGTTGTGGTCCACCACGACCACGATCTCCCCGGCCGGATGGGTCTGCCGCTGTGCCGACCTGATGGTCCGGGACAGCGACGCCCACCGCCGTTCGGTATGGGTGGGGATGACGATGCTGACGGCGGGACTGCCGAAGGGCTCCAAGCTGGCTGCTCCTCAGTCAACTGCAAGCGGCGCAGTCATGCGGACGGGGGTGGGCGGCTAGACGCTACGTAGCCGTTTCTCACGGACGGAATTGTTGGAACGGGGGACCGGAACTCCTCCGAAAGGGTGAAGAAATGCGCGCCGTGATCGGACGTTCCCGCACCGTGCTCATTTGCCCTTCCGGTTGCCTCGAATGTCGCCTTTCTCGTTGTGCGGGGCCTGTGATTCCGCCGCGACAACGGCGCGATATTGCTCACTGGTCCGCCGTGCGAAAATGAGGACGATGAGCCAGGAAAGCCGTGGGAAAGGCGATTCGTGGCCGACGGTCGCGGCCGGTCGCGTCGTCGCGTGGGCGGCGGGCCGGGGGCCGTCCGCGGGGGACCGCCGGGTGCTCGCGGTCGAGGGCCGGTCCGGGTCCGGCAAGAGCAGCCTGGCCGCGGCGGTGGCCGGACGGCTGGCCGCGCCGCTGATCAGGATGGATGACCTTTACGCCGGCTGGGACGGGCTGGAGCGGGGCGTCGAGGCACTACGCGACTGGGTGCTCGCGCCGCTCGCCGCGGGACGCCCGGCGATCTGGCGGCGGTGGGACTGGGCCGCCGGGGAGTATGCCGAGGAACACCGGGTGCCGGACGCGGAGTGGCTGGTCGTGGAGGGGGTGGGCGCGGGGGCGCTCCCGGCGTACCTCAGTGGGGTGGTCTGGTTGACCAGCCCCGCAGCGGTCCGCAAGCGGCGCGCCCTGGCCCGGGACGGGGAGACCTATGCCCCGCATTGGGACAGCTGGGCGCGGCACGAGGACGCGTTCTACGCGGCCGAGCCGATCCGTGAGCGGGCCGGCCTGATCATCGAGAACTAGCGGACCGCGCCAGCAGAGCGGCGACCGACGTCGCCGGGTGCCCGGTGAGGCCGGCGATGTCGGTCGTGACGCCGGCCAGTTCCCCGGCGGCGATCGCGGTGTAGGTCGACACCCACGCGTCGAGCTGCCATCGCGGCGCCCCGTAGGACGCCCGCGACGCGTACGCCTCCTCGATCGTCTCCGGGTGATACCGCGCACCGACGACGGTGGCGATCTCGGCCAGGGTGAGCGCCTCCGGCCCGGTCAGCGCGTAGGTCCGCCCGGCGTGCGCGGCCGGGTCGGTCAGCACCGCGACCGCGGCGTCGGCGATGTCGTCCTGGGCGACCGCCGCGACCCGCCCGTCACCGGCCGGGCCGCGGATCACACCGTCCGCGCCGGCCAGCATCGGCAGGAAGTCGGCGTACAGGTTGTCCCGCAGGAACGTCGCGGCGAGCCCGCGCGACCGGATGTGCTCCTCGGTGGCCCAGTGGTCGCGGGCCAGGGTGAAGGTGGCGTCCGGCGCCGCGCCGTAGAACGAGATGTACACCAGGTGCTCGACCCCGGCGGCCGCCGCCGCGTCGACGAACGTGCGGTGCTGCTCGACCCGGTCCGGCGTCTCCGACGCCGACACCATCAGCACGGTCCGCAGCCCGGCCAGCGCCGCCCGGCAGGCCTCGCCGTCGTGAAAGGGCGCGAGGCCGGTGACCGCTTGCGGCAGGCGCGGCGCTCGCGCCGGATCCCGCACCAGCAATTTCTGAGGTACGCCCCGAGCCGCCAGCCGCCTCGCCACCCGCCCGCCGAGTTGCCCGCTCGCTCCGGTCACGCCGATCCGCTGCTCGTCCATCCCCCGATCGTCCCCCACGCTCACGCACGGTGATCATCCGGGGGAGGTGTTCCGCGGGTGTTCACCCGGCCGTCAGCGGATCTGGGTAAGGGGGCGGATGCGGAGCGTGGCCAGGGTGAAATAGGCCTGGACGAGACCGTGCCGGGTGATCGACGGGAGGGTGTGATGGGTCGTATGGTGGTCCGGCGGTTGAACGCAAGGTAACGGAGGGTGCTCCGATGCTTGGTTCTGTCCTGGACATCAGTACCGCCGACGACGGCAGCGTGGTCATTTGCCCGCACGGGGCCGGTGACTCGGTCTGCGGCGCCGAGCTGCGCCTCGCGCTGGTGCACCTGCTGCGCCGGGTCCGGCCGATGGTGCTGATCGTGGATCTCTGTGACCTGCCGGAGCCGGACCCGTTTCACGTCGGTTCGGTGGCCGCCGCCTGCGTGCTGGGCGACGAGCACCAGGTGCTGGTCGTGGTGCGCAGCCCGAGCGGCGCGGTGACCGACCGTCTCACCGCGGCCGGCGTGCCCCGGCAGCGGGTCAACCCGGTCCTCTAGCGTTCCTGGACGTTGGTGAGGCCGGTGCCGGCCGCGATCACCGCGTTCCACTTCTGCAACAGGTTGGCGCCGTCGCACTTGGCCACCTTCAGCGCGCCGATCTTGTCGCCGGCCCGGGTGTAGAGCTCCGTCTCGCTGGGCTGCAGGCAGTTCCCGGCCGAGTCGACCAGGGTGTACGCCTTGGTGCTGTTCTTGTTCGCGAGGTACCGGGTCCAGGTCACCTCGGCGGCGGCCGCGCCGCTGCACAGGGTCGTCGTGACGAACTTGCCGGTGTCGGTGGAGAGCGGGCTGCGCAGGCAGAACGTCTTGCCGTAACCGGTCGTGTTCTTCTTGCCCGAGACGGTGGTGACCTGGCCGATGCCGCCGGTCTTGGTGTTGGTCACCGCGGGCAGCGTCCAGCGCTCGTTCCAGGAGATGCCGGCCGGATCCGGGTTCGCGGTGCACGGCCAGGCGATCAGGTACTCGTAGTCGACCTTGCCCTCGGTCACGTCCAGGCAGCGGCCGAACTGCTTGTAGTTCACCAGCTGCCCGGTGCTCTCCCCGGCCGCGCCCGCGCCGACGCTCGGCTCCAGCGCCATCGAGTCCGCGGCGTTGTACGGATTGGCCGGCGCGTTCGGGCAGGTGGTGTAGATCAGCCGGGTGCCGGACGCGCCGGGGTTCTGCTGCACGACGCACCAGCCGTTGAGGGTCTTGCCGTCGTCGGTGCCGGCGAACGCCGCGTAGCTGGCGTGCAGGCTCCAGAGCTGGCGGATCGGCGACTGGGTGGTGGTGTCGTCCAGCGCCACGGCGCACGGCTGGAAGGTGACGTAGCTGAAGGTGCCGCTCGCCGGCTTGGTGGCGTCCAGGCACATGTCGGTACCGGTGGACTGGTTCGACCGGGGATGGGCGACGGCCATGCTCTTGACGTACGCGAACATCTGCCGCTGCGGCCGTTGCGGGTCGCAGGTCGTCATCAGCACCGGGTCGCCGGCCGACGGCTGCTCCTGCACGGCGTCCATGCACAGCGTGCCGTCCGGGTAGTTGCGGACCAGCCCCGCCGGGACCTGGGCGACCGGCACCCGGAACGGGTAGGTGGCCTCCAGCACCCGGGCCTTGGTGGTCCCGCCGAGGGCCGTGCCACCCGCCGAGCCGTCGGTGACCACCCGCGAGTTCACCACGGCGGTGGCCGGGGTGGTGGTCGGCGGGCAGGTCATCACCGCCCCGGTCGCGCTGCGGTAGGTCACCTCGACCCGGTACGAGCTGCCCGGCGCCCCGGAGATGGCGCCCTCGATCGTCCCGCACGGCAGCCGGCTCAGGCTGCCCTTGCCGTCGATGCCGACGGCCGCCCGGATCGAGCCCATCGCCACCTGCAGGCCGGCCTCGGCGGAGGCGAGCCCGAGGCCGCGGTCGGCGGTCCGGCGGACGTTGCGCACCTGAGCGATCAGGGCGGAGCCGAGCAGGCCGCTGACCGTCAGCCCGACGAGCGCGATCAGCATCGCCATCGGCAGGGAGCCACGGTCGTCCCGGTCGTTCGTCACTGGTTCCGGCCTTCCGCGCAGACGGTGTCGTTGGTCTTGCTCGCCGTGGCGTCCGAGTTCAGGGCGGTGAACTGGAACGAGGTCTCGCGGGCGGCGTCGTCGGCGGTGAACCGGGCGCTCAGCTGGACCGTCAGCTGCTGGCGCTGGTCGGCCCGGCTGCCCGCGGTGAACGTCCCGCTGACCCCGGAGGCCAGCGTGTTCCAGGTGCTGCCCGGTGTGGCGCCGCTCGCCCAGGTGCGGCGTTGCAGCAGGCCGCCCTGCAGGCGCAGCCCGGTGCAGGTCTGCGCGGCGCCGTCGACGGTGAGGTACTCCACCCAGTGGCCGTCGGTGTCCGGCTTGCTGATCGCCTTGGCGTACCGGACCTCGTCGTCGAGCCGCTCGAACGCCACGTCGAGGTTGCCCTGCACGGCCTGGGTGGCCTCGGCCCGGCCGGCGGTGCGGTACATCTGCACGATGCCGGTCGTGAAGATCGCCATGAACACCGCCATCAGCGACATGCTCACCATCAGGTCGATCAGGCTGAAGCCCCGGTCGTCCGTGTCGTCGCCGGCGGTCAGCACGTGCTGTCCGTGGTGATGGTGATCGAGGAGCCGCGGATCTGCGCGGTGTCGGCGGTGATCCCGCACTGGAAGGTGCTGTACGAGCCGAGCAGGTGCACCCCGCCGGCCAGCGCCTGCACGTTGCCGTAGACGACCGCGTACGAGCCGGCGATCTGGATGGCCGGCACCGCGGAGGAGCCGCTGACCAGGCCGGTCGACTTCGGGTTCGCCTTGTTGCCGATCGTCACGCTGGCCGAGTTGACGGTGATCGTGCCGGTGGCGACCAGCAGCGGGCTGACGTTGGTGGTCACGTTCACCGAGCACGGCACGTAGACCACGGTGGCGGTGGCCGGCACCGACCCGGCCGCGTACGTCCAGGTGCCCGAGGTGCAGGCGCTGGCCGGGACGGCGTAGTACCCGGCGCCGGCGGCGGTGGCGGCGCTCCCGCCGGGCGCGTACTGGGACACCACGCGGACCCAGCTGGGCGACGTGGTGGCGGTCACCGCGACCGGGGCGGGCAGGGAGCTGTCGCTGACGTACTGGCCGGTGACGTACTCGATCCGGGGTGAGACGGCCAGGCTGCTGCCCTCGATGCGCAGGTCGGAGTTGGAGTGCACCAGGCCGTTGACGGTCAGGCCGGCCGAGGAGACCCACATCGCGGCCGGGTTGACGTAACCGCTGGTGTGGTTGACCCAGATGGCCGCCGGGGTGCCGCCCGACGAGGTCGGGGACACCGACGGGGTCGGCGAGACCGACGGGGTGGGGGATACCGTCGGGGTCGGCGAGACGGACGGGGTCGGGGACACCGACGGCGTGGCCGAGACCGACGGGCTGGGCGAGGCGGACGCGGACGGCGTCGCGCTGGTCGACGGGGCGGCCGTCGGCGGCAGCGGGAAGATCGGGTCGTCGGCCGGGCTGACCAGGGTGGCCAGGAAGTAGGAGCAGCGCCCGGCCGGGCAGCCCCGGTCCCGCCACTGCACGGCGACCACGATCCGGTAGAACTCCATCTTGCCGCTCGCGGTGGCGTTGATCAGGTTGCAGGTGCTGCGGGAGGTGGCCAGCCAGCACCGCCGGACGTACCAGCTCTCGGTGTAGGCGACCTGGTTCACGGTGACCTGGACCGGGACGGTCGGCAGGGCCGCGGTGGCGCCGTCGCCGGCCTGCGCGTCGTCGTCCCAGATCTGCTCGCCGTCGGTCAGGTACGACTCGACGCCCGCGACCACCGTCTGGGCTAGGACACCGCCCTGGTCGCGCCCGGTCAGCACGCCGTCGCCGCCGAGGCCGTCGGTGCGCGCCAGCGCGGCGGTGGCCAGCCGGACGGCGTCCTGCCGCCCGGCGTAGTGGTCGCCGAGGATCTGGCCGCGCACGAAGAACGCGGTCATCGAGGTGAGCACGATGCTGATCAGCGCGATCGCGACGATCACCTCGATCAGGGTGAATCCGTCGTCGTCAGCGGACCGGTTCACAGCACCACTCCGTTCCGCCTCGGCTGACTGACTACTCGGCGTTTGATCGGCAGTTCGAGGTGGATGCTGAGCGGTCAGCCCCGGCCTGCGTCCGCGGTCGTGCCGGTGCGGAGATCTTTCGACGATCCTCGATTTTCGGTACGGATTCCGGCGGCCACGCCGGGCAGCGTGAACGAGAAGATCGTGCCGCCGCCCGGGTTGGGTCCGGCGTCGATGTGCCCGCCGTGCCGCTCCACGATCCGCCGGCAGATGGCCAGGCCGAGGCCGGTGCCCGGGTGGGCGGTGCCGTTGCTGGCCCGGTGGAAACTGTCGAAGACGGCCGCGTGCTCGCCGTCCGGGATGCCGATGCCGCGGTCGGCGATCCGCACCCGGACCTCGCCGTCCTCCTCGGTGCGCGCGGTGATGTCGATCCGCGCGGCCCGCCCCGGCGGGGTGTACTTGATCGCGTTGCCGACCAGGTTGTCGATCACCTGGCGGAGCAGGACCGGGTCGGCACACACCTCCGGCAGCGGGCCGACGAAGACGTCCGGCCGGGCGTCCGGCTCCTCGTCCGGCGCGTCGGTACGCGTGACGACCACGTCGTCCACCAGGGCGCGCAGGCTCAGCCGCTCGACGCGCAGGGTCGCATCCCGGGCCGCGGTGTAGTCCAGCAGCTCGTTGATCAGCCGCTGCATCCGGCCGGCGCCGTGCAGCACCTTGGCGGTGCCCCGGCGAGCCTGCTCCAGGGTCGGCGCGCCGGCCCCGCCGGCCAGGTCGGCGAGGGCCTCGGCGACCAGCTCGGCGTACGCGCTGACCAGCGTCAGCGGCGCCTTCAGGTCGTGCGCCACCACGCCCGCGAAGCCGCGCAGCTCGGTCTCCACCCGCTTGCGCTCGGTGATGTCGTGGAACACCGCGACCGCGCCGTGCCGGCCCGCCACGGTGTCGATCGGCCGGGCCGCCACACTGATCACCCGCCCGTCCGGGTGCGCGCCGTTGCGGACCACCATCTCCACGTGGTCCACGTTCTCCCCGGCCAGGGCCAGGGACAACGGCATCCGGTCCCCGGGGTACGGCGTGACGCCGTCCGCCTGGTACAGCCCGAAGTGCTCGTACCAGGTCTCCGCCCCGCCGTCCGGCGGCTCGGCCTGCCCGAGGATGCTGCGGGCCGCCGGGTTGTCCAGCAGGAACCGCCCGTCCGGGCCGACCACGGCCACGCCGTCGCTGATGTTGTCCAGCACCGCACGCAGCAGCACGGCCTGCCGGCCGGTCTCGGCCTGCTCGGCGCTCAGCTCGCCGGTCGCCGCCTCGACCTGGGCCCGCGCGCGTTCCCGCCCGGTGGCCAGCACCCAGACCAGCACGGTGAGCAGCAGGGTCAGGCACGCGCCACCGCCGGCCACGGCGACCGGCAGGACGGTCCGCCCGCCGGGCAGCTCGTCGCGGTCCGCGGTCAGGCGCAGGGTCCAGGTCGAGCCGGCCACCGGTACGGCCACCGCCCGCTCCAGATCCGCCGGCCGGCCCGGATGGTTGCGGATGGTCGCCACCGTCACGGCCCGGCCGCCCGCCTCGTCGGCCTCCAGCAGCAGGCCGGTCAGCTCGGCGCCGGCCGCCCGCAGCGTGGCGCCCATGAAGTCCTGCCCGCGCACCCCGAAGAGCAGCCAGCCCAGGAAATTCTGCCCGACGCCCTGAAAGACCGGCGCGGCCAGGACGAACGAGTTCTGCCGCTGCGCGGCCGGCAACGCCCGGTCGACCAGCAGTTGATAGGTGTCCGAGACGGCGACCTGCTGGCTGCGGCGCGACTCGGCCAGCGCGGCGGCCGGCGCCGCGGCCTGCATCACGTCCAGCCCGGGCCGGCCGGCCCGGCCGGACGGGCCGTTGTCCAGCACCTGGACCAGAACCGCAAACGCGTGCTGGCCGGTGCCCTGCGGTTGCAGCGTGAGGTCTTGGACGCCGCGGTCCCGCCAGGTGCGCTGGACCTCGGCGACCTCGCCGTCGGTGGCCGGTACCACGAGGGTGATCGAGGTGGCGCCGGCCAGCCGCATCTGGTGCAGCGGGGCGGTCAGCGTGGCGTACTCGGCGGCGGTCAGCGTCTGCTGGGCGCCGATCGCCGCGGCGGTGGTGCGCAGCGTGTCGACGTATCGGCGGGTCTCCGCCTGCACCGCGGTCACCACGGCGGCGGTACGCCGATCCATCTGCACGTCGGCCGCGGCGCGCTCGTCGCGGTGCAGCACCGCGGCGACGCCCAGGGAGACGGCGCAGCCGACCACGGCCACCAGCGCGCTGAGCGCCGCGGCCCGGCGCCAGGGTCGACCATGCCTCCGGCTCATGTCTGCACTATCGACAGGGCGGGCCGGAACTCTAAGCGTCCCTGGGCAGCAGCCAGCCGACGCGGCGCACCAGATCGGCCGGGTTCAGCGGCTTGGCCAGGTACTCCTCGGCGCCGGAGACGAACGCCAGGTCGATGTCGGTGGCGGTGGCCATGCCGCTCAGCATGATCACCGGGATGTCGGCGGTGGCCGGGTCCGCGTGCATCCGGTAGCAGACGCTCAGCCCGTCCAGGCCGGGCATCGCGATGTCCAGCACGACCAGGTCCGGGCGGGTCGCCGCGACCAGGGTGAGCGCGGTGCACCCGTCCGCGGCGGTCACCGTGTGGTACCCGGCCATCTGCAGGCGAAACGTGGCCAGGTCCCGGACGTTCTCGTCGTCGTCGACGACCAGGACGGTGGGGCCGGTCAGGGCCGGGGCGAGGGCGGGGGCGGATTCCAGGACGACCGTCATGCTGACTCCCAACGTCTTCGGGTGAGGTGCCCGGAGTCATCGGCCCGGCGCCTGCCCCGGCCAGCCAAACCGAGGTTGCTACTCGGATGCGGTCTGCCACTGCTCGGAGCCGAACACCTCGTAGCGGATTCGCTCGTCCGGGACGCCGCGCCGGTGCAGGCCGGCGCGTACCTGCCGCATGAACGGGACCGGGCCGCAGAGGTAGACGTCGGCCTCCGGGGGCAGCGGGATCTTGCCGACGTCGATCAGGCCGGTGCTGTCCTCGTACCAGACCTGGCTGGTGAAGGACCGCAGCCGGGCCCCGGCGGCGTCCATCTCGGCGCGCAGCGCGTGCCGGGACGGGCTCCGGTCGGCGTGCACCGTGACCACCTCACGCTCCGGCGAGGTGCGGGCCACGTGGTCCAGGACGGCGGCCATCGGGGTGATCCCGACACCGGCGCTGATCAGCAGCAACGGGGCGTCCCCGGGGCGCAGCACGAGATCGCCGTACGGCTGGCTGAGCCGCAGCTTGTCACCCGCCTCGACCCGGTCGTGCAGGAACCCGGAGATCAGCCCGTCCGGCGCACCGCCGCGGCCGCGGACCCGGCGCACCGTGATCCGCAGCGCCCCGGCGGCCGGGCCCTGCGAGAGCGAGTACTGCCGGAGCTGGCGGGAGCCGTCCGGCAGGTCCACCGCGACCGTCACGTACTGCCCCGGGACGAAGGCCGGCGCGGGACCGCCGTCGGCCGGCGCGAGCAGCAGCGACACCGTGTCCTCCGCTTCGGCGACCTTGGCGATCACCAGGTAGTCCCGCCACGGGTCGTCGTCGTCCACCCCGGCGCTCGCGTAGATCCGCGCCTCCCGGCCGATCAGCCGCGCCGCGAACAGCCAGTACACCTCGTCCCAGGCGGCCGTGATCTCCGGTGTGACCGCGTCGCCGAGCACCGTGCCGACCGCGCGGAGCAGGTACTTGCCGACCGTCGTGTACTGCTCCGGGCGGATGCCGAGGGCGCAGTGCCGGTGCGCGATCCGGTCGATGATGTGCTCGAACGCCGGGCCGTCCGGGCCGGCGCCGATCAGGTGCGCGGCGAACGCGGCCACCGCGCCGGCCAGGGCCTGCCGCTGTTCGCCGGTGGCCTGCGCGCTGCGGCTGAACAGGTTGGTCAGCTCCGCGTTCTCGGTGAGCATCGACTCGTAGAAGACGCGGGTGATGGCGTCGAGATGCTCGCCGACGACCGGCAGGGTCGCCTCCACGACGGGCACGCTGGATGCGGACAGCATTGTTCGGTTCCCTCCCCAGGAAGATCGATGACCAGCGTCTCGTGCGCCGGCGGTGCGGCGATACCCCTGGCGAGACCCCTCACGGTCACTGAAATGCAGGACTTTGTGCCCTGTTGTTCAGGGATTCGCCGTTGCGGCCGAACTGGGTGTTAGAGCCGGCCACCCCACACGAGGCGATCCCTGATGAGTCTTCGGATGTTGCCCAGCACCGTGCGCTTCGCGGCGCTCTACCTCGTCGCGATCCTCGCCGGGCAGCTCACCATCCTCGGCAAGCCGGACGCCCTGCCGGTGATCTGGCCGGCCACCGCGGTCGCCGCGGTCTGGCTGGTCAACCGCAACGACTCCCGCTGGCGCTGGGCGGACGCCGCGGTGCTCGGCCTGCTCACCGCGCTCGCCCTGGCCGCCACCGGCACCGCGATCGGACCCGCCCTGGTGCACGGCGGCGCCGCGGTGCTGGAGGCGCTGGTCTTCGCGGTCGCCGCGTCACACTGGCTGCCCGGCGTCTGGGGCGGCCCCGGCGGCCGGCCGCTGCGGACCCTGACCGACCTGCTCCGGGTGCTGCTGGTGGCGGTGGCCGGCGCGGTCTGCGGCGGCGTGCTGGGCGGCCTCGGCGAGCGGCTGATCACCCACGACCAGTCGGTCACCGCGATCGCGATCTGGGTGGTCCGTGACGTGGTCAGCGTGCTGCTCTTCGGGGCGGCCGCGCGGCGGCTGCGCGACCTGCCCCGCGGCCAGGAGACCTGGATGGAGGCGGTGATCGTCTACTTCCTCTCGGCGGCCGCCTACTTCTACGTGTTCTCCCTCAACGAGCGCCTGCCGATCGGGTTCGCCCTGCTGGCCCTCACGGTCTGGGTGGGCCTGCGGCTGCCCACCGTGCTGGCGATCGTGCACACCATGGCCTTCGGCACCGCGGCGGCCGTCTTCACCCTGCACGGCAGCGGCCCGTACGCGATGACCGGCGAACCCGGCACCCGGGCCCTGGTCGTCCAGCTCTACATCGGGGTCCTGGCCCTGGTCGGCCTGGCCCTGGCGTTCAGCCGCGACGAGCGGACCGCGCTGATCGAGCGCCTCCAGTCCTCCGAGCACGAGGCCACCGAGAAGGCCGAGCTGATGACCACGATCATCAACTCGATGACCGAGGGCCTGGCCATCCTCGACCAGGCCGGCCGGCTGGTGCTCCGCAACCCGGCCGCCGGCCGCCTGCTGGGCAGCACCAACACGGTGGCCGGTGGCGCCGCGCTGGGCAGCGACTACGGCTTCTTCCACCCGGACGGCACCCCGCTCGCCGATGCCGAGCTGCCCTACCAACGCGCCCTGGCCGGCGAGGACGTGCAGCCGATGGACGTGCTGATCCGCAACGCGGCGGTGCCCGAGGGCCGGATCGTCCGGTTCAACGTGTCCCGGCTGGCCAGTCCGAGCGGCCTGCAACACGTGGTCGTGGTCTTCCACGACGTCACCGCGGACCGCCGGCACCGGGACGAGCTGATGTCATTCGCCGGGGTGGTGGCGCACGACCTGCTCAACCCGCTGACCACCATCGAGGGCTGGGCCGAGGTCCTGGAGACCGAGCTGGCCGGGTACAAGCCGGCCGAGCGGGTCAGCCGGATCCAGCGGGCCGCCGCCCGGATGCGCACCTTCCTGAACGGCCTGCTCGCCTACACCGCGGCCCGCGACGGCAAGCTGATGCCCACCACGATCAACCTCCAGCTGCTGCTCACCGACATCGCCAACAGCCGGTACGACCAGGCGGAGAGCGCCGGCATCCACCCGCCGCAGTTCGCCCTCGGCCAGCTCGACGCGGTCGAGGCCGACCCGGTGCTGACCCGGCAGCTGCTGGAGAACGTGATCGACTACGCGCTCGAGCAGACCATGCCGGGCGTGCCGCCGCTGATCAGCGTGGCCGCCCAGCCGGCCCCGAACGGGATGCTGCGGATCGACATCCTGGACAACGGGCGCGGCATCCCGCCCGGCCTGCGCCAGGCGATCTTCACGAACTTCCACCGGGGCGAGGGCGGCAGCGGATCCGGGCTGGAGCTCGCGGTCTGCAAACGGATCGTGGAGCGGCACGGCGGGACGATCGAGGCGACGGCGAATCCGTACGGCAGCGGCACCCGGATGTCGTTCACGCTGCCGGCCGGGCGCTCCGCCTACGCCCGCACCCTGGAGAGCCAGTGGCAGCACCGGCCTGCACCCGCGGTAGGTCTCAATCCCGGCAGCCGCTGACCGACCAATAGCGGTGAGGGAAGACCTGCTCGAAGGGGATGCGGATGGCGGCCAGCGGGATTGCCGGCGAGATGCTGGAACAGGAACGCCTTGCCGCCCTCCGCGGCTACGACATCCTCGACACCCCTCAGGAGAGCGACTTCGACGACATCGTCGCCCTCGCCGCGCAGCTCTGTGACAAGCCGATCGCCATGGTCAGCCTGGTCGACGAGGAACGCCAGTGGTTCAAGGCGCGGCTCGGCACCGACCTCTGCGGCAGCGCGCGCGACGACTCGATCTGCGCGCACGCCATGTACAGCGACGACGTGATGCAGATCCCGGACGCCCGCTCGGATGCGCGGTTCGCCGGCATGCCGACCGTGGCCGGCCCGCCGTACGTCCGGTTCTACGCGGGCGCGCCGCTGGTCACTCCGTTCGGCCGGCCGCTCGGCACGCTCTGCGTCGCCGACGGCGAGCCGGGGCTGCTCACCCCGGCACAGCAGCACGGCCTGCGGGCCCTGGCCCGGCACGTGGTCAACCAGCTGGAGCTGCGGAAATACGCCCGGGACATGCGCAGCCTCAACGACCGGCTGCGGGACGCCGAGCAGATCAAGGACGAGTTCATCGCCCGGGTCAACCACGAGCTGCGGACCCCGATCACCTCGATCCACGGTTACCTGGAGGTCCTCGGCGACCCGGAGCTGCCGTCCGAGGCCCGCGACGGGTTCCTCCAGCGGGTGCAGCGCAACTCCGACCGGCTGCTCGCGCTGGTCGACGACATGCTGCTGGCCGCGCAGGTCAGCGCGGGCAGCCGGGACTTCGTGCGGACCCCGGCCGACCTTGCGGTGCTGGTCCGCGGCGTGGTCACCGCGAACCGGCCGCTGGCCGAGGCGAAGGGGCTGACCATCGCGGCCGACACCGGCGAGCCGGTCCTGGCCGAGGTGGACCTGCGCCGGATGGGTCAGGCACTGGAACGGCTGGTGCTGAACGCGGTCAAGTTCACCGCCAGCGGCACCATCACGGTGACCGCCACGACCCGGCCCGGGTGCGCGGTGCTGCTGGTCCGGGACACCGGGATGGGCATCAGCGAGGCGGACCAGCAGCGGGTGCTGGCGCCGTTCCGCCGCAGCGCCGACGCGGAGCGCGCCGAGGTGCAGGGTCTCGGGCTGGGTCTGGGCATCGTGAAGGCGATCGCCGAGGGGCACGACGGCACGGTGACCATCGACAGCATCCCCGGCCGCGGGACCACCGTCGGGATCGAGGTGCCGGCCGCCGGTCGTTATCCCGGCTAGGCGGGGAAGGCCGCCTCGAGATCTTCCTCGCGCAGGGCGCGAGACCGGAACTCCGTGGTCCCGGTGGTCAGCAACTCGCGCGCCGCGTCGCGCAGGGCACCGTAGGCCGCCCAGGCGAGCGAGCCTCCCGTGGAGATCCGCCGCACGCCGAGCGAGGCGATTTCCGGTACGGCCGGAGCTCCCGTGACAACCAGCACGTTCACCGGAGCGTCCACCCCGGCCACCACGCGGCTGATCTCGGCGGGGGTCCGCAGCCCCGGCGCGTAGACCACGTCCGCGCCGGCCGCCCGGTACGCCCGCAGCCGGGCGACGGTGTCGTCGAGATCGTCGTGCCCGTACAGAAGATTCTCCGCGCGGGCGGTGAGCACGATCCCGTGCCGCGCGCAGGCCTCCGCCGCCGCGGCGACCCGCTCGGCCCCGGCCTCCAGGGTCTCCAGCCGGCCGGCGCCCGGGTCGTAGTCCTCGATCGAGATGCCGGACGCGCCGGCCGCGGCCAGCAGGTCCACCGTCTCCCGGATCCCGGCCGCGGTGTCGGCGAAGCAGCGCTCGGCGTCGACGTTGAGAGGGATGTCCAGCGCGGCGGTCAGCGCGGCCACGTGCGCGACCAGCTCGTCCCGGGTGACGTGCTGGTCCCGCTTGCCCAGGGTGGCCGCGAAGCCGGAGGACGTGGTGGCCAGCGCCGGGAAGCCGAGAGCGGCCAGCAGCCGGGCGGAGCCGACGTCCCAGGGGTTCGGCATCAGGAACGTGCCGGACTCGTGCAGGTCCCGGAATTTCTCGCGCACCGCGGTCATGGGACGACCCTAGACGGTGAGGACGACCTTGGCGCGGGCGTGCTCGGTCTCCAGGTAGCGCATGGCGTCGGCGGCCTCGGCCAGCGGATAGGTGCGGTCGACGACCGGTGTGAGGGCGCCGGACCCGGTCATGGCGCCGAGGGTCTCCAGGGTGGCGCGGCTCGGCGCGGGCTCCGGGAGGATGATCCGCTGCCGGGTGGTGCGTGCTGCCAGCATGCCGCGGACGACCAGGGGGAACGGGCCGAGGAAACTGCCGCCCCGGGAGGTGCCGCCGCCGGAGAGGACGACGGTGCCGCCCTTGCTCCGCAGGTCGGCCAGGGTGCGGTTGCCGACCAGGTCGAGGACGACGTCGAACCTGCCCGGACGCCTCGCGAAGTCCTCCCGGTGGTAGTCGATGACGTGATCCGCGCCGAGCTCGGTGACCAGGTCGACGTTGCGGGTGCTGCACACGGCGGTCACCTCGGCGCCGAACGCCTTGGCGATCTGCACCGCGAACGTGCCGACCCCGCCGGACGCGCCGTTGATCAACAGGCGCTGCCCGGCGGTCAGGCCGGCCTCGCGCAGGCAGCCCAGCGCCGCTCCGGCGGCCAGCGGGAGCGCGGCCGCCTCGATCATGCTCAGGCCCGCGGGTTTCGGCGCGACCAGCTCCCGCGGCGCGCGGACGAACTCGGCGAAGGTGCCCTCCCGGGCGCCGAGATCGGCGAAGACCGGATCACCGACCCGGAACTCGGTCACGCCCGCGCCGACCGCCGCGACCTCGCCCGCGACGTCCCGGCCCCGGATCCGGTGCGCCGGGCGGGTGAGGTTGCGGGGGAGGCGCATCAGATACGGATCGCCGCGCATGAAGTGCCAGTCCCAGGCGTTCAGCGAGGCCGCCCGGGTCGCGATCAGCACCTCGCCGTCGCCCGGCTCCGGAGTCGCCACCTCGGTCCAGCGCAGCTGCTCGGGGCCGCCGTACCGGTCCTGCACGATCGCCCTCATCACCGTCTCCCCTCCGGTGTACGTCGTACACCTCGACGTCCTCGAGAGTAGGTGTACGGCGTACACTCGTCAATCGGCGGTATTAGGGTTGGCACGTGGATGTTGCCGAGCGGCGGGTTCCGCTCAACCGCGAACGCGTGCTGAACGCCGCCGTCGACCTGGCCGACCGCACCGGCCTCGACGCGCTGAGCATGCGCAACCTGGCCCAGGAGCTGGGCGTCGTGCCGATGGCGCTGTACAAGCACGTCGCCAACAAGGACGAGCTGCTGGACGGCATGGTCGACACGGTCGTGGCCGGCATCCCCGCGGTGTCCCCGACCGGTGACTGGAAAGCGGCCGTCCGCGACCGGATCCTCGGCGCCCGCCAGGCCCTGCTCCGCCACCCGTGGGCCTGGCAGGTGATCAACTCGCGGACCGACCCGACCCCGGCGATGCTCGCCTACCTCGACTCGGTGATCGGCCTCTTCCTGGCCGGCGGTTTCTCCCCGGACCAGGTCCACCACATCACCCACGCGCTCGGCACCCGGATGCTCGGCTACACCCCGGAGCTGTTCAACGACTCCACCCCGCTGCCCCCGGAGGCCCAGCTGGAGATGGCCCGCGCGATGGCCCCGCGCTTCCCGAACCTGGCCCTGATGGCGATGGCCGCCGCCCACGACGAGTCGTCGGTGGTCGGCGCGGGCTGCGACGACCAGTTCGAGTTCGAGTTCGCCCTGGGCCTGCTGCTGGACGGCTTCGACCGCCTGCCCCGCTAGCCGCCTAGGTGCTCAGCGGCCGGTCACGGTGTCCACGTCGTCGCACTCCCCGCCGTCGGCGCTGCCCGCGGTGGGCTGCGCACAGACCGGCTCCGACCCGCTCGACGACGGGCACCCGCTCAGCCCGAGCCCGACGACCACCGCCACCACCCCGGCCACCAGCGCCCGCCCGGGTCTCCACATCCCCATCCCGTCATTCTTCACCGCCGATCCGCCGCCGTGGGGACCGTGCTCGGGGCGTACGGAAAGAGGGTGTGCCTCAACTAACCGCCCACCGTGCCGATCTTCGGGGCATGGCAGTGGGTCGGGTCGGCAGTCCGGAGCGAGTGGCCGCCGTGCGGGCGTCCGGGCTCCTGGACCTGCCGGAGGCGCCCGGGCTGACCCGGTTGACGCGGCTCGCCGCACGGCTGCTCGGCGTGCCGACCGCGCTGGTGTCGCTGGTGACCGACGAGCAGCAGGTGTTCGCCGGTCAGCACGGGCTGCCGGAGCCGTGGGCCGGGCGCGGGCGGACGCCCCTGACACATTCGTTCTGCCGGCACGTGGTGGACAGCGACGAACCGCTGGTGGTGAGCGACGCCCGGGAGCATCCGGTGCTGCGGGACAACCCGGCGATCGACGAGATCGGCGTGGTCGCCTACGCCGGGATGCCGATCCGGGTGGACGGGCAGACGCTGGGCGCGTTCTGTGCGATCGCGGACACGCCGCACTCGTGGGCGGCGAACGACCTGGACCTCCTGGAGGACCTGGCGGCGGCCGTGGCGTCCGAGATCGAGCTGGCCCGGGCCGCGCACCACGCCGAGGAGGGTTCGGCGCTGGTGCGGCGGATCCTGGAGGTGTCGCAGGACGCCTACGTGTCGATCGACGCGGACGGCCTGGTCCGGGAGTGGAACCCGGCCGCCGAGCGGCTCTTCGGCTGGGCCCGCGACGAGGCGTTCGGCATGGACGTGAGCAAGCTGATCGTGCCCGAGGAGCACCGCGAGGCGCACCGCCAGGGCCTCGACCGGGTCCGGGAGACCGGCCGGTCGGTGCTGGCCGGCCAGCGGCTGGAGCTGCCCGCGGTGGACCGGAACGGCCGGCTCTTCCCGGTCGAGCTCACCCTTCAGGCCACCAACATGGGTGGCGGGCGGCCGATGTTCCACGCGTTCCTGCACGACATCAGCGACCGGCGGGCCGCCGAGGAGCAGCTGCGCCGACAGGCCGAGCTGATCGACGCGGCGCCGGCCGCGATCATCGTGCGCGACCCGGACGGGACCATCCGGTTCTGGAACCGCGGCGCCGAGCAGGTCTACGGCTGGCCGGCCTCGGCCGCGGTCGGCCGCAACATCCACCGGCTGCTCTCCACGGTCTTTCCCACGCGACTCGACGCGATCGCCCGCGCCCTGGAGGAGACCGGGTCCTGGGAGGGCGAACTGGTGCACCGGCGGGCCGACGGCCGGGTGGTGGTCGCGCTCAGCCGGCACGTGCGGCGGCCGGCCGCGGACGGCGCCGGTCACGAGATCATCGAGACGAACACCGACATCACCGAGCGCCGGCGGGCCGAGGAGGCCCGGGAGGAGAGCGAGCGGCGGTTCCGGGTGCAGTTCCGCCAGTCCACGATCGGGCAGGTGATGCTCGGGCTGGACGGCGTCGTCCTGCACGTCAACGATGCCCTGGCGGGGATGGTCGGGCGGTCCGCCGCCGACCTGTGCGGGCACGGCGTGGACCTGCTGACCCACCCGGACGACCGGGACGGTGACACCGAGGCGCTCGCCGGGCTGTTCGCCGAGGAGAGCGACTCGTACGAGCGGGCCAAGCGCCTGCTGCACGCCGACGGCCACTACGTCGACGTGCAGACCGGGGTGCGCCTGGTCCGGGACGCGGACGGCCGCCCGCTGCACCTGATCGGCGTGGTGCAGGACGTCACCGAGCAGAACCGGGCCCGCCGCGAACGCGACGCCGCGCAACTCGTCCTTGCCGAGCGCAACGAGCAGCTGCAGCAGGCCAACCAGCTGAAACTCGACCTGATGGGCATGCTGTCGCACGACATCGGCACGCCGCTCACGGCGATCATGGGTTACGGCGAGGTGCTCACCGACGCGGAGCTGCCCGGGCCGCTCGGCGGGGCGGCGGCGCGGATCATCACCGGGGCGCACCGGATCGACGAGCTGCGGCACAACGTGCTGGCCATGTGCAAGCTGGACGCCGGCGAGCTGACCACGGTCCGGCAGCCGGTCGCGCTGCGTGCGGCGCTGCGGGACGCGGCCGACGCCGCCGACGCCGTGGTGCCGATCGAGTGCCCGGACGACCTCGAGGTGCTCGCCAACCCCGCCCACCTGCGGCAGATCATCGTGAACTTCCTGACGAACGCGCGGAAGTACGGGGGCGGCGCGACCCGCGTGTCCGTCCACTCCCGGGACACCGGCGTGGAGATCGCGGTGCACGACGAGGGTGACGGCGTCCCCGAGTCCCTGCGCGAGCACCTCTTCGAGCGGTACACCCGGGCCGCCGACGCCGCGGCCGAGGGTCACGGCCTGGGCCTGCACATCGTCGCCAGCCTGGCCCAGGCGAACGGCGGCAGCGTCGCCCACCGCCCGGGCGTCCCGACCGGCAGCGTCTTCAGCCTGCGTCTGGAAATCGGGTGACGCCCCCGCCGGGATGTGCGAGGGTCCGACCTCATGGAACCGATCAGCGAGGCGACGATCCGAGCCTCGTTCATCAACGGCAGCAAAGGCGAGGCGGCCCGGATCAAGCTGCCCGCCGACTTCCGCGACACCCCGTGGTCTGACCTCGACTTCTACGGCTGGGTGGACCCCGCGGCCCCGCAACGGGCGGCCCTGCTGCTGCCCCGCGAGGACCGCCCGGTCGCCGTCCTGCTGCGCAAGGCGGAACGCGCCGGCGCCGGCAGCGCCGCCCGCTCCAGCATGTGCCAGGTCTGCCTGACCGACCACGCGGCCGGCGGCGTCAGCCTGTTCACCGCCCCGCTGGCCGGTGCCGCCGGCCGCAACGGCAACTCGGTCGGCGAGTACCTCTGCGCCGACCTCGCCTGCTCCCTCTACCTGCGCGGCAAGAAACGCCCGAGACTGCGCCTGGTCCGCTTCGAGGAGACGCTCACCCTCGCCGAGAAGATCGACCGAGCGCTAACCAAGCTGTCCGCCTTCACCGCACGCATCGCTGCCGCATAAACCCATTTTGTACGATCTATCCACAGTCCCGTGGCTACCCGCACGGCCCGCCGTCCGTCCGGACCGCGAGGCCGCGCCGGGCTGATGCGGCCCCTGACGGTCCGACCACCCGCGAGGCCGCGCCGGGCTGATGCGGCCCCTGACGGTCCGACCGCCCCGCCGCCCGCAACGGTGCCGCCGCCACCGGCGCGGGTCGTGTGCCCGCCGGACCTCCCGTGGTCAGTGCGGGCCGGCGGGCGCGGTTCGTTGCGCCGGCGATTGCCATCCGCGCGGACTTCCGGACGATCGTTCAGGGCGCATGCCTCCGATCTCCCGGAACGGCCTCGTCGTCCCTGATCGTCTCGAGGTGAAGATCCGCTTGTCGAGCCACCCCCATATGCGCGGGTTCGCCCGATCGGCGATGAGCAGAAAACCGAGTATGCCGCTACCGGCGAGCATGCCCCCCAGTGAATCGCTGAGCCAGTGGTGACCTGACACGACATTCGCCACCGCGGTCACGGACACGGCCGAGGCCAGGATTGTTCTGCGGGCTTGAGAGCTTGCCCAATGATTGAGCAAGATCAGGATGAGGCCGTACCAGACAACAGAGTTCGCCACGTGCCCGGAGGGAAACGATTGGCAAGCAGGCCCTCCGCACGGCTCCTTGCTGAAGAATTCGACCGCGCCCGGCTGGGGGTCGGCCGGCGCTCCGCGACGCGTATACATCTTTACGGACCCGACAATCATGATCAGTGATGCCGACGTGCATGCCCACAGCGCAAAATGCTTCACCGTCTTCAATCGGAAAGACTGTGCAGCGGCGATGACAAGAGAAAGGTACATCAGCGGACCGCCCTGCCCGAGGCGAGCCGCTGCCTTGCTCGCGGAAATCAACCAGTGTGGCAGGTCGCGCGCTATCCCATCGCGCACCGCGATGTCTGTATCGATGAAGAAGTGGACGGCTATGAGCGCGGTGAGCAGTGCGTACAGCCCGAATGCCGCGCCCATGGACGCCAGGTAAAACCTATACTTCTTCACGGCGCGCGATCATACACGAACGGAGCGACGCAAAAGCGGCTAGTCGATTATTGTTTCGGCGTGGGGGATGGATTCATTTGTTGGCGGGGCTTGGCGAATGATGTGATGGACGGCGAGTCGTGTCGACCGTGGTATTCAGACCAGGCAGTCGGTCGTTTGCTCCATGGTGATCGTGGCAACGCGACAGCCTTTCGTGCACCCAGGAACAGCCATGGAACGGGCCGCTCATCGCCGACCGCGCGATCCGGACGCGGTCAGTGGGAGTCGGCCGGGTTGGTGTGCCGGGCGGCCTGGCGGAGGTCGATGTCCTCGATCAGTTCGCGGGCCAGTTCCTCGGTGATCCGGCGTTCCATCACGGCCCGGCCGAGGGCCAGGCGCTGCGCCTCGAACGAGGCGTCCACGTCCGGGGCCGGCGCGGCGGCCGCCTCGGCGACGATGCGGTGGCCCTCGGTGCGCAGCTCCTCCGCGGCGGCGTGTTCGGCGGTCAGGTCGAACCGGAGGCGGCGGGCCAGCCAGCCGACCGTGGTGCCCTGGAGCAGCAGCGTGCCGAGGGTGACGATGAGGGCGATGGCCTGGATCGCGTCGCGGCCGGGGAACGGCGCACCGGACGCGGTGTGTTCCGGGATCGCGGCGGCCGCGGCGAGGGTGAGGATGCCGCGCATGCCGGTCCAGCCGACCAGGGCGTTCTCCTTCATCGTCGGGGGCGGCAGCGGCTCGCCGCCGCGGCGGCGAGCGACCCGTCCCGCGTGGACCCTGGCGGCTCGCGGGTCCCGGGCGATCCGGCGGTCGATCATGCGCTGCTTCAGGGTCCAGCGGCCGAACAGCCCGAACACGCCGATGAGGCGCGCCGCGATCGCGGCCGCCAGCAGCACGCCGGCGGCGATCAGGGTGCGGGTCAGGCCCGGCTCGGCCGAGTCGGCCAGGTCGTCCAGGACGAACCTGAGCTGGAGGCCGATGTAGGCGAAGACGAACGTCTCCAGCAGGAAGTCGGCGACCCGCCACACCTGCTCCTCCTGGAGCCGGGTGCGGTAGCCGCCCGGGTACTGGTGTCTCGGGTCGAGGGTGAGGTTGGCGCTCATCAGGAACGCGGCCGCGACCACCGCGAGGATGCCGGAGGCGTGCACCTCCTCGGCGGTGAGGAACGCGGTGAACGGCAGCAGCAGCGACAGCGACGTCTCCAGCGTCGGGTTGCCGAGTCGTTTGCGCACGGTGAGGCCGAGCACCGCGAAGGCCCCGCCGATCAGCACGCCGAGCGTGGCGGTGCGCAGGAACTCGCCGATGCCGCCGGTCCAGGTGGCGTGCTCGCCGTTGACCGCGGCGACCGCGATGCTGAACAGGGTCAGCGCGGTGGCGTCGTTGACCAGGCTCTCCCCGGTGAGGATCGAGGTGACCCGTTTCGGCAGGCCGATCTCGTCGCCGTGGGAGACCGTCGTGATGGTGTCCGGCGGGGCCAGCACCGAGCCGAGCACGAACGCGGCGGCCACCCCGATCGACGGCAGCAGCAGCGAGGAGAGCCAGCCGAGCACCCCGGCGGTGAGCACCACGAGGACCACGCCGAGCGAGACGATGGGGCGCAGGTTGGCGCCGAAGCCGGAGACCGAGGCGCCCCGGGTCGCGGACCAGAGCAGCGGCGGGATGACGATCGCCAGGATCAGGTGGCTCTCCAGCTCCAGCCGCGGCACCCCGGGGATGAAGGAGGCCGCGGCGGCCAGCACCACGATCACCCAGCCCGGCTCGAACCGGTGCCGGTGGGCGACCGACGTGACCGCGATCCCGACCCCGATGATGAGCAGCAGCTGCACCCCGTTCACGAGATCAATCTAGGCCTGCTCAGGGCACGGCGCCCAGCATGGTGAGCACGTCGGTGAACATGGTGACGGTGGCCACCGGGTCGAGGTGCTCGGCCTGCCAGCCACGGGTGCGCACGCCCTGCAGGACACCGATCATGGTGGTCCGCACGGTGCGCAGGGTGGCGGGGGAGAGCAGCACGGCCGAGGTGCCGTCGGCGTGCGCGGCCCGGGAGGCGGCGCCGAGCGCGACCAGCACGGCCGCCGACCCGTTGAGGATCTGCGCCACGTGCAGGCGGTCCCGGTCCAGGTTGAAGGTGGCGACGTGCACGGCCAGCCCGAGCCCGGCCAGCAGCCGCCCGGTCTCGTCACCGCTGAGCACCGCCGGCATGGTCGCTGAGTCGTCCTCGGCCACCGCCGCCCCGTCCCCGAACCCGCTCACCAGCTCGGCCGCCACCTCGGCCGGCACCCACAACTCGGCCGGCGGGACGTCGGGGAAACGGCGGCGCAGCGCGGCCTCGACCGCGTCCCGGATCACGTAACCGGGGACCACCTTGTGCTGCTCGGCGAGCCGTCCCATGATCACCGCGACCACGTCGTCGGGGGTCATCGGCCGCTCCATCCACCTACCGTATCCGGGCTCAGGCCACGGCGGGCAGGGTCACCCGGGCGGTGGTACCGGCCGGGCCGCTGGTCACAGTGAGGTCCCCGAGGTGTGCGGCGATCGAGGCGCGGGCGATCGTCAGTCCCAGGCCGACGCCGGGGATGGCCTGCTCACGGGCGTGCCGCCCGCGATAGAAGCGGTCGAAGACGAAGGCCAGCTCGTCGTCCGGGATGCCCACCCCGCAGTCGATGACCTCCACCGTGGGCCGGGGCTCGGCGCCGACCCGGATCGTGATCGGCCGGTCGGCCGGGGTGAACAGCAGCGCGTTGCGCAGCACCTGCTCGATCGCGTGGGACAGCCGGGCCAGGTCGGCCTGCACGACGATCGGCGGGCCGGAGAACACGTCGACCGGCGCGGCGCGCAGCGCCGTGAGCGCCCGGCACGAGGTCAGCGCCGCGGCGACCACGGTGTTCAGGTCGACCGGGCCGACCGGGGCGGGCAGCGGCGCGTCGTGCGGGCGGGTGCCGGACAGGATGTGGTCGACCATCGCGACCAGTCGCTGCCCGTTGCGGTGGATCGGCTCGATCAACCGCTTGTACGCCGCCAGCTCCTCGTTCTCGCTGAGCAGCTCCAGGTATCCCTGGATGCTGGTCACCGGGGTACGCAGCTCGTGCGTGATGGTGGCGACCAGGTCGTCCTCGCGCTGCGCGGCCCGGGACAGGTGATCGCCGAGGTCGGCCATCCGCAGCCGGTTGCGGATCGCGGACAGGTGCGTGGCGGCCTGCCCGGCGAACGTGGTGAGCGCCTCCACCTGGCGGTCGCTGACCTCGCGGGGCACGTCGTCGATCACGCACATCGCGCCGAGCACGTGCCCGTCCTCGTCGATCACCGGGGCGCCGGCGTAGAACCGGATGTTCGGTGCCTCGACCACGTTGCGGTACCCGGAGAACAGCGGGTGCGCGGTGGCGTCCGGGACGATCAGCGGGCGGCGGGCCGGCAGGATCTGCGCGCAGAACGACACGTCGAGCGGGGTCTGCGCGTCGGCCAGGCCGATGCTGCCGGCGAACCACTGCCGGTCCCGGTCGATCAGCGACACGGCCGCCATCGGGGTGTCGAACATGGTGGCCGCGAGCCGCGTGAGATCGTCCAGCACCGCCGCGCGGGGCTCGTCCAGCACCCGGTAGGAGTGCAGTGCGGCGAGCCGGGCTTCGTCGTGGACCTCGTCGCTGACCTCGTCGCTCATAGCCTGACCATCGGCGCGGCATCGGCGATCCTGAGGGTCTGTGATCCGTTACCCGGTGAACCAGAGCCGCATCCGGTCGGTGTGTCCCGACCAGGTCAGGGTGAGGTCCCAGCACCCCGGCTCGGGGATCTTCACGGCCGACGGCCCGGCGCCGTTCGGCAGCTCCTGGGTGGCGGTGAGACCGTCCGAGCGGACGCCGCTGACGGTCAGCGGGGCGGCCGTCTCGACCGGCAGACGGGACACCCAGAGGATCTTGGTGCCGTCCACCGGGTCGGCTTTCGGCGGGGCGAACAGGATCGCCATCAGGCCGCCCTGGTCACCGAGGCGGTGCGGGACGCCGGAGCCGTCGAAGTTGAAGCCCTCCCGGGCCCAGACCGGGAGGGCCTCGGTGCTGATCCCGGCGTTGCACTCGGCCGACGACACCGCCGCCCCGGTAGGAGCCGGAGCGGAGGTGGCGGGACCGTAGGTGGCGCTCCCGGACGGTGGGTCCGAGCAGGCGCCGGCGAACATCAGGATCGTGACGGTCGTGCAGGCGACGGGCGTACGCAAAGCAACCACCTCCTGCCTGGCACTGTGGCAGCCACCGCGACCGGCGGACCACCCCCGGCGCCACGACCCGCACCATCTGCCCACCGGCGGGAAATCGGGAACCGAACGGGTCAGAGCTTGCGGGCGACGGTGTGCTTGCCGGAGAGCTTGAGCCGGTAGGCGATCCGGACGCCGGTGTAGGGGTTGGTGGCGGAGATCGTGACGCCGCCGGTGACGTTCCGGACCGTGACCACCTTGACGGCGAGGCTCTCGTTGAAGCCGGCGACGGCGGCGCGCGCGCCCTTGCGCACGGCGGCCACGGTGACGTTCCGGCCCCGGGCCCGGTCGTCGACCCCGATCATGATGTCCGAGGTCAGCCGGGACATCTTCCGGGCCAGGTCGTAGTAGGCCACCGCCTTGGTCAGCGTCGTCTGGCTGATCACCTGGCCGGTGGCGGGCAGCGTGACGGTCTGCGGTCCGTAGCCGAAGGTGATCGTCTGCTCGACCCCGGTGTCGACCACCCGGCCGCGGGTGACCACCCCGGTGGCGTCGACGGTGAAGGTGACCCGCGTCTTCTCCTCGCCGGTGAAGGAGTAGTCGGCGGAGCCGTCGTCGTGGGTGGTCTTGGTGCCGGCGTGCCGGGCGTCCTCGACGACGATCTCCGAGGGCGCGCTCATCTGCCGGCTGCTCCAGCCGTCCAGGGTGAGCTTGGCGTTCGGCACGAAGACGTAGCGGGCCTCGGGGCGGCCGGCCATCTTCGCCGCGGCGCGCTCGGCCGAGCCGGTCAGGTAGTCGTACTCGCCCTTGCCGGCGACCGCGTAGACGGCCTCGGTGCCGTACCCGGTGTAGGCCATCCGGTAGTAGCCGCGGCCGGTCGCCGGGTCGACGGCGAACGCCATCGCGGCCACCCTCCCGTCCAGGGTCGCCCGCAGCGAGCCGGCGTAGCCGGGGATCTCCGCCGTGGCGGTCGTCGCGGCCACCGCCTTGAGCGCCGCGGACATCTCGGCCGCGGTCAGCGACGTGCTGGTGTCGGCCGCGAGGGCGGCGCCGGGGGCGGCCAGCACGCCGGCGGTGAGCGAGGCGGTGGTGAGGAGCAGGGCACGGAACACCGGAGGTGTCCTTTCCGGAACAGGAGTGAGTCGCCGGTTCCTTCGGCACCCCGGTCGGCCACTTGAGAACCGCCCTTCGCGACGAAATTGCTGGTCAGAGCATGTGTGCAGATTCCGCGAATCCCGACAAACAAGTCAGATATGCGATAGAACGACCATAAGTAGGCACGGACCGAACGACGAACGGGGTTACGAGCGGTGGCCACTCCCACGCAGTCCGAGATTCGGGACGACGAGCAGGAGCAACGGCGGCAGAGCCTGAGCACGGCGGCGGCCCGGAACCTGACGACCACCACCAAGACGGTTCCGCAGATGCAGGAGATCAGCTCGCGCTGGCTGCTGCGCAAGCTGCCGTGGGTGCAGGTGTCCGGCGGCGCCTTCCGGGTGAACCGGCGGATGACCTACCGGATCGGCGACGGCCGGCTCAGCTTCACCAACGTCGGCGCCCAGGTCCGGGTGATCCCCGGCGAGCTGCGCGAGCTCTCCGTGCTCAGCGAGTTCGACGAGGCCGAGGTGCTGGCCGCGATGGCCGACAAGTTCGTGCAGCAGGAGTACCAGCCGGGTCAGGTGATCGTCGAGTTCGGCTCGGTCGCCGACCACGTCTACCTGATCGCGCACGGCAAGGTGAACAAGGTCGGCGTCGGCAACTACGGCGACCCGGTCAACCTCGGCGTGCTGGCCGACGGCGAGGCGTTCGGCGAGTACTCGCTCACCGACGATCAGCGGATCTGGGACTACACCGCCAAGGCGATGACGGCGGTGACCCTGCTGGCCATGCCGCGGTCGGCGTTCACCGCCCTGCTCGGGCAGAGCGACCGGTTGCGGGCGCACGTCGACCGGTTCCGGGCCAAGAACCGCCGGCCGCAGAACAAGCACGGCGAGGCGGCGATCTCGGTCGCGGCCGGGCACACCGGCGAGCCGCAGCTGGACGGCACGTACGTGGACTACGAGCAGAGCCCGCGGGAGTACGAGCTGAGCGTCGCGCAGACCATCCTGCGGGTGCACACCCGGGTCGCCGACCTCTACAACGATCCGATGAACCAGCTGGAGCAGCAGCTCCGGCTGACCGTCGAGGCGCTGCGCGAGCGCCAGGAGTACGAGATCGTCAACAACCGCGAGTTCGGCCTGCTGCACAACGCCGACCTGCGGCAGCGCATTCACACCCGGAGCGGGCCGCCCACCCCGGACGACCTGGACGAGCTGCTGAGCATGCGGCGGGCCACCAAGATGTTCGTGGCGCACCCGCAGGCGATCGCGGCGTTCGGCCGGGAGTGCACGAAGCGCGGGATCTACCCGCCGATGGTGGAGCACGACGGCGGCACGTTCCTGTCCTGGCGCGGGGTGCCGATCCTGCCGTGCGGCAAGATCCCGGTGACCGAGACGCACACCACCTCGATCCTGGCGATGCGGACCGGGGAGGCGGACCAGGGCGTGGTCGGACTGCACCAGACCGGGATCCCGGACGAGTACCAGCCGAGCCTGTCGGTGCGGTTCATGGGGATCGACGAGCAGGCGATCATGTCCTACCTGGTCAGCGCCTACTACTCGGCGGCGGTGCTGGTGCCGGACGCGCTGGGCATCCTGGACCACGTCGAGCTGTCGCACTGATGGTGCTCACCCTCGACCTCGGCAGGGAGATCCTGCGCGACCTGCGTGCGGCGCCGTCCGGTGATCTCGCGGCGGTGCTGGGCGCCGTACCGGGAACCGGCGGGCCGATGACGAGCGGTCCGGCGCCGGACGGCGTACCGGCAATGATCGGTCTTGGGCCGAGCGGACTCGGCACCTCCGCCGCGCGTGCCTTTCGTCCCGTGCCGGCGCGGCCGGACGGCCCGCATCTGCGCTGTCCCGGGCCGCTGCGGGACGACCCGGCGCTGGGGGAGCGGGTCAACGAGGCCGTCGTGCGCTGGGCCGAGGGGATCGGCATCTACCCCGGCCGGTTGGACACGCTGCGCTCGGCGAACTTCGGCCGCTTCATGATGCTGGCCCACCCGGCCACCAGCGACCCGGACCGGCTGCTCGCCGCGACGAAATGCCTGGTCGCGGAGTGGGCGGCGGACGACTACTACGTGGACGAGGTGTCGCTGGGCGCCGACCCGATGGTGGTCGGATCGCGGCTGGCCAACCTGCACGCGGTGGTCGATCCGGTGTCGATGGTGCCGCGGTACCTGGCCGATTACCGGGACCACCATCGGCTGCTGCCGATCTCGCGGGCGTTCCGCAGCGCCATGGAGCACTTCGCCGAGTACGCGAGCGTGGCGCAGCTGGGCCGGTTCCAGCACCAGATGGCCATCCTGTTCCTGGCCTGGACGCAGGAGGCGGACTGGCACGCGAACCGGCGCACGCCACCGGTCTGGGAGTACCTGGTCCAGCGGCATCTCAACAGCTACCTGCCGCCGATGATCCTGATCGACGTGCTGGGCGGTTACGAGCTTCCGGCCGACGAGTTCTACCACCCGCGGGTGCGGCGGGCGTTCACCACGGCGGCCAACGCGGCCGTGCTCATCAACGACCTGTACTCCGGGAAGAACGAGTCCGAGAACGATCACAACCTGCCGACCGTGCTGGCGGCGAACGAGGGGCTCGGTCACCGGGCGGCGGTGCTGCGGACCGTCGAGATCCACAACGAGTTGATGGACGACTTCGTCCGGCTGGCCGGGTCGCTCAGCGTGACCGGGTCGCCGCAGTTGCGCCGGTTCCTGGCGGACACCTGGGCGTGGCTGGGCGGAAGCCGGGAGTGGCACGCCACGAGCGGCCGCTATCACGACTCTCAGGAGGAGAAATCATGACAACGACGGCCGTCTCGCCGCTGCGGACCGACTTCGAGCGCTCGGTCGCGAACTACTGGAACACCAACCGGGTCGACCCGGTCAACCTGCGCCTCGGCGAGGTCGACGGGCTGTACCACCATCACTACGGCGTCGGCGAGCCGGACTGGAGCGTGCTCGACGGTCCCGAGCCGGGCGTGATCGCCGAGTTGCACCGGCTGGAGAGCGCTCAGGCCGACCTGCTGCTCGACCATCTCGGGCCGATCCGGCCGGAGGACGCGCTGCTCGACGGCGGGTCGGGTCGGGGCGGGACCAGCATCATGGCCAACGCCCGGTTCGGCTGCCGGGTGGACGGGGTGTCGATCTCCGAGTACCAGGTCGGGTTCGCCAACGAGCAGGCCGCCCGGCGCGGGGTCGCCGACCGGGTCCGGTTCCACTTCCGGAACATGCTGGACTCCGGGTTCGCCGACGGGTCCCGGCAGGCGATCTGGACGAACGAGACGACGATGTACGTCGACCTGTTCGACCTCTACGCGGAGTTCGCCCGGATGCTCCGGTTCGGCGGGCGCTACGTCTGCATCACCGGCTGCGCGAACGACGTGACCGGCCGGCGGTCCAAGTCGGTCAGCAAGATCAACGAGCACTACACCTGCGACATCCACCCGCGCAGCGACTACTTCAAGGCGCTCGCGGCGAACGACCTGGTGCCGATCAACGTGGTCGACCTGACCGCCGCGACCATCCCGTACTGGGAGCTCCGGGCCAAGTCGGAGGTGGCGACCGGGATCGAGGAGGCTTTTCTCACGGCGTACCGGGAAGGCAGTTTTCACTACCTCCTGATCGCCGCCGACCGGGTCTGACCAGCCCGGCCGGATGCGCCGCCGCCGGGGGCCTCGTGCCCCCGGCGGCGGTTTGTTTTCCGGCGCCGGGGGCACTGATCGAGCATGGCGCTGCCGATCGAGGACTACGCGATCATCGCTGACACCCAGACCGCCGCGCTGGTCGGCCGCAACGGGTCGATCGACTGGCTGTGCGTGCCCCGGTTCGACTCCGGGGCGATCTTCGCGGCGCTGCTCGGCTCGGCCGACAACGGTCACTGGACGGTCGCTCCCACGGACGTGATCACCACCCGTCGCCGGTATCGCGACGAGACTCTGGTGCTGGAGACCGAGTTCGAGACCGCCGGCGGCGTGGCCCGGCTCATCGACTTCATGCCCCCGCGGACCGACTCCCCATCGGTGATCCGGATCGTCGAGGGTGTCCGGGGGCAGGTCGACTTCAGCATGGAGCTGCGGCTGCGCTTCGATTACGGGCACGTCGTCCCATGGGTGTACCGCGAGGGCGACGCGCTGGTCGGGGTGGCCGGTCCGGACGCGGCGTGGCTGCGGACCCCCGTCGATCTGCGCGGCGAAAACCTCACCACAAAAGCCGATTTTTCAGTACGAGCTGGTGAGCGCGTGCCGTTCGTGCTCACCTGGCGCCCCTCCCACCTGCCACCACCCGAGCCGCTCGACCCGGCCCACGAACTCGGCGTCACCGAGGGTTACTGGCGCGGCTGGATCTCCGCCTGCACCTACGAGGGCGAGTGGCGCGACGCCGTGGTGCGCTCGCTGCTCACCCTGAAGGCGCTCACCTACGCCCCGACCGGCGGCATCGTCGCGGCCGCCACCACCAGCCTGCCGGAGAAGCTCGGCGGCGTGCGCAACTGGGACTACCGGTTCTGCTGGCTGCGCGACGCCACCATCACCCTTCAGGCGCTGCTCTTCTCCGGCTTCCAGAGCGAGGCGACCGCCTGGCGCAAGTGGCTGCTGCGCGCCATCGCCGGCAACCCCGCCGAGCTCCAGATCATGTACGGCGTCGGCGGGGAGCGCCGCCTCGACGAGTACCTCGCCGACTGGCTCGGCGGGTACGACGGCAACCCGGTGCGGATCGGCAACGCGGCGGCCGAACAGTTCCAGCTCGACGTGTACGGCGAGGTGATGGACGCGCTGCACCAGGGCCGGCGGGCCGGGCTCAAGGCGGACGACCCGGCGTGGGGGTTGCAGGTCAAACTGATGGAGTTCGTCGAGAACCACTGGCAGGACCCGGACGAGGGCATCTGGGAGGTGCGCGGCGGCCCGAAGCAGTTCACCCACTCCAAGCTGATGGCGTGGGTCGCGGCCGACCGGGCGGTCAAGGCGGTCGAGGACTTCGGCCTGGACGGGCCGCTGGAGCGGTGGACCGAGCTGCGCTCCCGGATCCGGGAGGACATCCTGGAGCACGGTTACGACCCGGATCGCAAGACGTTCACCCAGTACTACGGCTCGGCGGAACTGGACGCCGCGATGCTGATGGTCCCGCTGGTCGGCTTCCTGCCCGCCGACGACGAGCGGGTGGCCGGCACCGTCGCGGCGATCGAGAAGCACCTGCTCGTCGACGGTTTCGTGCAGCGTTACACGCAGCACCCGGACACCGACGTGGACGGGCTGCCGCCGGGGGAGGGGGCGTTCCTGGCCTGCACGTTCTGGCTCGCCGACAATTACGCGCTGATGGGCCGGCACGACGAGGCCCGGGAGACGTTCGCCCGGCTGCTGGCCTTGCGGAACGACGTGGGCCTGCTGTCGGAGGAGTACGACACCGTGGCCGGTCGGCTGGTCGGGAATTTTCCTCAGGCCTTCAGCCATGTTCCGCTGATTGATACGGCTCGGACGCTGAGTAGTGCTTTGGGTCCGACTGAGGCTCGGGTGCGGGAGGGGCTCAAGTAGCGCCTGGGCGGGGAGGTCGCTTACCGCTCTTGCCTTCTGCCTTCGGTGCGGTGGCCCGCGCTATTGCGGAACATTGCTGGAAAAAATATTGGGTTGGCACGCTCGGGCACTGACCGGTGAGGTGTCGGGGGCGGAACAATTGATTCATGCGGCAGTTGTCGTTCTTCGGGAAGGCGGATCTCGCGAAGATGCGGGACCGGACTGCTGCGCGCAATTATTCACCGGAGAAGGACGAATTCCGCCGTGAGCAGGAGCGACGCCGGAAATTCGGTCTGCGTCGCCGACATGCTGAGAAACTGCGGCGCCTCGGCCACCCGGACGCCGAAGCCATAGCCGCCACCATGCACCGGGTCCACCCTCCGGGCCGACCACCCCAGCCCCAGTCGGCGCCAGCCCGGCCGCGGCCAAGTCAGCGTCAGCCGCAGCCGATCCAGCCGCAACCGATCCGGTCGCACCCGCAGCAGGCCAGGCCGCAGCCGCAGCCAATCCCGTCACCGCCGACCCGGCCGCAGCCGCAGCCGCAGCCGATCCAGCCGCAGCCGCGGCAGGCCAGGCCGCAGCCGCAGCCAATCCCGTCGCCGCCGATCCAGCCGCAGCCGCAACCGCAACCGATCCAGCCGCAGCCGCGGCAGGCCAGGCCGCAGCCGCAGCCAATCCCGTCGCCGCCGACCCGGCCGCAGCGGCAGTCGACCCGGCCGCAGCCGCAGTCGATCCCGTCGCAGCCGCAGTCGAGCCGGCCCCGGCCGGTCCAAGCGCAGCCGCTTCAGGCGCGGCCCATCGTCGAGCCGCTGCGGGTTCCCGGGAGTTGTCCGACGAAAGCCGCGCTCATTGAGCAGAAACCGCAGGCCCGCGCTCCTGCCACGCGGTCGGCGAGACAGCCGACTGCATCACCGGCCAGGCGGTCCGTGCCGCGAACGTCGATGTCGCCGAAGCCGCGACCAGCGGCATTGCCGGCGGTGCTGCACGCTCTGCAACTGGCGTCGCCACCGTCACTGGCGACCACCAATGGGTCCACACCGTTGCGGGTGGGGCACGTTTCGCGATCGGCCGCAGCGCTGGTGATGCGGCACGTTTCCCGACCGGAGGCATTGTCGGCTGCGCTGCACGCTCTGCAGCCGGCGTCGTTGCTGACGGTGCGGCATGTTTCCCGGCCGGCGTCATCGCTGCTGGTGTGGCACGTTTCGCGATCGGCCGCAGCGCTGGTGATGCGGCATGTTTCGCGGCCGGCGTCATGGCTGGTGGTGCGGCACGTCTCGCGACCGGCCGCAGCGCTGGCGTTGTTCGTGGGCGCGCCGGTTGTCTCGGCCGTATCGGGATTCTCGGTGCCTGCGCCATCTGGGGTGCTGACTGTCCGGGCCGCTTTGTTCTCCTTGTCGGCCGGGAGGACGCGCGCTTTCCGGTGGCGGGTGGTGACAAGTCTATCGGTGCGGGTGCGTGCGGGGCGAGGTGGGAATGAAATGAATGAGGGTGGTCACTGTGGGGCGGTGATAAAGGTGACACTCGGGGTTGTCCGCGACAATCGGGTTCGTGGGTCTCCCTGTCGGGTGGCTCGGGTTTGAGAGATGATTCGCGCTTATTCTTTTTGTATTCTGGCTCCCGGGTGGTGATTCGTGGCGGTATGACTTTTGGGGGAATTTACGGATCTTTTCAGGGCGCAGTTGGAGCGCGGGTGACCTGTGGATCGTCCGCTGTCCCTCGTGGTGGGTGACGGCATGCGGCGCGTCGGGCGGTGCGGCGTGGTGGTCTCCGACGTCTGGGTCGGTGCAGTTGCGGAGCCGGCGGGGATTCCGGGCGTCGCCTCGTGGGGCGAACGATAACCGACGGGTTAATCGGCGGTTCGATCTTTTGCGTTGTTCGGTGGGGTCGGTGGGGCGATCGTTGGTGGCGTGAGAGTGACCATGATCGACATTGGGGTGTGGGCGACGCGGGCGATGGCGGGGGTGGCCGGGCTGGGGCCCATCATTCCGCTGGGGCCCCCGGAGTGCGGTCGGGGCGGTGGCCCGCGGGACCGAAGGAGGGGCGTCGGATCGCGGGTACGGCTGTGGAGCCTCGGGACCACAGCGTGGTTTCGGGGTTGCCGGGGGCGGCCGGTTCCGTAGCGTGTGGGGGCATGCGGGAAAGAAAACTGGGGGATCTGACGGTCTCCGCGATCGGGTTCGGCGCGATGGGGATGAGCCACGGTTACGGGCCCGGGCCGGATCGGGACGCGAACATCGGGCTGTTGCGGGCCGCCGTCGAGCGGGGGGTCACGCTTTTCGACACGGCCGAGGTCTATGGGCCGTGGGTCAACGAGGAACTGGTCGGTGAGGCGCTCGAACCGTTCAAGGGGCAGGTGGTCATCGCCACCAAGTTCGGGTTCGTCATCGATGACGACGGGCGGCAGGGCGCCGGGGTGAACAGCCGGCCGGAGAACATCCGGAAGGTCGCGGAGGCGTCGCTGCGGCGGCTGCGGGTGGACGCGATCGACCTGTTCTACCAGCACCGGGTGGATCCGGACGTGCCGATCGAGGACGTGGCCGGAACGGTGCGGGACCTGATCGCGGCTGGCAAGGTGCGGCATTTCGGGATGTCCGAGGCGGCCCCCGGGACGATCCGGCGGGCGCACGCGGTGCAGCCGGTGACCGCGGTGCAGAGCGAGTATTCGCTGTGGTGGCGCCGGCCCGAGGAGGAACTGCTCGACACGCTCGCGGAGTTGGGCATCGGCTTCGTGCCGTTCAGTCCGCTGGGCCGCGGTTTCCTGACCGGGAAGATCGGTGCGGACACCGTTTTCGCCGAGAATGACATGCGTAACGGGCTGCCCCGGTTCTCGGCGGCGGCGCGGGAGGCGAATCAGGCGCTGGTCGAGCTGATCGGGCGGATCGCGGCCGGCAAGGCGGCGACCCCGGCGCAGGTGGCGCTCGCCTGGCTGCTGGCGCAGCGGCCGTGGATCGTGCCGATCCCGGGCACCCGGCGGCTGGACCGGCTGGACGAGAACCTGGGCGCGGCCGGGATCGAACTCACCGCGGCCGACCTCGCGGAGATCGAGACGGCCGCCGCGAAGATTGAGGTGCAGGGGAGCCGCTACCCCGAGCAGATGGAGAAGATGACCAACCTTTAGCCGACGGCGGCGCGGCGCGGCGCGTACTCCTTCTCCTCGTACTGCTCGGTCCAGCGGCGGCTGCTCGACTCCAGCGGGTCGGTGTCGTAGACCGACCGGCCGTGGAAACGCTGCGAGTAGTCGATCATGCCGTCGACGAGGCGGTCCACGTCACCGGCGGGCCGGACCACGAGGCGCATGAACTGGCTGGTCATGCCGAGCTTGTTGCCGCACTCGCGGGTCATGATGCCGTGGTTGGCGACCAGGAAGTCGCGCAGCGCCACGCCGGACCACTCGGTCGGCAGCTTGACCAGGAAGAAGTTGCCCTGCGACGGGAAGACGGTGAGGCCCGGGATGCGCTGGAGCTCCCGGCCCATCGACCGGCGGTCGCGGCTGAGCAGGCGCAGGCTCTCCTCGTACTCCATCTCGTGCTGCTCGATCATGTGGACCACCTTCTCCGCGAGGGAGTTCAGGTTCCACTTCGGCAGCATCTTCGCGATCTTGCCGGCGATCGCCGGGTTGGCCAGCATGTAGCCGAACCTGATGCCGTGCAGACCGAAGTTCTTGCCGAGCGACTTGAGCACCACCGTGTTCGGCCGGATCACCGCGTCCGGGCCGACCGAGGGGTAGCGCTCGGCGTCGGAGAAGTCGATGAACGACTCGTCGATGACCACCAGGTCCAGGTCGCTGAGCTGGTCCATGAACCGGATGACGTCCCGCCGCGGCAGGTAGTTGCCGTCCGGGTTGTTCACGTTGCAGACCACCGCGACCCGGGACCGGCGCTCCCGGATGAACTCGACGTACTCCTCCAGGTCGAGCCGGAAGCCGTCGCGTTCCTGGAGCGGGAACATGTCCACCCGCTTGCCGGTCTCCAGAGGCTGGTCGGTCCACCGGCCGAAGGTCGGGATCGGGATGGCCAGGCTCTCCTTGACCAGCAGGTGGTCGATCCAGGTGATCAGCTCGGTGGAGCCGTTCGCCATCGCCACCGTCTGCGGGTGCAGGTTGAGCACGGCGGCCAGCTTCTTGGTGATGGTGGCCGAGTCGCTCGGGTAGTACTTCAGGATGCTCTTCAGCTCCCGGGTGAGCTCGTCGAACATCTCCGGGGTGGGGAAGTACGGGTTGCACGGGATGCAGAAGTCGACGATCTCCGCGCCCTCGCCGGCCGCTCGGGCCAGGTCGAAGTAGGAGGCGCTGTGAGCTCCCTTGTGCAGGATCGCAGTGTCGATTCCGGTCCGTGCCACGGTGTCCTCCGGATGCCTCTCGGTGACGTTACCGCCCCCGAGTACGGGACTCGCAGCCCGATCGTTCACACCATCGTTGATCCACACGGAGGTTTAAGCCGGAGGAAAGGAACACAATGCGGGGGATCGTGCGTACCGGATTGATCGGATGTGTGGTGCTCGGATCGGTGACCGTGGCGGACGAGGCGCGCGCCCGGCCGGGTGGCGGGGAGCCGGTCCGGGCCGTGCAGTGGACGGTGGACAGTGGCGCGCGGCGGCATCCGGTACCGGTGCCGGGTGACGTCCGCAAGGGCTGCTGACGCTTTCACCCCCGTCGGATGAGGCGGTCATGCCCGGCCCACGGCGATCCTCAGCGCCATGACCGTCGAACCTGTCAAACCCACTGTCAACGCCGGGAAGCTGTGGGCCGGCGGGGGCGCCACCGCGGCCGTGGCCGCACTGATCGCCATTGCCGGGATTCTGCTCGGACGCGGAATCTTCGACGTCGACGTCCTGGCGCCGAAAGGTCAGGGCACCTGGGGAGACGCCAGCACCGGGTGGTACGCCCTGGGTGCCGCCGGCGCCGCGCTGGTCGCCACCGGCCTGGTGCACGTGCTGATCCTGACCACCCCGCGGCCGATGCGGTTCTTCGGCTGGGTGGTCAGCCTGGCCACGGTGTCCGCGGTGCTCGCGCCGTTCGTCACCGACGCGAGCCGGGCGTCGCAGTTCTACACCGCGGGGCTCAACATGATACTCGGTATCGCGATCGGTTCCCTGGTCGCCGGCGTCGCCCGGTCCGCGACCCGGCTGGTCCGGACCGACATCCCGCCCGCTCCGCGGCCCTATCCGCAGCAGTACCGGTAGAGGGGGGCCTGAGATGGCGACCATGACAGAACCGCCGGAGACGCCGGTCTTTCACGTGCTCACCGTGCCGGAGGCGCTCCAGGCCGAGAACGTCGACCAGCAGCGCGGGCTGAGCAGCGACGAGGCGGCCCAGCGCCGGGAGAGATACGGCCCGAACAAGTTCGCCGAGGCCAAGAAGGAACCCTGGTGGCGCTCCTTCGTCCGGCAGTACGCCGATCCGATGCAGATCGTGCTGCTGGCCGCCGGCATCGGCAGCCTCTACCCGCTCAAGCAGTGGGGCACCGGCGTCATGCTGATCGCCCTGACCCTGCTCAACGCCTTCCTCGGTCTGCACCAGGAGGGCAAGGCGGCGGCCGCGATCGACGCGCTCCAGAAGATGATGATCATCAAGACCCGGGTACGCCGCGACGGCAAGCTCGAGGAACTGCCCGCCGAGGAGCTGGTCCCCGGCGACGTGGTGCTGATCGAGGCCGGTGACGTGGTCCCGGCCGACGGGCGGCTGCTGCGCGCGGCCACCCTGGAGGTCGCCGAGTCGGCGCTGACCGGGGAGAGCCTGCCGGTCGCCAAGAACGTCGAGCCGCTGGAGAAGGTCGACGCCGACCTGGGCGACCGGGCCGACATGGCGTACATGAACACCAACGTGACCCGGGGTTCCGGCGAGCTGCTGGTCACCGCGACCGGGATGAACACCGAGGTCGGCCGGATCTCCGGGATGCTCCAGCAGGCGAAGGACGAGGACACGCCGCTCACCCGGCAGCTCGCCAAGCTGACCAACCAAATCCTGTACATCGCCGGGTTCGCGCTGCTCGCCTCGGTCGTGATCAACCTGGCCCGGGGCAACGAGTTCAACGTGGTCTTCACGGCCGCGGTCGCCTTCGCGGTCTCGGCCATCCCGACCGGCCTGCCGGCCGTGGTCACCACGATCCTGTCGCTCGGCACCCAGCTGCTCGCCAAGTCGAACGCGATCGTCAAACGGCTGCGGTCCACCGAGACGCTCGGCTCCACCTCGGCGATCAACTCGGACAAGACCGGGACGCTGACGCTGAACCAGATGACCGCCACCGAGATGGCGATCCCGGGGCGGCGGTACGTGATCTCCGGGAGCGGTTACTCCACCGAGGGCACCATCAAGCGGGTGGCGGGCGAGCCGGACACCCCGCTGGAGGAGTATCTGCTGCCGATGATCCTGGCCTCCGACGCGGTGGTCAGCGACGGCACCATGATCGGTGACCCGACCGAGGGCGCGCTGGTGGTGCTCGCCGAGAAGGGTGGTCTGGACGCCGAGGCGACCCGGCAGAAGTACCCGCGGGTGGCCGAGCTGCCGTTCGACGCGGCGTACAAGATGATGGCGACATTCCATGAAATGTCGGGAAAAATTAGGTGCTTCGTCAAGGGCGCGCCGGACCAGATTCTCGCTCGCTGCAATGTGACGGACGAGCAGCGCGAACGCTACCTCGCCGAGAACGAGCGCCTGGCCAAACAGGGCCTGCGTGTCCTGGCCACCGCCCGTAAGGACCTCGATGCCGTCGACGCCAGTAAAGATCTCCTCGAGCTGCTGACCGACCTGGAACCGCTCGCCCTGGTCGGCATCGTCGACCCGCCGCGGCCGCAGGCCAAGGCCGCGATCGAGCAGGCACACGCGGCCGGCATCGAGGTCCGCATGATCACCGGTGACCACGCGATCACCGCCGCCGCGATCGCCGGCAAGCTCGGCATCCGTGGCCGGGCGATCACCGGCGCCGAGTTCGCCGCGATGAGCGACGACGAGCTGGACCGGGAGATCGACGGCATCGGCGTGATCGCCCGGGTCACCCCGGAGCACAAGGTACGCCTTGTCGACGCGCTCAAGCGCAAGGGCCACATCGTCGCGATGACCGGTGACGGCGTGAACGACGCGCCCGCGCTGAAGAAGGCCGACATCGGCATCGCGATGGGGATCACCGGCACCGAGGTGAGCAAGGAAGCCGCCGCGATGATCCTCACCGACGACGACTTCGCCACCATCGTGAAGGCCGTCGAGCTGGGCCGGGCCCTGTACGCCAACCTGAAGAAGTACATCTTCTTCCAGATGGGCGTGCTGGCCGCCATGATCGTCACGTTCCTCGGGGCGAGCATCGGCAACATCGCCGCCGGCGTGCCGTTCGTGCCGCTGCAGACCCTGTGGCTGAACTTCACCACGCAGGTCTTCCAGTCGGTCGGCCTCGGTTACGGCAACGCCGAGCCGGACATCATGCGGCACAAGCCGCGCCGCTCCGACGAGCCGTTGCTGAGCAACCGGGTGCTGGGCTGGCTCAGCCTGCTGGGCGTGTTCATGGGCGTGATCACGCTGGCGGTGATCTGGTTCTCCGAGCGGGACTCCGACATCGGCGTCGCCCGGACCATGGGCCTCACCGCGTTCTCGCTGATGAACCTGATCTTCTCGTTCACGGTGCGCAGCGACATCCGCTCGGTCTTCAGCCTGGAGACCTTCAACGACCGGCGCTTCGTGATCACCAGCGGCATGTCGCTGGCCGCGATCGTGCTGGCCACCGAGTTCGGCCTGTTCCAGCGGATCCTCAACACCGTCCACCTGAACCTCGGTCAGTGGGCGATCTGCCTGGTGGCCGCGCTCACCGTGATCGTGCCCACCGAGATCCGTAAGGCGGTGCTGCGGCGCCGGGCGGGAGGTTCCTGATGATCGGATTTATCCAGCTGGGAGACGTGGCCATCGGCGTCGCCTTCCGGGTGGGGGAGAAGAGCGCCGACAAACTGGCCGAGCTCCGGTCACGGTTCGACCGGGAGAGTTTGCGTACGGCCGGCGAAGCGTGGGCCCGCTGGACCGTGCTGGCCGAGCGGGGCGCCGCGGAGCGCGAGCGCGGCGTGCAGAACGCCCGGAGCGCGGTCGACGCCGCGGTCGAGAAGCTGGCCCACTCCAGCATCGTCGAGCGGGTGGTGGACGCCCAGCTGGACCGGGTGTTCGGGATCCTGGAGAAGGATCCCGAGCGGATCCGCGGGCTGGTCCGCGGCCAGCGGGACAGCATCGTCGGTGAGGCGGTCGGCCGGGTCCGGGCCGGCGCGGCCGCCGGGGACAGCGCCGTCGACCGGCTCACCCTGCGGATGCGGCGCGGCGAGGCGCCATGACCGGGTACGCCGGGCTGGTCAGCCGGACCTTGGCGTACCTGATCGACACCTTCACCGTCGCGATCGCCGCCGGGATCGGGGTGGCCGCCCTGGGGGCGGTCGCCTCGGTCATCGGCACCCGGGCGCACGACTGGGCCGAGGTGATCGTCTCCGGTTATCTGGTGTTCCTGCCGGCCGTGTTCGCGATCTACTGCGCGCTGTTCTGGAGCCTGGCCGGGCGGACCCCGGGGATGGCCGTGCTCGGGGTCCGGGTGATCCGGTCCGACGGGCGGCCGGTGCGCTGGTTCGCCGCGCTGGTCCGCGGGCTGCTGCTGGCCTACCTGCCGATCCTGGCGCTCTGGCTGCTCGTGGACCGCCGGTACCAGGGCCTGCACGACAAGATCGTCCGGACCTCGGTCATCCGTCCTGGATGACGTGCCGGGCCACCGCTCCCGGACACGATGCTCGTCGTGCTGACGATCGGTGTGGAAGAGGAATTCCTGCTGCTGGAGGCGGACGGCGCGCTCGCGCCGACCGCCTCGTCCGTGGTCCGCCACGCGCGGCAACCCGACCAGATCAAGCCCGAGTACATGGCCTACCAGCTGGAGACCAGCAGCCGGGTCTGCGAGACCCTGGACGACCTGCGCCGGGATCTCACCCGGCTGCGGCTGATCGCCTCGGACGCCGCCGAGCGGACCGGGGCCGCCCTGATCGCCACCGGCTCGGTGCCGCTGAACGGCGGCCCGCGGGACGCGCTCACCGACGGGGACCGGTACCGGGAGCTGGCCCGGCGGTTCCCGGACGCGTCGGTGGCCGGCGGGACGTGCGGCTGCCACGTGCACGTCGGCGTGCCGGACCGGGAACTGGCCGCCGCGGTGCTGACCCGGCTGCGGCCGTGGCTGCCGGCGCTGCTCGCGCTCAGCGTCAACTCACCGTTCGCGGGCGCCGAGGACACCGGATGGGCCAGCTCCCGGTACCCGGCCCAGCTGCGCTGGCCGACGTTCCGGCCGCCCGGGGTCTGGGCGAGCGCGGAACGCTACGACCGCGCGGTGCGCGAGCACGTCGACGCGGGCAGCGCGATGGATCCGGCCGGCGTGTACTTCCAGGCCCGGCTCTCCCCGCGATACCCGACCATCGAGGTACGCGTCGCCGACACCTGCCTCGACGTGGGCGACGCCGTGCTGCTCGCCGGCGTGGTCCGGGCCCTGGTCGAGGCGCTGCTGGCCGACGTGGACCGCGGCGAGAAGGTGGTGCCGCCGGCGGAGGCGTGGCTGGACGCCCACCTGGAGCTGGCCGCCCGTGGCCGGTTGCGGCACGAGGACCGGCTGCTCGCGAAGATCACGCCGTACCTGGACGGGGACGTCGGCACGGTCTACGCCGGGTTCGAGCGGTTGCGGCGGGAGGGCACCGGGGCGGACCGGCAGCGACGGCTCTGGGCCCGGCACGGGGCGGGACCCGGGTTCGTACGGGGGCTGGCGCACGCGACCACGCCGCTGGCCATGGCGTACTGAACGGGCCGGTCACCGCGTCGTTGCGGTGACCGGCCCGTTCAGCGCCGCGTCAGGAGTTCAAGATCTTGGACTTCTGCACCTCGACCTCGGCGTCGGTGAGCAGGCCCTGCGCCTTGAGCTCGGACAGCTGCTTCAGCTGCTCCAGCTTCACCGACATCGGATCCGGCGCGGGCGCGGCCGGCTCGGGTTCCGGCTGCTGGTCGTAATACTGCTGCTCCTCCTCCTGTGCCTGCCGGGACCAGCGGCCGGCCTGCCGCCGGGAAACCCGGTTGGACACCGCGGTCGCCGTCCCGGCGACCACCGCGGTCCGTGCGACTCCTCTGAGCAAACCCGGCATCGCCGATCAACTCCCGCTCGTGATGGTGGACTGTTCCGGCTCGGTGGCGTCCAGCGCGGCCAGCAGCGCCTGGACCGGGATCCGGCCGCCGCCGACCAGCTGCGCGCCGTTGTCGCGCAGGGTCCGGGCCAGCGGCGCCGCCCAGGTGTTCTCGTAGACCATGATCACCGCGGCCGCGCCGGGCGCCAGGATCTCGCCGATGTCGCCCAGGTCGTCGCCGCCGAGGATGCCGGACGCCGCGCCGTGGAACGCGCCCAGCCCGGCGATCTCCAGCTCGGTGCCGTCCAGGGCGATCACCGAGCCGTCCTGGTTCTTGCGGACGAACAGCAGGTCGAGCACCCGGATGATGTGCTGGTCCACCAGGTCCAGCAGCTGCGGGAACGCCTTGCCGGTCAGGCTGCCCTGCGGGAACTCGATGCAGAGGTAGTCGACCGGGCCCAACTCGTCGAGCTCGGGCATCAGGCACCTACCGATTCGAGGCGGCGGTCCGCGGCGTCGGCGACCTCGGCCACCGGCGTCGGCACCCGGCGGCGGCTGATCAGCGCCTCCAGGCCCAGCGCGATCATCGCGCCGCCGGCCGCCGCGATCAGCGGCAGCACCACGAGGACCCCGTAGCTGGGCCGGGCGGGCCGGCCCCGGAGCACGAGATACGCGTCCCCCGCTCGCTGCTTCGCGATTTCTGTCCTGCTCATCGATTCCCCTTCAGCTCGTGGTGGTCAGCACGCGTCCGTGGCCGGGCGCCCCCGGAAGGTGGGTCAGCGCCACGACGGTTCCGCGGGACGCGGCGACCCGGCCGGCCCGGTCGCCGGCCGGGCCCGTGCCAGGCCCGCCGGGAGCACCGGCAGCTCAGTCGGTTCGACCGGCCCCCATGCCATTGCCCCAGCGTGCTCGTAGGGCCCGGCAGGGTCCTCATCCGTCGGGGGTGAAAGCGAACGGTTCGCCCGGGGTTCATCCCCGCCGGGTGAGGCGCGGTGCGCCCCCGGTCGGCGACCGTCGCAGCATGCCGGCGTCCGCGCGTTGCGCGGCCCGCGCCGGCCGACGGCCGGCAAGGGAGAAGCCATGACAAGGCCCGCGAGTTCGTCATCAGCCGCGGCATCAGAAGACCCTTTCCCGGTACGACCGGAGGACCCGCCCGTGGACGGCACGGCCGCCGAGGCACCCGCGGACGGCACCGCGGCCGAGGCGCCGGTGGCGGACGCCCCGCCCCCCGAGGCGCCGGTGGCGGACGCCCCGCCGCCCGAGGACGATGCCGCCGAGCTCGCCCGTCTGCGGGCCGAGGTGCTCTCGCTGCGGGCCGAGCTGGGCGCCCGGCCGCCCCGGCGGCAGCGCGCCGGCACTCACCGGGTGCGCGCCGCGATCGCCGCGGTGCTCGTCGCTGTCGCGGCGTTCGCCCTGGTCACCAGCGTGGTGGGGCTGTGGGCGGCGCGGACGACGCTGAACACCGAGCGGTGGGTGGCGACGGTGGCCCCGCTGCCACAGGACCCGAAGGTGGCCGCGGCCGTGGCCGACTACGCCACCATCCAGCTCTTCGAGGTGGTGAACGTCGACCAGCGGCTGCGGGAGGTGCTGCCGCCGCAGGCCGGCTTCGTGGTCGGCCCGCTCACCGGCCAGCTCCAGCAGCAGGTCCACAAGGTGGTGCTCCAGGTGCTCCAGAGCGACCGCTTCCAGACGGTCTGGGTGGAGCTGAACCAGCGGCTGCACACCCGGATGATGGCGGTCCTGAACGGCACCAGCGACGTCGTGACGGCCAGCGGCGACCAGATCCAGATCGACCTGTTACCACTGATCAATCAGGCGCTGCGGACGATCAGCGCGGAGTTGCCGACACTGTTCGGCAAACAGCTCACGCTGCCCGACCTGAGCAGCGGGGAGATCCCGCCCAACCTGCGGGAGAAGGTGCAGGAGCAACTGGGCGTGACGCTGCCGGCCAACTTCGCGCAGTTCACCGTCTATGACGGCGGCAAGCTGTACGCCGCCCAGCAGGCCGTGGCGACCGCCAAGCGCGACCTGGCGCTGTTCGTCGGGGCGACCGTCCTGCTGCTGATCGCCGCGTACCTGGTCTCGCCGCGCCGCCGGCGTACCACCGTCCAGCTCGGGATCTGGCTGGTGATCGCGGCCGTGGCGGTCACCGCGATCCTGCGCGCGGTCCGCCGGCAGATCCTCGAGCAGGTGCCCGCCGGGGTGTACCGGGACGGCGTGGACAGCGCGATGACCACCATCTTCAGCCTGCTGCGGGAACGCGGCCAGCAGATCATCTGGATCGGCGCGCTGCTCGCCCTGCTCGCCTACCTGGTCGGTCCCGGCCGCTTCCCGGTCTGGCTGCGCCGGCAGATCAGCCGGGGCGGGAAGGCCGCAGGCCGCGGCATCCGCGCCGGTTCGCACGTGGCGGCCACTCGCGGGCCGGGCTGGATCGCCACCCACCTCGACCCGCTGCGGATCGCCGGTGTGGTGGTCGCGGCCGTCCTCGCGCTGATCCTCTCCTCGTGGACGTCGCTGCTGGTGATCCTGATCCTGCTGGCCGCCTACGAGGTCGCGATCACGCTGATCGGCCGGCGCGGGGCGGACGACGTGCTGCCGGCCGCGCCGCAGCCGGGCACGTGACCGCACGGCGGGGAGCCCCGGATGCCGACGGCATCCGGGGCTCCCCGCCGTGCGGGGTCAGGACTTGGTGGCGGTCTTGAAGGCCGCGTGGTCGCGTTCGGTCTGCTCGGCGTAGGACTCGGCGAAGTCGGCCAGCGCCCGGTCGAAGCGGTCACTGCGGCCCAGGTACGCGGCGATCGCGATGCGGTCGCCGCTGCGGGCGTGCGCCCGGGCCAGGGTCCAGGCACAGAGCTCCGAGTACGCCCGCAGCCCCTCCGGAACCATCTCCTCGGTGGTCACCGAGCCCTTCCAGTCGCGCAGCTGGCGGACGTAGAAGTCCCGGGTCTTCCCGTCGAAGCCCTCGATCCGGTCCCAGCCCAGGAAGATGTCGCTGGTGGCCTGCATCAGCCGCTGCCCGGCCACCACCCGGTGCCCCTCGCCGATCGGATCCGGGGTGTCCGGGCCGAGCACCGACCGGGTCGCCTCCTTCACCTGAAGGAGCAGCGGATCGGTGTCGTCCCGCCCGGTGAGCAGGACGATCCAGCAGCGGGTGCCGACGCTGCCCACACCGACCACCTTGCGGGCCAGGTCGACGAACCGGTACGCGTCGAACAGGTGCCGCCGGTCCTCGACCAGCGTCTCCCGGTACTCCGCCAGCAGCCCGCGGATCTGCTCCTCCAGCTGTTCCCGTTCCACCTCGGGGAGCAGGTCGGCGACCGGGACCAGCAGCGGCGGGTCGGCGACGATCCGCCGCCGGCCACCGACCGACTCGGTCAGCTTCCGGTACGCCTGGAGACTGGTCCGGGACCGGGCCTTGGCGCCCACCTCGGCCACCTTCCGGCGGCGTTGCTTGTCCAGCCGGGAGGTGAGGTCGTCCACGTCGGCGTGGGCGTACCAGACGTCCAGCTCGCCGAGCTTGGCGAAGCCGGCCATCGCCTCCCGGTAACGCCGGGCGGTGGCCCGCAGGATCCAGGCCCGGTCCCGGCGGCCGAATCCGTTGGCCCGGCCGGCCAGCGCCACGCTGGCCAGCAGCCGTTTCACGTCCCACTCGAACGGACCGGGGAACGTCTCGTCGAAGTCGTTGAGGTCGAAGACCAGTCGCCGCTCCGGCGAGGCGAACAGCCCGAAGTTGTACAGGTGGGCGTCTCCGCAGAGCTGGACGGTCAGGCCCGAGTGCGGCTGGGCGGCGAGGTCGGCGGCCATCACGGCGGCCGCCCCGCGGTAGAACGCGAGCGGCGACGCCCGCATCCGCTTGTGCCGCAGGTCCAGCAGCTCGGGCAGTCGGGTCGCCTCCTGGGCGAAGAGCAGGTCCACCGGATCCGGGCGATCGGAGGCGGGCTGGAACGAGCCGTGCCGGTCGAGCGGGGCCCGTTCGCGGGCCGCTCGACCGGCTTCGGCGCGCGCCGGCGGACCGGCTGCGACGGTGCTCATGGACGGTGGTCGCCGAACGTCTCGAGCAGTTCTTCGCGCTCCTCGTCGGTCAGGTTGGTGGCGATCAGCTTGTTGCCCAGGCCGTGGAACCGCTCACCGAGCCGGTCCAGGTTGCTGTTCTCGGTGACCAGGAACAGTGCCGAGGTGCCCTCGGTGACCTCGAGCCGGATCTTCTCCAGGGTCTCCCGGTCGATGCCGGTCCCCTCGGTGGCCTTGGCGAGCGCGCCCACTCCGGCGCCGACCACGCCGCCGATCACCGGGATGAAGAACAGGCTGCCGAGCACCACGCCCCAGAACGCGCCCCAGCCGGTGCCGCGCCAGGTGCGGTCGTGGGCGTGGTGGGTGTCCGGCTTGCTCGCTCCTTGAGGCCAGGACACGATCGCGTGGTCGACGATCTTCACCAGATCGTCCGCGGCCGCGTACTTGATGGCGTCGAACGCGTGCTCGGCGCCCTTCGGATCGTCGTACTTCCATACCGTGAAGGTCGTCATGCCGTCATGGTTGCGGTGCCGGTGTGGCCGGAGCCTCATCCTGCGCGGGGGAATCGGAGAGCAGGACGTTCATCCACCGCGTGCTCGGGTCGATGTCGACCAGCAGACCCTTGGCCAGCAGGGTCAGCGGGATGGCCAGCAGCGCGCCGAGCCCGCCCAGCACCCAGGCCCAGAAGATGAGCGCCAGGAACGAGATGGTCGTCGACAGGCCCACCGCGTCGCCCACCACCTTGGGCTGGATCACCGACTGGATGATGAAGTTGACCAGGCAGTACAGCACGATCACGGTGATCATCAGCTCCGGTCCGCCCTGCAGCAGGCCGAGCAGGGCCGGCGGGATCACGCCGATCACGAAGCCGATGTTCGGGATGTAGTTGGTGATGAACGACAGCAACCCCCACAGCAGCGGCAGCGGCACGTCGAGCGCCCACAGCAGCAGCGTGTCGAAGACCGCCACGATCAGCCCGAACACCGTGCAGACCACCAGGTAGCGGCGGGTGCCCGAGGCGAACGAGCGGAGCGCGGAGACCACCTGCGGCCGTTCCCCGACCACGATCCGCAGCCGGGCCGGGAACTCCACCGCGTCCAGGCACATGAACAGCACCACGGCCGCCAGGAACAGGGTGTTCGTGAACACCGAGGCCAGGCTGCCGAACAGCCACGCGATCGCGTCCACCACCGAGGTCGGGTTGGCGCCCTCCACCGCGCTGCGCACCTGGTCGGCGCTCACCCCCAGGGTGCCCAGACCGCTGACGATGCTGTCGCGCAGCTCGCTGAACTGCTGGGCGTACGTCGGCATCAGGTCGACCAGCTCGGCGATCGACAGCACCAGGGCGCCGCCCAGCGCGACCAGGATCGCGTAGATGACCAGCACCGTGGCGAGCGCGGCCAGCCAGCCGGGCACCTTGCGACGGCGCAGCCAGTCGGTCAGCGGGCTGACCGTGACCACCAGCATCAGCCCCAGGAAGACCGGGCCGACCAGGTCGGACACCCAGCGCAGCCCGGCCACCACGACCACCAGGCAGGCGAAGCCGAGCAGCACCAGCACCCCGCGCGGCAGCATCGCGGCCGGCGTGGGCGCCGTCCCGTTGCGGCGGTGCCCCGGCCGCACGACTGGCCGGCTCATGACCCGGCCCGGCCGGGGCCGCCTCCTCGTGCGGCCCCGGCCGGGCGGGCGTCAGGCGCGCAGCTCACGGCCGTGCGCCACGATCGCGTAGATGCAGATGATGTTCAGCGCCACGACGATGCTGCACCAGAACGGGTAGACCGGCAGGTACACCAGGTTCGCGAAGGTGCTGACCATCGCGAGCAGGACGGCGGCCGCGCGGGCGAAGGTGTTGCCGCGCAGCACCCCGATCCCGACCAGAACGGTGAGCGCGCCCAGGATCAGATGCGTCCAGCCCCAGGCGGTGAAGTTGATCGGGATGGCCAGGTGGTCGGCGGTGGCCTGCTTGATGTCGTCGCGGAACAGCGTGACCAGGCCGTCGATCACCTGGAAGGCGCCGAGCAGGATCAGCAGCACGCCGGAGAAGAGGACCATGCCCACCCACGGCGACTGCTGCGGCCGGGCGTAACTGGTGTTCGAAGTAGTCATCGGGTCTCTCCCAGGGAGGTGAGGCAGACCACCTGGACGCCGGACTTGTCCAAGCGGGTGAGCAGACGTTCCAAGTCGTCGTCGGAGAGCCGGCCGCTGATGGTGCTCTGCCGGGGGATGGGACGCACCCGCAGATCACCGAGGGTTCTACGGAGCAACGGGCCGAGGAAGCCGCGCACCCGGATCTCGTATCGCTCCTGCATGACCTGCTCCCCTCGTACGGAAATAGACGCTCCTGAAGACACTCGCGGCCCGGGGCGTACCGATGCATCGCCCACCGGGGATGAGAGATCCCGGCAGCGGTCGGCGAATCGGGAGAAGTCATCCGTCCGGAATGAGGAGGGACGCGGCGCGCCGTGGCTGACTGGGCATCACGCCGCCGGGCCGCGCCACGGTGGCGACACGATGCGGAAGGAGCACGACATGTCAACACTGGTCGCCATCGGTTACCCCGACGAGACCACCGCGACAGCGGCGTCGCTGGAGGCCGACCGGCTCGCCAAGGATCTGATCATCCAGCCGGACGCGATCGCCGTGATCATCCGGGACCGTGAGGGCAAGTTCCACGTCACGACGAACCATCACGCGGTGGGCGGCGGGGCCACGTGGGGAATGTTCTGGGGTCTGCTGTTCGGCATGCTCTTCTTCATCCCGGTGCTCGGCATGGCGGTCGGCGCGGGCCTCGGCGCCCTGACCGGCAAGATCGCGAAGAACGCGATCAACAAGGAGTTCCAGGAGCGGATCCGTGAGGAGCTCCAGCCGGGCACCTCGGCGCTGTTCCTCGTGGTCGAGTCGGTGACGCCGGACAAGGCGGTCGAGGCGCTGAGCAAGTTCGGCGGCACGGTCCTCAAGTCCTCGCTGCCGAAGGAGACCGAGGAGGAGCTCCAGGAGGCCCTGCACGGCGGCACCGCCCAGTAAGGTCCTCACTGTGGAGAATCGGCGCCGCCCGGCCTGGCTGGGCGGCGTTTTCCAGGTGGAACGCCGGCACGCCGGCCGGGATCTGATCGCCGGCCTGGTGCTGACCACGCTGCTGGTGCCGCAGGGCATGGCGTACGCGGAGCTGGCCGGGCTGCCGGCCATCACCGGGCTCTACACGAGCATCCTGTGCCTGGTCGCCTACGCGCTGATCGGCCCGTCCAAGGTGCTGGTACTGGGCCCGGACTCGTCGCTCGGGCCGATGATCGCCGCGGTGATCGTGCCGATCGTGGCCGCCTCCGGCGCCGACCCGGTCGCGCTGGCCTCGATGCTGGCGCTGCTGGTCGGTGTGATGATGACCGTCGCCGCGGTGGCCAAGCTCGGCTTCGTCGCCGACCTGCTGTCCCATCCCACCCAGCTCGGCTACATGAACGGGCTGGCCCTGACCATCCTGATCGGCCAGTTGCCGAAACTGTTCGGGTTCTCGGTGGACGCGGACGGGCTGTTCGCCGAGGCGGCCGGCTTCGTGCGCGGGGTGGCGAACGGGGAGACGGTTCCCGTCGCCCTCGCCCTCGGGGCCGGTGGCCTGACGATAATCCTTCTCTTGCGACGATATTTCCCGAAAGTTCCTGGCATTCTGCTCGTCGTGGTGGCGGCGATCCTCGCGGTGACGCTGTTCAGCCTCGACGTGGACGTGGTCGGCGAGCTGCCGCAGGGCTTCCCGCCGTTCACCCTGCCGCACGCGAGCTGGCACGACCTCGGTCTGCTGGCCGCCGGCGCGCTCGGGATCACCCTGGTCTCGGTCACCGACACCATCTCCACCGCGTCCGCCTTCGCCGCCCGCACCGATCAGGAAGTCAAGGGCAACCGGGAGATGCTGGGGATCGGCGCGGCCAACCTGAGCGCCGCGTTCTTCCAGGGCTTCCCGGTCAGCACCAGCGGCTCCCGGACCGCGGTGGCCTTCCAGGCCGGCGCCCGCAGCCAGCTCACCGGGCTGGTCGGCGCGGCCGCGATCACCCTGCTGCTGGTGTTCGCGCCCGGCCTGCTGAAGAACCTGCCGCAGCCGATCCTGGCCGCGGTGGTGATCGCCGCCTCGCTGTCGCTCGCCGACCTGGCCGGGATGCGCCGGCTGTGGCGGCAGCGCCGGGTGGAGTTCTCCCTGGCCGCGGCGGCCTTCCTCGGCGTCGCGCTGCTCGGCGTGCTGCCCGGCATCGCGGTCGCGGTCGGCCTGTCGGTGCTCAACGTGTTCCGCCGCGCCTGGTGGCCGTACTTCACGGTGCTGGGCCGGCCGACCGGCGTCAACGGATACCACGACGTCCGGTCCTTCCCGGACGCCGCGCTGGTGCCCGGCCTGGTGATCTTCCGGTTCGACGCGCCGCTGATCTTCGCGAACGCGCGGACGTTCCGCGAGGAGGTCCGCGCCCTGGCCCGCGCCGAACCGAAACCGCGCTACATCGTGGTGGCCGCCGAGCCGCTCACCGATGTGGACACCACCGCCGCGGACATGCTGGAGGAGCTCGACGAGGAGCTGAACGAGCTGGGGATCTCGCTGGTCTTCGCGGAGATGAAGGACCGGGTGCGGGAGAAGATCGACCGGTACAAGCTGACCCGGACGATCGACCCGGCGCACTTCTTCCCCACGGTCGAGGACGCGGTTTCAGCCCTGCGGGAGGATGCCCGCTGAGCCTCCGCCGCTCAGTTTGGCGGTATGAGCGCAAGCGAGAACGCCGAGCAGCGACGACTTCGGGACGCCGACACCGGCGCCGTGGACTGGCGGCGCTGGGGGCCGTACCTCAGCGAACGGCAGTGGGGCACGGTCCGGGAGGACTACAGCGAGGGCGGGGACGCCTGGAACTACCTGACCCACGACCAGTCACGGTCCCGGGCGTACAAGTGGGGCGAGGACGGGATCGGCGGGTTCAGCGACGACCAGCAGCAGCTCTGCCTGGCGGTGGCGCTGTGGAACGGGAAGGACCCGATCCTCAAGGAGCGGTTCTTCGGACTGACCAACTCCGAGGGCAACCACGGCGAGGACCTCAAGGAGTACTACTTCTACGTCGACGGGGTGCCGAGCCACGCGTACATGCGGATGGTCTACAAGTATCCGCACGCCGCGTTCCCGTACACCGACCTGGTCGAGACCAACCGGGCGCGGGGGTTCTCCGAGTTCGAGTACGAGCTGCTGGACACCGGGATCTTCGCCGAGGAGCGGTACTTCGACGTGGAGATCGAGTACGCCAAGGACGGCCCGGAGGAGATCCTCACCCGGATCACCGTGCACAACCGGGGGCCGGAGCCGGCCGAGCTGCACCTGCTGCCGACCGTCTTGTTCCGTCCCACCGGCGCCGGGGAGGGCCTGCGGGCGCTGGACGGCGGCGTGGTGCGCGCCGACCACGACCGGCTCGGCGCGCGCTGGTGGACCTGCCTCGGCGACCATCCGCTGCTGTTCACCGAGAACGCGGACGGGCGCAAGGACGCGTTCGGGCGCTACCTGATCCACGGGGAGAAGGAGGCGGTCAACGCCGAGCAGGCCGGGACCAAGGCCGCGGCGGTGGTGTCCGGGACGATCCCGGCGGGCGGGACCCTGGTCGTCCGGACGATTCTCGGTGACCGGCAGCGGACCCTGACCGAGGCGGAGTTCGACGCGATCGTCGAGGCGCGCCGCGGCGAGGCGGACACGTTCTACGACGGCCTGTTCGCGCCCGCGCTGGGCGGGCCGGAGCGCCAGGTGACCCGGCAGGCGCTGGCCGGGATGCTGTGGAGCAAGCAGTACTTCGGCTACGACGTGGAGCGCTGGCTGCGCGAGCACGGCAAGGACCCGCTCGGCGCGCCCGACATCCGCAACGGCGACTGGTTCCACCTGGACGCGCACGACATCATCTCGATGCCGGACACCTGGGAGTACCCCTGGTTCGCGGCCTGGGACCTGGCCTTCCACGCGGTCGCCCTGGCCGTCGTCGACCTCGGTTTCGCCAAGGGCCAGCTCGACCTGCTGCTCAGCCGCCGCTACCTGCACCCGAACGGGCAGATCCCGGCGTACGAGTGGAACTTCAGCGACGTCAACCCGCCGGTGCACGCCTGGGCCACCTACCTGGTCTACGAGCTGGAGAAGGCGCGTACCGGGAAGGGCGACCACGCCTGGCTGGAGCGCGCCTTCCACAAGCTGTCGAAGAACTTCACCTGGTGGGTGAACCGCAAGGACATGGACGGGCGCAACGTCTTCCAGGGAGGATTTCTCGGCCTGGACAACATCGGCGTCTTCGACCGCAGCGCGCCGCTGCCCACCGGCGGCCACCTGGACCAGGCCGACGGGACCGCGTGGATGGCGCTGTACTGCCAGAACATGCTCCAGATCGCGCTGGAGCTGGCGACCACCGACGAGGTGTACGTGGAGCAGGCGCAGACCTACTTCGAGCACTTCGCCTGGATCGCGGCGGCGGTGAACCACGCCGGCGGCGGCGCCTCGATGTGGGACGAGGAGGACGGCTTCTTCTACGACCTGCTGCGCACCAACGGTACGGCGATGCCGCTGCGGGTGCGGTCCATGGTCGGGCTGCTGCCGCTGGCCGCCGCCACCGTGTACGACCGCGACGTGGTGGACCGGTATCCGGAGGTTCTCGAGGAGATGCGCGCGTTCCTCGGGCGCAACGAGGAGGTCAAGGCGGTGCTCGCCACCGGGCATCGCGGGCAGCGGCTGCTCTCCCTCTTCGACGAGGGCAGGCTGCGGCGGATCCTGGCCCGGATGCTGGACGAGAACGAGTTCCTCAGTCCGTACGGCATCCGCGCCCTGTCCCGGCACCACGCCGAGCACCCGTTCGAGTTCCGGGTGCAGGACCAGGTGTACCGGGTCTCCTACCAGCCCGCGGAGTCGGACAGCGGGATGTTCGGCGGCAACTCCAACTGGCGCGGCCCGATCTGGTTCCCGGTGAACGCGCTGATGATCCGGGCCCTGCTCAACCTGTACGTCGGGTACGGCGACGACTTCACCGTCGAGTGCCCGACCGGCTCCGGGCAGCAGATGACGCTCTTCGAGGTGGCCCGGGAGATCTCCGACCGGCTCACCCGGATCTTCCTGCCCGACGCCGCGGGGCACCGGCCTTGCTACGGTGGCCAGGGGACGTTCGCCGGCGAGCACTGGCGTGACCTGATGCTGTTCTCCGAGTACTTCCACGGGGACAACGGGGCGGGCATCGGTGCCGCGCACCAGACCGGCTGGACCGGCCTCGTGGCGGTCTTCCCGAACCTGTTCGCCGGGCTGACCGGCCGGCAACTGCTCGACCACGGCATGACCGGCGTCTTCCGCAAGTTCGCCGATCAGGGGGAGGAACAATGACCGCCTGGCCGCCCACCCCGGCGATCTACGAGATCGACACCTGGCCCTGGCTCACCGGCGTCGCCCGCCGGCTCGGCCGCCCGGTCACGCTGGCCGACGTGCCGGCCGAGATCTGGGACGAGATCGCCACGCCCGGCCTGGACGGGGTGTGGCTGATGGGCGTCTGGGAGCGCAGCCCGGCCGGGCTCGCGGTGGCCCGGGCCAACGAGGGGCTGCAGCGGGCGTTCCGAGCCGCGCTGCCCGACCTGACGCCGGAGGACGTGGTCGGCTCGCCGTACTGTGTCCGCCGCTACCGGGTCGACGACCGGCTCGGCGGGCCGGACGGTCTCGCCGTCGCCCGCCGGGAGCTGCGCGAGCGCGGGCTGAAGCTGATCCTCGACTACGTGCCGAACCACGTGGCCCCGGATCACCCCGCGGTGCTCTCCCACCCGGACTGGTTCGTGCAGGGCACCGAGGACGGGTTCGAGGCCGGTGGCAAGATCATCGCCCACGGCCGGGACCCGTACTTCCCGCCCTGGCCGGACGTGGCCCAGCTGAACGCGTTCTCCCCGGGGATGCGGGCGGCGACCCTGGCCGCCATGTCGAGCATCGCCGAGCAGTGCGACGGCATGCGCTGCGACATGGCCATGCTGCTGACCAACGAGATCTTCGCGCGGACCTGGGGACAGTACGCCGGCCCGGCTCCGGAGACCGAGTTCTGGCCGGAGCTGATCGGCAAGCTGCGCGAGCGGCACCCGGACGTCGTGCTGATCGCCGAGGCGTACTGGGACACCGAGTGGATGTTGCAGCAGCAGGGCTTCGACTACTGCTACGACAAGCGGCTCTACGACCGGCTGGTGCACGAGGACGCCGGTGCGATCCGCAAGCACCTCACCGCCGGCCGGGACTACCAGGACCGGCTGATCCGGTTCCTGGAGAACCACGACGAGCCGCGCGCCGCGGCCACCTTCGCGCCCGCCCGGGAGCGGGCGGCGGCGGTCGCGACCGCCACCCTGCCCGGCGGGACGCTCTGGCACGACGGGGAGTTCGAGGGGCGGCGGACCTTCCTGCCGGTGTTCCTCGGGCGCTATCCCGACGAGCCGGCCGACGCCGGGCGGCGCGAGTTCCACCGGCGGCTGGTCGGCATCGCCGCCAAGGTGCGGCGCGGCGACTGGCGGCTGCTGGAGACACACGGCTGGGCGGACAACTGGACGCACCAGGATCTGCTGGCCTGGTCCTGGGACCGGGCGGTGGTGGTGGTCAACTACTCCGGGCACCCGTCCCAGGCCCGGGTCGCACTACCGTGGACAGACCTGTCCGGACGGGCGTGGCGCCTGGTGGATCACTTGGACGGCCGGGTGTTCGAGCGGTCCGGCAGCGAGCTGGCGGCCGACGGTCTCTATGTTGATCTGCCTCCTTGGGGATCACACGTCTTAACTTTCGAGTAACTGGACCAGGACTAACGGTCACGGATTATCCGATCCGGACGATGCGCCACCGCGCCACCGCCGCGAGTCTGAACGAGGAGATCCGAACGGGGTCGGCTCGGAGGTAGCGAACGTGACCATCGCCCAGATCACTGACACGCCTGACATATCTGGTTCCCTTCTAGCCTCGAAGTTCGCAGTGCCGGCCGCACCGCCGTTCATGGTGGCGCGGCCGGGACTGCTGGACCGGGTGAGCGAGGGCGTCCGCGGCCCCGTCACCCTCGTGACCGGCCTGGCCGGGAGCGGCAAGACGCAACTGCTCGCCTCCTGGGTGCGCTCACGCGCGGTCGACTGGCCGATCGCCTGGGTCACTCTGGAGAACGGTGACGAACCGGCGCCGACCTTCTGGTCGTACGTGCTGGAGGGCCTGCGCCGGGCCGGCGTGCCGGCCCCGGAGCCGGCCGTGCCCGGCGCGGCCGCGAGCCGGGCGATCCTGGCCCGGCTGGCCGCGGTGGTCGACGAGCAGCCCACCCCGGTGGTGCTGGTCCTCGACGGGGCGGCCCAGCTGCCCGGCCGCGAGTGGGCCTCCGGCCTGGAGTTCCTGCTCGCCCACGCCCGCGGGCTGCGGGTCGTGCTGGCCGGCCGGTGGGACCCGCCGCTGCCGCTGTACCGCTACCGCCTGGCCGGGCAGTTGCGGGAGGTGCGCACGGCGGACCTGGCGTTCACCGCCGAGGAGACGTCCCGGCTGATGGATCTGCACGGCGTGCCGGTCGGCGGGACCGACCTGGCCGCGTTGCTCGAGCACACCGAGGGTTGGGCCGCGGGGATCCGGCTCTGTGCGTGCGCGATGCAGGGCAGTGCGGACGTCACCCGGATGGTCAGCGCGATCTCCGGGGACGAATCGACGATCGCCGAGTACTTCATCGGCGAGGTGCTGCGCACCCAGTCCCCGGCGATGCGGCGGTTCCTGCTGGAGACCAGCATCCTGGACACGTTCTCGGCGGACCTGGCGGCCACCGTCACCGCGCGGCCCGACGCCGCCCGGCTGCTCGCGGTGCTCACCCGGGAGAACGCTTTCATCCAGCCGGTCGGCGAGGGGGCCGAGCTGTACCGCTATCACCGGCTCTTCGCCGAGCTGCTGCGAGCCCAGCTCTCCTGGGTCGAGCCGGAGCAGATCGCGGTGCTGCACCAGCGGGCCGCGCGCTGGCTGTCCCAGCACGGCCGGCTCACCGACGCGGTCGGGCACTCGGTCGTGGCCGGCGACTGGGGGACCGCCGCGGCCATGGTGATCGAGGACTTCGCGGTCGGCCGCCTCGTCATCGAGGGCACCTCCGGCCGGCTCGGCGAGCAGCTCGCCGCTCTGCCCGAGCACCTGGACCTGCCCGAGGTGGTGCTGGTCCGCTCGGCCCTGGCCTGGGGCGACGGCCGCCCGGACGAGGCACGCGAGCTGTTCACGCTGGCCGGCAACCTGCTGGCGATCCAGGGCAGCGACTGCGGCGAGGGCGTCACACTGGCCTGCTTCCTGATGCGGTTGCTGCTGCTGGCCGACGGCCCGGAGCCGGAACAGGTGGACGAGCTGGCGCCGGTGGCGACCGCGTTCCTGGCCGTGGCCCCGGCCCGCAAGCTGGTCCGGCGTCCCGAGCTGCGGGCGGTGCTGCTGGCCGCCGAGGGACGGGCGCGCAGCGCATGCGGCGACGTCAACGGGGCGGTGACGGTGCTGGCCGATGCCGTCACGGCGGCTCCGGCCGGGTGTGAGGCGCTCAAGGTGGAGTGTCTGCGGGCGGTCGCGGTGCTGGAGGCGTACCGGGGCCGGCTGGGCCGGGCCGAGACCGCGGCGCGGCAGGCCCTGGACCTGGCCCTACAGTGCGGGATGGACCGGGAGCACCGGCCGGGCGCCGCCGAGGTGGCGCTCGCCTGGGTGGCCCTGGAGCGGTACGACATCGAGGCCGCCGACCGGCACCTGAGGTCCGCGCACCTCGGCGAGGATCCCCTCGCGGTCGCCGCGCACGCCGTGGTCAAGTCCCGCCGTCTCCAGGTCCGCGGCGAGCTCCGGGGCGCGCTGAACGCGCTGATCCCGATCCCGGCCGCACCGCCCTGGCTGCGCCGGGAGATCGACCTGGGCCGGGCCCGGTTGCTGATCGGCGCCGCCCGGCTGGACGACGCCGCGGAGGTTCTGCTCGCCCACACGCACTCCCGCACCGCCGATGTGGCCGTGGTGGAGGCCGGGCTCGCGCTGGCTCGCGGCGACGCGTCGCGAGCACACGAGGTCGCCCGGACGGTCGCCGACGCCGCAGGGGTGGCGACGCCGGTGGCTCTGGACGCCTGGTTGCTGCTGGCCATGCTGGCGGCCAGCGCGGACGACGCGGCCGGCGCGCGGGAGGCGTTGCGCCGGGCACTGCGGGTGGCCGGTCCGGAGAACGTCCGGCGGCCGGTGCACCAGGTATGGGGCGCGCTGCGGCGGGTGCTGCGCGACGACGAGAAGCTGGCGGCGCTGGGCGGCCCGGCCGGCACCGCGTCGGTCAGCGAGCCGGTGGTGGTGGAGGCGCTCAGCAAGCGGGAGCTGGACGTGCTGCGCGGCATGGCGGAGATGCTGCCCACCGAGGAGATCGCCGCCTCGATGTACGTCTCGGTCAACACCGTGAAGACCCACGTCCGCAGCATCCTGCGGAAACTCTCCGCGTCCCGGCGCAACGAGGCGGTACGCCGGGCCCGCGCACTGAACCTGATCTAGGAACCGTGGTCTCGTGGATCGCTCGGCGACGCGAGAGTGACGAGCTGGTGCTGGTGGCCCTGTCGGGCGACCCGAAAGGGCCACCAGGGCCAGCCCGATCCCTAGTTCTCCCTGCGCACCGCACCGCCGTGGGCGGCCAGGGTGTAGATGATCAGCACGTCCATGCCGATCAGGATGGCGGCCCAGACCGGCTGGGCGGCGACGAACATGAAGTGCAGCAGAGCGCCGAGGAAGGCGATCAGGATGCCGATCACCCGGCCCCATATCCGGCCCAGGAACACGCCGGTGGCGGCGAGCAGGGAGAGCAGGCCGAGACCCAGATGCAGCCAGCCCCAGGTGGTGTAGCTCACCTGGAGCACCAGGCCGCCCTGTGTCACGTGGTAGAAGTCGTCCTTGAACAGGGCGACCAGACCCTCGGTGACCTGGAAGACACCCAGGGTCAGCAGCATCACTCCGGCGAACACCACCAGGCCCGCCCAGCCGGTGGAGGGCGCGGCGGGGGTGTCGGAGCCGGTGGCGCGGTCACTTGCGTAGCTACTGTTCGACATGCTTCTAGAAGACCGCTTGGCGGGGGTTGCGCACCTCCCGCGTCACGGGTGAACATCTTCCAAGATCGTGCAAGTTGCACGTTTGAATGCGCGGAAAGTGCAAATACGGGGGGTTGCTCCGCGTGCACTCCCTGTGATTCGGTGTCGGGGTGACCCGACCGGTCGCGCACTGATCGTCACGGCTGTGGTCTTGGGGGCGGGACTCGCAGCGTGAAGCTTCAACATTCGGTGACACAGAGTGATGTTGACCGAATGCAGGCCAGGACGCTATTCGGGGGTTGGGGGCGCCATGCGGAAGACGACGGGTAACAGTCCGCCTACACACATAGGTACGGCACGCGTGGCTCGACCGAGACTGCCCCAGGGGGTCATCTGGCGGACCCGCCTGGCCGAGACGATGGACGTCGGCGCCCGGCGCGCCGTGACGCTGATCTGCGCCGGTCCGGGGTGGGGCAAGACCGCCCTGGCCTCCGCCTGGACCGGGGCCCGCTCGATGGGCGGCCCGATCGCCTGGCTCAGCTGCGAGCCCGGGCACAACGACCCGTACGTGTTCTGGTCCGACCTGCTGCTGGCCCTGCGCACCAGCGGCGCGATCCGGCCCGGCACCGCGCTCCCGGACCGCGGCCCGGTGCTCTCCATCGACGCGCCGGCCTTCCTGCGCCGGCTGTCCTCCGGGCTGGCCGCGATGCCCGGGCCGGTCGTCGTGGTCCTCGACGACCTCCAGGAGATCGCCGACCCGCGGGTGCTGGACGGGCTCGGCGGCCTGATCCGGAACCCGCCGGAGCGGCTGCGCCTGGTGCTGATCAGCCGGACCGAGCCGGACCTGCCGCTGCACCGGCTCCGGGCGGCCGGCGAGCTGACCGAGATCAAGGCCCGCGACCTGGCCTTCCAGATGGACGAGGCGAGCGAGCTGCTGGCCCTGCGCGGCCGCCGGATCGCGCCGGAGAAACTCGCCGAGCTGGTCCGCAACACCGAGGGGTGGGCGACCGGGCTGCGGCTGGCGGTGGACGCGCCGCCCGGCGTCGGCCCGGACGAGGCGGCCGCCGATTACCTGGTCCGGGAGGTGCTCGCCGGACAGCCCGCGGAGGTCCGCGAGTTCCTGCTCTGGACCAGCGTGCCGGACCGGATCTCCGGCGGCCTGGCCGAGGCGCTGACCGGCCGGCGCAACGCCGACCAAGTGCTGGCCGACCTCGAACGGGCGAATCTGTTCCTCGAACGGGTCGGCAACAACGGCTGGTTCCGCTACCACCAGCAGTTCCGGGCCGCGCTGCGCCGCCGGCTGCCGGCCGAGCGGGCGGACACCCCGGCACGGCTGCACCTGCTCGCCGCCCAGTGGCACGCCCGGCTCGGCAGCCCGCTGGCCGCGCTCAACCACGCGGCCGCGGCCGGCGACTGGCAGCTGGTCAGCCGCCTGGTGGTCGACTACGGGATGTCGCTGTTCGGCTCGTCGGACCGCACCGACCTCATCGCGCTGCTCCGGCGGATCCCGGCCGAGCGGCTGACCGACAGCGCCGAGCTCACCTTCTGCGCGGCGTTGCAGACCTACGCGCTCGGCGACGTGGCCGGCGTGGCCACCCGGATCGCCCAGGCCCGGGCCCTGCTGGCCGGCCGCGGCGCCGACGACCGCCGGGTGATCGGGCTGGCGCTGACCATCGTCGAGGCGGTCACCGTGTACCGCTGGCGGGGCGACATGCCGCAGCTGGCGGAGACCTTCACCGAGGTGCTCGCCGAGCTGGGCCGGTTGCGCTGGGACCAGGTGCCGTCGATGCCGCAGTACCGGGCGCTGTCCCTGCTCAACAAGGGCATCGGGATGCTCTGGACGGACCAGTTCGACCACGCCGACCGCTACCTCTGGGCGGCCGCCACCGGCGCCCGGGCGGCCGGCACGCCGCTCGTCGAGATCAGCGCGTTCGGGCATCTGGCGCTGCTCAGCGTGATCCAGGGCTCGCTGAACGAGGCGAAGGAGCACGTCGCCGCGTCGGTCGGGGTGGCCCACCGGGTCGACGCCGAGGACCGGCCGCCGGTCGCCTCGGCCTTCCTGGCCAAAGCGGTGATCGAGCAGGAGCAGGGTCGCGAGGCGGAGGCCGAGGAGGCGCTGCGGCGGGCCCTGCATGCGGCCGGTGAGCAGCCGGAGGCGGCGATCGCCGTGCTCTCCGGCGTGGTCCGGGCCTACCTGCTGATCGACCGCGGCGAGGCGCACTCGGCCCGGGCGATGCTCGGCGGGGTGGCCGAGGCGGCCGGCCCCGGCCTGGTCGCGCCGATCCTGCAACGGATCCTCGACGTCTCGCACAGCGAGATCGATCTGGCCCGCAACCGGCCGAACGCGGTGCTCGACCGCTACTCCGGCCGCGCCGGCCTGTACCCGGCCGAACAGCTGCGGGTGGCGCAGGCCTGGCAGGCCTCCGGCCACCCGGTCCAGGCCGAGGAGTTGCTGGCCCGGGTCCGGGAGGGCACCGACCGGCTCTCCTCGGTCTCCGCCTGGCTGCTCACCGCGCTCGCCGCCGACGCGCAGGGCCGGGGCCAGCGCGCGGCCGACGCGATGGCGCACGCGCTCGCCGGGGCCGAGCCGCAGCACATCCGGCGGCCGTTCCGCCGCTTCGACGCCGATCGGGTGCTGGTCCTGGCCGAGCGGCAGCAGTGGCTGACCGAGCCGGTCGGCTCGTCCGGGGAGAGCGTGCTCGCCGAGATCACCGGGGAGTTCCCGACGATCGGCGGCGCGGTCGCCGGGCCGCTCAGCGAGCGTGAGATCGACGTTTTGCAGTACCTGCCGACCGTGCTGACCGCCGGGGAGATCGCCGAGAACCTCGGGATCTCGGTGAACACGGTCAAGGCGCACATGCGCTCGATCTATCGCAAGCTCGGCGCCGGCCGCCGCCGGGAGGCCGTGGTCACGGCTCGTCAGCTGGGGCTGCTGTGAGGAACTCCCGGCTGATCAGGCCGCCGACGATCGCGGCCAGCAGCAGGCAGAAGGAGAGCACGTACAGCCAGCCGATGTAGGTGAACGCCAGCCCGATCGTGCCGTACTTGTCGGCGCTGGATTGCAGCGCCCGGGGCAGATAGATCGCCCCGGCGCCGCGCACCGCGATCATCATCAGGCCGAACACCACGCCGCCGGCCAGCAGCGGGCCCTTCGGGGCCCGCCGGCCGAGCAGCAGCCAGGGCAGCAGGATCGCCAGCGCGCAGTCCGCGACGAACGCGACCAGCACCCCGGAGACGTTCGGCGCGGGCAGCAGCGAGGCCAGCCAGGTCAGCACCCGGGCGAACAGCAGGAACACCACCAGCACCACCACGGTGCCGATCTGCCGCCCGGTCGCGGCGGCGCCGGCCGGCTTCTGCTCGACCGGCCACACCACCAGGTAGGAACGGACCAGCGCGCGGCTCAGCCCGGTCGCCGACAGCAGCACGATCAGGCAGCCGGCCACGCCGAACGCGTTGCTGTGGCTGCCGCCGATCGCGTCCTGCAGCAGCCGCTCGCTGCTGTCCGGCAGGTGCAGCACCCCGGCCAGCCGCTCCCGGTAATGCGGCCCGATCAGCGCCGCCAGCATGATCAGCAGCGGGAAGATCGAGGTGAACGACTGCGCGGCCAGGGTCATCGCGCGGTCGAAGATCTGCACCCGGACCAGCTCACCGAGGCCGGTCAGCGTCAGCTTGCCGACCCGGGTGCCCAGCCACAGCGCGGCCCGCGGCCGCAGCCAGCGCGGGATCCGTGCGTCCCACTCGGTCGGTTCCGGCATCACGGTTCACCCCCGGTGGGTCACTGTTCGCGAGCCACCGCCGGGTCGCCCCATCCCACCGGAATGAAAACCGATGTGGGTACGCCCGGAGCGGTCCCGCCGCCCGCGTTCACCCCGCCGGAGTGAGGTGGCGCCGCCGGGCGGCCGGGACGCTGTGGCCATGCGGGTCAGGGAGCTTCTCGTCACGGTCGGACTCGGGACGGCCGTCGTCGGCGTGACGATCGGCGTGCTCCCCGGGATCAGCGCGGACGACGGCTGGTCGGTGCTGGCCGTCGCGATCCTGGTCACCGCGCTCGGTGCGGTCATCCGGCCGATCATGGTGCGCCTGCTCTCGGCGCTCGGCTGGGCCGGCGTGGTGGCCGGCTGGCTGGTCTGCCAGGCGCTGGTGGTCTGGGCCGCGTTGTTGCTGGCGCCGGGAGTGCACGTGACCGAGTTCTGGGCGGCCTTCTGGGCGGCCTGGATCGGCGGGGCGCTGATGAGCGTGGGCCTCTGGGTGGTCACGGCGGGACAGGACGGCGCGGTCACCCAGCATCTCCTCCGGGTCAACCGGCGCTTCCGCAGACAGGTGCCGCCCAGCGAGGTCCCGGGCGTGCTGTTCCTGCAGATCGACGGGCTCTCCGCGCCGCTCGCGCGCTGGGCGGTCGACGCCGGCAACCTGCCCACCCTGGGCCGGTGGCTGTCCGGCGGCAGCCACGTGATGACCGAGTGGCACGCCCAGCTGCCGGCCACCACCCCGGCCAGCCAGGCCGGCCTGCTGCACGGGGCGAGCGCCCAGATCCCGGCCTTCCGCTGGTACGAGAAGGACGCCGGCCGGCTGGTCGTCACCAACCACCCGCAGGACGCCGCGCTGGTGGAGAGCCGCTGCTCGGACGGGCAGGGGCTGCTCGCCGACGGCGGGGTGAGCGTCAGCAACGTGTTCTCCGGCGACGCGCCGACCTCGCTGCTCACCATGAGCACCGCCCGGCGCGGCAACGGTCCGCGCCGGTACGTCAGCTCGTACCTGCTCGACCCGTTCGGCCTGACCCGCTCGCTGGTGCTGACCGTCGGCGAGATCGTCAAGGAGCTGCACCAGGCACGCCGGCAGCGGCTGCGCCGGGTCCGCCCGCGGATGCGCCGCATCTGGTCGTACGTGCTGCTCCGGGGCGTCACCAACGTGCTGCTGCGGCACCTGAACCTGGCCGTGCTCGCCGAGCAGATGATGCGCGGGGCGCCGGCGGTGTACTGCGACTTCGTCGACTACGACGAGATCGCGCACCACGCCGGGCCGGCCCGGCCGGAGTCGCTGGCGTCGCTGGAGGGGATCGACGCGGCGCTGGCCATCCTCGAGGAGGTCGCGGCGGCGGCGCCCCGGCCGTACCGGTTCGTGGTGCTCTCCGACCACGGGCAGAGCCAGGGGTCGACGTTCCGGCAGCGGTACGGGATCCGGCTGGAGGACCTGGTGGCGCGGCTGACCACGACCGAGGACGTGGTGGTGCCGGACGAGGACGAGCAGGCCGGGCGGGCGCGGAACCTGCGGGCGGGCATCGGGCGTACCGGAAAGCCGGAACCGGAAGGGACGGCGGACCGTCCCGAGCTCGTGGTCGCGGCGTCGGGAAATCTCGCTCTCGTCTATTTCCCGCGGCGACCGGGGCGGGTGACCCTCGAAGAGATCACCGAGAGCTACCCGGAGCTGCTGCCCGGGCTGACCGCCCATCCCGGGATCGGCTGGGTGCTGGTCCGCTCGGAGCGGGAGGGCCCGATCGTCCTCGGTCCGGACGGGCGCCGCTGGCTGGACGACGACCACGTCCTGGGTGTCGATCCGCTGCTCGGGTTCGGGCCGCACGCGGCCGACGACCTGCGCCGGCACGACCGCCTCGCGAACACCGGGGACCTGGTGGTGAACAGCCTGTGGGACCCGGTCAGCCAGGAGGTCGCGGCGTTCGAGGAGCTGATCGGCTGCCACGGCGGGCTCGGCGGTCAGCAGAACCGGCCGGTGCTGATCCGCCCGCGGGATTGGCCGGAGCCGGGCCCGCTGGTCGGCGCCGACGACGTTTATCGATATCTGAGCGGCTGTCTCAAGAAGCTCACCCCGCCGGGGTGAGTCCCGCCGCCTCCCGCGCGGAGACGATGACCATCATCGACATCGGAAGGAGCCCGCGATGTGTCGCTGGCTGGCCTACTCAGGCACCCCGATCCGTCTCGAGGAACTGCTCTACAAACCACGACATTCGCTGATCGACCAGAGCATGCACTCCCGGATGGGAGTGGAGACCACCAACGGCGACGGGTTCGGGGTCGGCTGGTACCCGGTGGACGGCCCGGCCGACCCGGCGCTGTTCCGCGGCGTGGGGCCGGCCTGGAGCGACGCCAACCTGCGGGAGATCGCCCGGTCCACGATGTCGCCGCTGTTCCTGGCGCACATCCGGGCCAGCACCGGCACCGCGGTGCAGCAGACCAACTGCCACCCGTTCCGGCACGAGAACTGGCTGTGGCTGCACAACGGGTCGATCCGCGAGTTCGCCAAGCTCAAGCGCGACCTGGTGCTCGCCATCGACCCGCGGCTCTACCCGTCGCTGGCCGGGTCCACCGACTCCGAGGTGATGTTCCACCTGGCGCTCACCTTCGGCCTGCGGGACCGGCCGGTGGCCGCGGTGGAGCGGATGGCCGGGCTGGTCGAGGCGGTGGGCAGCGCGCACAACGTGGAGAACCCGCTGCAGATGACGGTGGCCACCACGGACGGGGACAAGGTCTGGGCGTTCCGCTACTCCAGCGAGGGGCACAGCCGGTCGCTGTTCTACAGCACCGAGACCTCCGCGTTGAAGCGGCTCTACCCGGACAACGCCCGGCTCCAGGAGGTCTCCGACGAGACCCGGCTGGTCGTCTCCGAGCCGCTCGGTGACCTGGAGGGCACCTGGCAACCGGTCCCCGAGTCGAGCTACGGCGTGATCCAGAAGGGCGCGGACGAGCTCGGCCGCTTCGAGCCGGCCGCGCCATGACCACCGCCCCGGAGAGGACGGTGGACCGCAAGCTCGGTCTGCCGCAGGCCACCGCGCTGATCCTGGGCACCATCATCGGCGTCGGGATCTTCAACCTGCCGTACTCGCTCTCCGGCATCGGCCCGATCAGCATCCTGGCGATGGCGCTGACCACGGTCGGCGCCCTCGCCCTGGCGCTGATGTTCGCCGTGCTGTCCCGGCGGGTGCCGGCCGACGGCGGGCCGTACGCGTACGCCCGCTCCGCCTTCGGCAACACGGTCGGTTTCGCCAACGCCTGGTCGTACTGGATCACCGCCTGGGCCGGGAACGCCGCGATCGTCACCGGCTGGGTCTTCTACGTCGAGCACTTCATCAACCAGGACGGCAAGACCGCCTGGTCCATCGTGATCGCGCTCGTCGGCCTCTGGATCCCGGCGCTGATCAACCTGACCGGTGTGCAGAACATGGGCGCCGTCCAGCTCTGGACCACCGTCATCAAGTTCATCCCGCTGGTGATCATGTCGACCGCGGGCCTGTTCTTCATCAGCACCGCCAACTACACGCCGGCCAACCTCAGCGGTGACAGCGACTGGACGGCGATCGGCAGCGCCATGGCGATCTGCCTGTTCAGCTACCTCGGCGTGGAGTGCGCCGCGGTGGCCGCCGCCAAGGTCCGCGACCCGGCCCGGAACGTGCCCAAGGCCACCGTGCTCGGGACGCTCGGCGCCGCCGTCGTCTATCTGCTCTCGATGATCGCGGTGTTCGGCATCGTGCCGGCCACCACGCTCGCCGGCGACAAGGCGTCGTACTCGGTCGCCGCCAACCTGATGGCCGGCGGGGGCACCTGGGCCGGCGACCTGACCGCCCTCGCGGTGATCGTCTCCGGGTTCGGCGCGCTCAACGGCTGGACCATGATCTGCGCCGAGATGCCGCTGGCCGCCGCGAAGGACGGGGTGTTCCCGGCCGTCTTCGGCAAGGTCTCGCGGCGCGGGGTGCCGACCGCCGGCATCCTCTCGTCGACGATTCTCGGCAGCCTGGCGATGGTGGTCAGCTACATGGGCGCCAGCGGGGCCACGGTCTTCAACACGCTGGTGCTGATGACCGGGATCACCGCGGCCATCCCGTACGCGTTCTCCGCCCTCGCCCAGCTCAAGTGGCGCGTCCAGGACCGCCGCGCGGGCAACGGCGCGCGGTTCGCCCGGGACTCCACGATCGCGCTGCTCAGCCTGATCTTCTCGATCCTGTTCGTCTGGTACTCGCGCAACACCGGACAGGAGCACTGGTACGTGGTCTGGGGTCCGTTCCTGATGGCCGGCGGCGCGTTCCTGCTCGGCGTGCCGGTCTACCTCTCCGTCCGCAACCGGATGACCGCACCACCACCGGTCCCGGCCTACGAGTGATCGGAGGATCACCATGCCATTCCACGTCGACTCCGAGACCGGCCGGCTGCGCCAGGTGATCCTGCACCGCCCCGGCGTCGAGCTCAGCCGGCTCACCCCGGACAACGTCCGGGACCTGCTCTTCGACGACATCCTCTGGGCCAAGCGGGCCCGCGAGGAGCACGACGCGTTCGCCGAGGTGCTGCGCGAGCGCGGGATCAAGGTGCACTACTTCGCCCAGCTGCTCGCCGACGTGCTGGACATCCCGCACGCCCGCGGCTGGGTGCTGGACCGGATCATCACCGAGGACACGGTCGGGCCGACCCTGACCGGGCCGCTGCGCCGGCTCGCCGAGCAGGCGGAGAGCACCAAGCTCGCCGACTACCTGATCGGCGGCGTGCTCAAGCAGGAGCTGGCCGGGTTCACCGTGAACAGCCTGCGCTGGGAGCTGATGAGCGCCGACGACTTCGTGCTCACCCCGCTGCCCAACCACCTGTTCCAGCGGGACAACTCGGCCTGGATCTACGGCGGGGTCAGCATCAACCCGATGGCGATGGCCGCCCGGCTGCGCGAGTCGGTGCACAGCTCGGCCATCTACCGCTTCCACCCGATGTTCGCCCTGGCCGACTTCGAGACCTGGTACGGCGGTGACGACACGCCGCACCAGCCGGCCACCCTGGAGGGCGGCGACATCCACGTGCTCGGCAACGGCGCCGTGATGATCGGGCTGGGCGAGCGGTCCACCGCGATGGGCGTGGAGAACCTCGCCCGCAACCTGTTCCAGGCCGGCGCCGCGACCAAGGTGATCGCCATCGAGCTGCCGCACTCGCACGCGATGATGCACCTCGACACGGTGATGACCATGATCGACCGGGACACCTTCGTGATGTACCCGTACCTGGAGGGCGAGCTGCGGTCGTGGACCGTGCTGCCGGACACCGACCCGGACGGGCTCCAGGTGGTCCGCAACCCCGACCTGTTCGCCACCATCGCGGAGACCCTGGGCATCGACAAGATCCGGGTGCTGGAGACCAACGAGGACATCCGGGCCGCCCAGCGGGAGCAGTGGGACGACGGGAACAACTTCCTGGCCGTCGAGCCGGGGGTGATCGTCGGCTACGAGCGGAACGTCACCACCAACACGTTCCTGCGCCGGCAGGGCATCGAAGTGATCACCATCGCCGGCGGCGAGCTGGGTCGTGGCCGCGGCGGCCCGCGCTGCATGACCTGTCCGATCGAACGCGACGCCATCTGAGAGGCACGGAAATGTCCGTCAATCTGCGTAACCGCAGCTTCCTCAAGGAACTCGACTTCACCCCGGACGAGTGGCGATTCCTGCTGCGGCTGTCCGCCCAGCTCAAGGCCGCCAAGTACACCGGCACCGAGGTGCCACGGCTGACCGGCAAGAACATCGCGCTGATCTTCGAGAAGACCTCCACCCGGACCCGCTGCGCGTTCGAGGTGGCGGCGCACGACCAGGGCGCGCACGTCACGTTCCTGGACCCGGGCAGCACCCAGCTCGGGCACAAGGAGTCGGTCGAGGACACCGCCCGGGTGCTCGGCCGCTTCTACGACGGCCTGGAGTACCGCGGCTTCGGCCAGGAGAGCGTGGAGACCCTGGCCCGGTACGCCGGTGTGCCGGTGTGGAACGGGCTGACCGACGAGTGGCACCCCACCCAGACCCTCTGCGACCTGCTCACCATGCGCGAGCACACGGTCAAGCACGACAACGAGGTGGCGTTCGCGTTCCTCGGCGACGCGCACAACAACATGGGCAACTCGCTGCTGGTGGCCGGCGCCATGATGGGCATGGACGTGCGGATGGTCGCGCCCGAGTCGCGGTGGAACCCGGACGAGGTGATCAAGGCGGCCCAGGCGATCGCCGAGACCACCGGGGCCCGGATCACCCACACCACCGACGTGCGGGAGGGCGTGCGGGGCGCGGACTTCCTGTACACCGACGTCTGGCTGTCGATGGGGGAGCCCAAGGACGCCTGGGACGAGCGGATCCGGCTGCTCAAGCCGTACCAGATCAACATGGACGTGGTCCGGGCCACCGGCAACCCGGCCACCAAGGTGATGCACTGCCTGCCGGCCTTCCACGACCGGCACACCAAGGTGGGCGAGGAGATCTACGAGCACACCGGCCTGGCGTCGCTGGAGATCACCAACGAGGTGTTCGAGTCGCCGTCCTCGATCGTCTTCGACCAGGCGGAGAACCGGATGCACACGATCAAGGCCGTGATGGTCGCGACCCTGGGGGTCTGAGCGATGCGCATCGTCATCGCGATCGGGGGGAACGCGCTGCTCCAGCGCGGTCAGCGACCGGACGCCGCGGTGCAGCAGGCCAACGCGATCCGCGCGGTCGAGGCGCTCGCGCCGCTCGCCGCGGAGCACGAGATCGTGATCACCCACGGCAACGGGCCGCAGGTCGGGATGCTCGCCCTGGAGTCGGCGGCGGATCCGCTGCTGGCCGTGCCGTACCCGTTCGACGTGCTGGGCGCGCAGACCCAGGGCATGATCGGGTACTGGCTCCTCCAGGCCCTGCAGAACGCGCTGCCCGGCCGGCAGGTCGCCGCGATCCTGGACCAGACGCTGGTCTCGGCGGCCGACCCGGCGTTCGGGAAGCCGACCAAGTTCGTCGGCGCCGTCTACGACGAGGTGACCGCGAAGCGCCTGGCCGCCGAGCGCGGCTGGGCGGTCGCCGCGGACGGCGCGAACTGGCGGCGGGTGGTGCCGTCGCCGCAGCCGCAGCGGATCGTGGAAACCCGGATCATCCGGTCGTTGCTGTACGACGGTACGGTCGTGGTCTGTGCCGGCGGCGGCGGCATCCCGGTGGTCCGCGACGAGGCCGACGGCCGGCTGCGCGGGGTGGAGGCGGTGGTGGACAAGGACCTGGCCACGGCGGTCCTCGCCGAGTCCCTGGACGCCGACGCGCTGCTGCTGCTCACCGACGTGCCGGCGGTGCTGCGCGGGTTCGGCGGCCCGTCGCCCGAGCCGATCTCCCGGGCCACCCCGGCCGAGCTGCGCCGGGAGGACTTCCCGGCCGGGTCGATGGGGCCGAAGGTGGAGGCGGTCTGCCGGTTCACCGAGTTGACCGGGGGACTGTCGGCGATCGGAGCGCTGGAGGACGCCGCCGCGATCCTGGCCGGCAAGGCGGGGACCGTGGTGACACCCAGCGGAGAGGGCTTCCCCTCCCGGTGAGTGTCGTCGCCGCACTCACCCCGCCGGCCCGGCCCGGACTCCCTCCGGCCGGGCCGGCGCCGTGCTGACCGTCGCGCACCTGTCCGACCTGCACCTGGGAGCGCACGAGCCGGACGCGGTGCCGAGCCTGATCGCCGACGTGGCGGCCGCCGCGCCGGACCTCACCGTGGTCACCGGGGACTGGACGATGCGCGCCCGGCCCCGGGAGTTCACGCTGGCCCGGGCGGTGCTCGAGGAGCTGCCGCGGCCGCTGCTGGCGGTGACCGGGAACCACGACCTGCCGCTGATCAGCCCGTTGCGGCTGGCCGAGCCGTACGAACGCTATCGGGCCTGGATCGACGACGACCTGGACCCGGTCGCCGGCCTGCCCGGGCTGACCGCCCTCGGTCTCCAGTCGATGCCGCGGTGGCGGTGGAAGGACGGGCTGATCACCGGCCGGCAGGCCGAGCTGATCACCTCGGTGTTCGGGGCCGCCCCGGAGGACGACGTCAAGGTGATCGCGCTGCACCACCCGCCGGTCGGGACCGCCCTCGCCGGGCGGCGGCGGTTCCTGCGGGCGGCGCGCACGGCCGGCGTCGACCTGATCCTGGCCGGGCACACGCACATCCCGGACGTCCGGCGGATCGAGGGTGTCGCGGTGGTGGTGGCGGGGACCGCGACCAGCCATCGGACCCGGGGGGTGCCGCGGTCCTGGAGCCTGATCCGCGTCGACACCGAGGCGATCACGGTGACCGAGCGGTATGACGCGGACCGGGGCTGGGAGACCGGCCGGATAATGACGCTGCTCCGATCCTTGAGGATCGGCTGAGCACGATCAGTGCAGCAGGGTCTTGAGGACGACCAGGGCGGCGCCGAACGAGCCGGCCACCAGGGTGGACACCACGCGCTCGCCCGTGGTGAGCCGGCCGCCCGCGCCGACCCGCCAGCCGGCCAGGCAGAGCAGGACGGTGCTGACCGCCAGGGAGGCGACCTCGGCGGTGACCAGCGCGGCGCCGGAGACGCGGACCACGACCAGGGTGAGCAGGGGCAGGATCGAGGCGGTGACCATCTCCCAGCCGCTGGTCACCTGTTCGCGGATGATGTGCCAGGCGGGGCGGTGACCCTCGTGGATCCGCTCGGCCACGATCCGGGCGTAGCGCTCCGCGGCCCAGTAGACGATCAGGGTGATCAGCACCGCCAGGACGTCCTGCCAGGCGGTCAGCGCATGGCCGGCGACCAGCACGGCCGCGCCGACGATGATGCCGTAGATGCCGGATGCCGTAGCCTCCGCGGACTCGTGGGTCAGGCGGATTCGCGTACCGGTCATGGGCCTAAGGGTGGCCGGAACCGCCGCCCCGGGCCCTCACCCGGGCGGGGTGATTCACCCGTGGCGAATGGCGACGGCCGTGCCCCGCCGCGCAGATCATGAAGGCCCCGGTGCGCCGATGTGCGTCGCCGGCACAGGTTTCCGGGTGATGCTCGCCGGGCCGGTGAGGACCGCGGGGAGAGGGAGCTGGAACATGATCGGGCGTCGGGTCGCGCGCCGGTTCGGCTGGGAACGCAACGTATTGCGGCGTGGCACGGACCGTTTCGAGAGTCTCATGGTGTTCGTGCTGGTCTTCTCGTTCCTGGCGGGGGCGCCGCTGCTGGCCTGGTGGGCCGGCGAGGCCAGTTACCGGCAGGACCTGCGGGCGCAGCAGTGGGAGCGGCAGCACACCTTCCAGATCGACGCGGTGCTGATGGAGGACGCCACGCCGGCCGCGGCGGACGGCGCCCGGACCGCCGCCCCGCAGGCGGCCAAGGCCACCTGGACGGCGCCGGACGGGTCGGTGCGCAGCGGTGTGGTGCAGACCACCGCCGACGCGCGGACCGGCGCCCGGGTGCCGATCTGGGTGGACGACACCGGGACGCTGCGGATGCCGCCGGCCAACCGCAACCCCGCTTCGCAGGCGGTCCTGGTCGGCGCCGCGGTGACGTTGTGCCTGTGTGCCGCGCTGGTCGGGTTGCACCGGATCGGCCGTGGGGTGCTGGACCGCAAGCGGGACCGGGCCTGGGGCCGGGAGTGGATGGAGGTCGGCCCGCGCTGGAGCCGGGACAGCCGCTGGGGTGGCCGCTACTAGCGGGTCATGCGCGGGGGAGGATGCCCGGGGCCGCCGGGGCGGGCAGCGTTCGTCCGGTATCGGGAGCGGACGACGAAGGCGGTGCCGCGATGGCGGAACAGACCAGGACCGGGCGTTTCTCGCCCGCACTCAGAAGGGCGCTGATCCCGTTCGCGCTGGCGCAGTTCATCTGCAGCTTCGCCGGCTCGAACATGAACGTGATGATCAACGACATCAGCGAGGACCTCGACACCACGGTGGCCGGGGTCCAGCTGGCCATCACCATCTTCCTGCTGGTGATGGCCGCGCTGATGATCCCCGGTGGCAAGCTGACCGACCGGATCGGCCGGAAGAGGTGCCTCACCATCGGGCTGCTGGTCTACGGGATCGGTGCGCTGATCAGCGCCGCCGCACCCGGCCTGGGCATCCTGATCCTGGGCAACTCGATCCTGGAGGGCATCGGCACCGCGATGCTGATCCCGCCGGTCTACATCCTCACCACGCTGCTCTTCAAGGACCTCACCTCGCGGGCCCGGGCGTTCGGCATGATCAGCGCGCTGGGCGGGATCGGCGCGGCGACCGGCCCGCTGATCGGTGGCTTCATCTCGACCGCGATCAGCTGGCGTGCCGCGTTCCTGTTCCAGGCCGCCGTGGTGCTGCTGATCGCGATTCTGAGCCGCCGCTGGGTGACCGACCCGCTGCCGGCCGACCCGACCCGGCCGACCGACCCGCTCGGCGCGGTGCTCTCCGCGCTCGGCCTGGTGCTGATCGTCTCCGGCATCCTGGCCGCCGACGACAACGTCTGGGTGATGCTGGGCCTGCTGGTCGCCGGGGCGGCCGTGCTGGTCTGGTTCTTCGCCACGGTGCGGGCCAAGGAACGCGCCGGGAAGGAGCCGCTGCTCTCCACCGAGCTGTTCAAGAACAAGACCTCGAACCTCGGCATGATCACCCAGAGCATGCAGTGGCTGATGCTGATGGGCACGTCCTTCGTGGTGTCGGCCTATCTGCAGGTGGAGCGGGGCTACAACGCCATCGAGACCGGCGTGGTGTTCACCGCGACCACGGCCGGCCTGCTGATCTCCTCGCTCGCCGCCGAGCGGTTCGCCAAGCGCCGGGCGCAGCGCACGCTGATCGTGGCCGGCTTCCTGATCACCGTGGCCGGCGTGGTGCTGCTGCTGACCCTGGTGCTGATCTCGAAGTCGGTGTGGATGTTCGTGCCCGGCCTGTTCGTGATCGGTTTCGGACTGGGCGGCATGCTCACCCCGTCGGTGAACGTGGTGCAGTCCGCGTTCGGCGAGGACCTGCAAGGCGAGATCTCGGGGCTGTCCCGCAGTGTCTCCAACCTGGGGTCGGCGCTGGGCGGCGCGGTGGCCGGCACCATCCTGGTGGCCGGGATCGGCTCGCGGCCCGGCACGGCCTACAGCGTGGCGATGATCTCGGTCGCGCTGGCCGGGCTCATCGGTCTGGCGGCGGCGTGGCTCCTGCCGGACCGAACCGCTCCTGTTCGCGCTTGAGCAGGGCGACCAGGCGCAGGTCGGCCGCCGTCGGCCGGGACGGGTCCAGGGCCCGCGGCCAGAGCGAGGCCCAGCGGACGGCGGCCACCTCGGCCGACAGCACCAGGGCGTTGCTCAGCAGGTAGAGCAGGGTGAAGATGCCGGCTACGGTGGCGAACCCGCCGTAGACCGGCCCGGCCCCGCGGATCAGCCGGGGCAGCAGCCAGGCGCCCAGTTCCAGCATCAGCGTCACCGCGCCGGCGCCCAGCAGGGCGGCCGGCCAGAGCGCGCGCAGCGGCGCCGGCCGGTCCAGCAGCAGCCAGGCGAGCAGCCACAACACGGCGAACGCGGTGACGAACGCGGCGGCCGCGGGCAGCAGCGCGGTGCCCACGATCCCGGCCAGCAGGACCAGCAGGGCACCCAGCACACGCAGGTAACGGGAGACGTAACCGGTCCGGTCACGCCACGCCACGGCCGCCAGATGGTTGAGCGTGAAATACGCCGAGAGCACCACCCCGGTCGCGGTGTACGCGAGCCCCAGGATGCCGACGATCCACGCCGCGTGCGACGTGGGCATGCTCGCCACCGCGGCGTCCACGTCCGCCCGCAGCGCCGGCGGCACGAACCCGTCGATGATCTGCAGACGCAGCTCGGGACGGTTGCGCAGGACCTCGCTCACGATGGTGACGGCGAGCAGCAGCACCGGGAACATGCCGAGGAACCCGTAATAGGTGATCAGCGCCGCTTCCCGGGGGCCGCCGTCGTCGAAGTACTTGCAGACGACGGCGTACCCGAATCCGGGGAGCCGGTGCCGCCGCTGCCACTCGTCGAGCCGGCGGATCACCGGCCGTACGCGTCGGCGACCTCGCCGCCGTGCGCCGCGACCGCCCAGGCGATCAGCGTGGCCAGCACGATCGCGATCACCGACCAGGCCGGGTACACCGCGATGAACGCGAAGTTCACCAGAGCGGTCAGCAGCGCGATGACGATGGCCACGATCCGGGCCCAGGCCACCCCGCGGATCAGTCCGACCCCGGTGACCAGCGCGACCACGCCGAGCGCCAGGTGCACCCAGGCCAGCCCGGTCAGCGGCATCGAGAACAGGTGCTCGGAGCGGGTGTCGGCCAGGACCTCCGGGCGCAGCAGGGCGATCAGGCCGACGGTCAGGTGCACGGCGCCGAGCAGCACCAGCAGGATGCCACCGAACAGCACCCAGGCGACCCAGCCGCTGGCCCGGCTCTCCTCGATCTCCATGACGTCAGCGCCCCTTTCAACAGGTCGAGGCCATCGCGGTGTGCAGGCCGTCGGCGCTGCTCCGGAGTTCGGCGACCGAGCTGCGCACGGCGGCCAGGGTGGTCCGGTCCGGGCTGGCCTGCGCCGCCTGCAGATCCGTGCGGACTCGGTCGGTGGCCGCCTTGAGCGCCTCGGCCTGCGGCGCGAACTGCGCCTTGGCGTCCAGGTAGAGCTGGTTCAGCTCCTGCTGGAGCTGGGTCAGGTACGGCCGCAGGGCGGTCAGCCCGTTCTCCGAGACGTTGACGTTCTTGATGTGGTCGACGGTCACCTGCACCGCCTCCCAGCTGTCGCAGACCGCCGGGGCGGCGGCCGGGGACGAGGCCGACGAAGACGAGCAGCCTGCCATGCCGAGGACCAGCAGTGCGACGACGAGGATGCGCTTCATGGCCGTCAGCGTGCCGCGCGGGCCGGATCCGGGGCCTCACCCGTGCCGGATGAGGCGGGATCCGGGCCGCCGAACCGAGGATCGGACGGAAAGCAGGGGATTCGAGAAGGAGCGACAAATGGCCATCGGACCCGTCCAGTTGATTGTGCTGGGATTCCAGCACCCGGACTTCCACGGCGAGGTCATCGCCGAGCTGGAACGGCTGCGCCAGAACGACACGGTGCGGGTGATCGACGCGCTCGCCGTCTACAAGGACGCGGAGGGCGAGATCGAGGTCGAGCACCTCAGCAACCTGACCCGGGAGGAGGCCGTCGAGCTCGGCAGCAAGATCGGCGCGCTGATCGGCCTCGGCATCGAGGGCGAGGAGGGGCTGGAGGCGGGCGCCCTGCTCGGCGCCGCCGCGGCCGACGCCGAGGGGCGGGTCGCGGTCTTCGACGACCCGCAGGCCTGGGACGTGCTCGCGGAGATCCCGAACGACAGCGCCGCCGCGCTGCTGCTGATCGAGCACCACTGGGCGGTGCCGCTGCGCGACGCGATCGCGCGGGCCGGCGGGTTCCGGCTGGCGGACGGGTTCATCAGCCCGCTCGACCTGATCGGGATCGGACTGGTGAGTGCCGAAGAAGCCAAGGTTCTGCACGACCTGGAGACCTCGCGGTCCTGAGGAGGGGAGACTGACATGTTCGGTTCACGGAGAGTCGCCCGGCGCACCGGCCGGCGGACCGCCCGACGCACCGTCCGGCGTGTCGACCGCCGCCGGTAGCGGTCAGTGACGAGAGGCCCGGAAACCGCTGGCTTCCGGGCCTCTTCTCATGCGGCGACCGCGTCGGCGCCGGTGGAGAGCGCGAGTTTCCGCAAGCGGGTCCAGTCCAGCTGCGGGGGAGGCGTCGGCACACCGGGCCGCTGCCGGGGCAGCCGGACCCGCAGCGCGCCGGGCCGGATCTCGCAGTGCACCGGGGTGGCCAGCACCAGCGCCTCGCCGTCCACCCCGACCGGCACCTCGGCCAGGTCGGCGTCGACGATCGCCTCGTGCGCGGTCCGCACGGTCAGCGCCCGGTCCCGGCCCCGCCGGCCGAGCAGCCCGGCCGCGTCCAGCGCGCCGCGCACGGTCACCGCGAGCACGCCGAGCTCACCCCGGTCCATGGCGGCCCGCTGCCCGGAGTCGGGGCGGTACGCGTTGTTGCTGATCAGCACGGCCTGCGGCCCGCTCACCGTGGTCCCGTCCACGGTCAGCTCCAGCGGTGACGCCCCGGTCAGCGCGGACGGCAGCAGGTCCAGCGCGGTGCCGATCTTGTCGTCCCGGTACTCCGCGCTCTGCACCACGGTCGCGTAGGCGCCGAACGAGGCGTTGTTGACGAACGTCCGGTCGCCGATCCGGCCCAGGTCGATCCGCACCTCCTCGCCGTCGGTGAGCGCGTCCAGGCAGGCCGCCGGGTTCTCCCGGTCCAGGCCCAGGTCCAGGGCGAAGTGGTTGCGGGTGCCCGCGGAGATCACCAGGAACGGGATGCCGTGCTCGGCGGCCACCCCGGCGACCAGGGCCTGCGTGCCGTCGCCGCCGGCCACCCCGAGCAGGTCGGCGCCGTCCCGGATCGCCTGCCGGGCCACCTCGGCGACGTCCACGGCCGGGCCGTCCAGCAGGAACACCTCGGCGCCCAGCTCCCGGGCCTTCTCGTCGAGCCGGAACTTGCCGACCTTCCCGCCGCCGGAGCGCGGATTCATGATCAGGAACGGCCGCCGCGGGGCCGGGGTGCGCAGCACCGTGGGTTCCTCGGGCTGGGCCGCCAGCGCCCGCCGGCCGGCGGCCACGGCGCCGGCCCAGAGCAGGCCGAACGCCACCACCACCCAGATCAGGTTGGCGCGGGCGAACAGCACCGCCACCACCACCGGGGAGAGCACCGTCACCAGGCCGGCGAGCCAGCGCAGCAATCCGCGGTGGGTGAGGAACAGCCAGGCGGCGGCCAGGGTCACCGCGCTGCCGAGCACGCCGACCAGCAGCAGGCCGAGGCTGCCGCGCAGCCCGGCGACCGCGAGGACCAGCACGGTGGCGGCTGCGGCCGCGACGAACGCGAGGCGGGCGAGCCAGCGACGCTCACGGTTGTCGATCACCTTGGGCTCCTTTTCGTACGGCGGGCGCGGCTCTCGCGGGTGACCGCGGGACGGGTGCTCACGGCGTACGCAAGCAATGGTGGTCGCGAGCGCCCGCGGTCCGGCGGCGAACCGCTCTCCCGGTCTTGCCTCAGCGTCGCCGCAGCCTTTCCCGGCGGCCTCATTCCAAGGGGATGAGGTGCGGAACCTTTCCTGGGTGGACCGTCGGCATGGAGCCGCGGCACGCCGATCCGCGGGGAGACCAGAGAGGAGACCGGCTGTGTCGACGTCATCAGCGGTCGGCAAGCGTTTGCGGCACCCGGCGGAGAAACCGTTCTACGTGTTCATGGTGGTGCTCAACCTGATCATCATCTGGTTGATCATCCAGGCGGCGATCACCCTGCCGTTCCTCCCCGAACGGGTGGTCGAGTCGGGGTGGGGCACCGCGATCCGCAGTGCGTTCATCGGGCTGCTCCTGCTGGTGCCGGCTCTGGTGATCATCCGTGAGACGCAGCGGGCCTCGGTGCGCGGCACCGCGGTGGAGCTGAGCCCGCACCAGTACGGCGAGCTGTACCGGACCGCCGACGACTTCGCGCACCGGCTGGGTCTGCCCCGCCGGCCGTCGATCTACCTGGCCAACGGGAACGGCACGCTGAACGCCTTCGCGGCGCAGGCCACCGGACATGACTACGTGGTGCTCTCCAATGAGCTCTTCGTCAACCTTCAGCAGAACAACCGCGATGGGCTGCGGTTCATCCTCGGCCACGAGATGGGCCACATCCACCTTCACCACGTCGCGCTGTGGTACCAGCTCTCGGTCGCCTACTCGGAGCGGATCCCGGTGCTCGGCCCCACGCTGTCCCGGCTGCGGGAGTACTCCTGCGACCGGCACGGCGCCTACCTGTGCCCGACCGGCGCGACCGGCCTGGTCCTGCTGGCGTCCGGGCGGTACACCGAGCACACCACCGACGTCGACCAGTTGCTGCGCCAGGGCAGGGCACTGCGCGGGTTCTGGGTGGAGCTGGCGCAGTTGCCGCAGTCGCACCCGTTCACGGTCCGCCGCATCGAGCGGCTGTTCCGGCTCGGGCTGCTGAAGCAGACCAGGCCGTCCGCCAACTCGGCCGGCTCGGAACAGTTCGTGAACTAGGGGGCAATGTGATGCCGGATGCGACCTACCAGGTCCGGGTCTCGGGAGTGATCCCGGACGAGGTACTCGCCGAATTACGCGATCTGACAGTGAGCGTCGAGCCGCCGGAGACCGTGCTGCACGGGAATTTGCCGGATCAGTCCGCGGTGGTCGGCCTGATCTCCCGGATTCACGGGCTCGGCTTGCGCCTGATCGAGGTACGCCGGCTACCGGCGGACGACGATCCGGCCGGATGACTCCGCGCTACGGGTACGGCCTGGTCCTGCTCCTGATCGTGAGCACGTACGTGCTGGCGCTCTTCGCGGAACGACGCTGGCTGGTGGCAGTGCTGCTGGCTGTGCAGACCGCGACGGTGTGGCAGTCACTGCGGGTGGCCCGGGCCCGCCCGGGACTCCGGCTGGCCGGGGCGGTGGTCTTCGTGCTCGCTCTCGCGGCGGCCACGCTCACCGCCTTCACCCAGTGGCGGGTGCTGACCGGGGTGGCGTTCTCCGCGGCGAGCGCGCTGTACCTGCTGGCACCGATCGCGATCGTCCGGGACCTCGGACGCCGGCAGCGGGTCGACCTGCAGACCATGCTGGGGGCGCTCGCGGCGTACCTGTTGATCGGGATGGCGTTCGGGTTCGCGTACTCGTGCGTGGCGGCGATCCAGCCCGGCCCGCTCTTCGGCGAGCAGGGTGATCCGTCGCTCGCCGACGCGTTGTTCTTCAGCTTCGTCACGGTGACCACCACCGGGTACGGCGATCACGTGCCGGTCTCCAACCCGGCACAGACGATCGCCGTGTTCGAGGCGCTCACCGGCCAGCTCTTCCTGGTCACCGCGGTGGCCAAGGTGGTGGAGAACTGGCGGCCACGGAACTGGAACCGGGACTCCTCCGCGGTCTCATCCCAAGGGGATGACGCGGCCGGCGGGGAGGTCCGGTGAGCATGCCATCGAAGAATGTGAGGGGTTCCCGTGGTGGCGTCGCTGTTGTTCCTGATGTTCCTCGCGGTGCTCGCCGCCGTCGCACGGGAGCGACGCAAGCGGCGGGCGTTCGCCGAGGACGGTCCCACCTTCGAGTGCCGGATCCGGGCCGCCGGCCGGTCCCCGCAGGGCTGGCGCCGGCTGAGCCGGAGCTGGTCCCGCTGGGTGTGGGCGCGCTGGTCCGGCGAGGTGCTGGTGATCCGGCGCGGACCGGTCTTCGACCGGACGGTCCGGCTCGCCGCACAGGTCACGCCGAAAGGCGTCTACGTGCTTCCGCTCCACGAGGGGCGCAAGTGCGGGCGCAACCCGATAGCGGTGCGGCTGCGGACGGCCGACGGCGCGGTGATCGAGGTGGCCGCCCACGCGGCGGCCCGCACCGAGCTGGTCGGGATGTACGTCGCCGCGGCGTTCAGCGACCTCCCTCGGGCGCCGGTCCGGCGCCCCGAGAACTGAGACGAAGGGATTCGACATGGCAGACGTGAGGGATCAGGAGACTCCTTACATCCCGCCCTCGGCGCACCGGGAACCCACCGCGTGGGTCGGCATGGTGGTGTTCGCCGGCGTCATGCTGTTGCTGATGGGCGGCTTCCAGGCCATCGAGGGCCTGGTCGCCATCTTCAAGGACGAGTACTACGTCGCCACCAACTCCGGTCTGGTGCTGACCTTCGACTACACCACCTGGGGCTGGACCCACCTGCTGCTCGGCATCATCGCGGTGCTGGCCGGCATCGGGGTGTTCCTCGGGCAGATGTGGGCCCGGGTGGTCGGCATCATCGTCGCCGCGGTGAGCGCCCTGGCGAACCTGATGTTCCTCCCGGCGTACCCGATCTGGTGCACCATCATGATCGCCACCGACGTGCTGATCATCTACGCCCTGTCGGTGCACGGCCGCGAGGTCCGGTACCGCTGACCACTGTGGGGCCCGGCCGACCGCCGGGCCCCCATTTTGCCTTGAGGGGGCGTAAATGGGACGAAAAGCCGGTTGGCTGGCCCTGGTCGCCGGGGTGCTCGCCCTGGTGCTGGGGATCATCGCGTTCGCCTGGCCGTCGGCCACGCTGAAGGTGGTCGGCTTCCTGTTCGGACTGAATCTGCTGATCGTGGGCGTGATCCGGGTCCTCCAGTTCGCGTTCACCCCGGACGCGCCGGTGGCCGGGCGGGTGCTCGGCGTCATCTTCGGCGTGCTGGTCGGCCTGCTGGGCATCCTCTGCATGCGCAACCTGGCCGGCTCGGTGACACTGCTGCTGGTCATCGTGGCGCTGGGCTGGCTTCTGGAGGGCCTCGCCGAGATCTTCACCAGCATCGGCCACCGAGAATCCGGCGCCGGCTGGCGCATCGGCCTGGGCATCTTCGCGGTGCTCGCGGCGATCGCGGTGCTGGTCTGGCCGGGGCTGGGCCTGGCGACGTTCGTCTTCATCGGGGCGACGACGCTGTGCTTCGTCGGCATCGGCGGCATCATCGCCGGGATCGCCGGCCTGCGCTCCCGCGACCCGATCGTCGCATAGGGGTTCGCGGCTCGGGGAGTCCGGGGATATGCCCGGGCTCCCCTTTCGGCATTTCCATATACGCAGGTCCGCTGGGGTACGGATCGCATGCTCCCGCGCGGGCCGGGGCCGGCGATCTGGCCGCTGGCGCGTCCAAACCAATCGCCGGCCCCTTCACTGTCCGCGGCTGGTTCCGGAGATCAACCCCCGGGCTGGTCCTGGTGGCCCTATCCCATGCCCGGATAGGGCGTTGGAGGCCAGCCGGACAGTCTCCGGCTGGTGTTC